>JAXHVL010000084.1:0-9794 GCA_034189225.1 Thermodesulfobacteriota bacterium
CCGCGGTGTTTTTGCAGGAAGTAACGTATTATGGCGGGATCGAAAGATTGCTTCGCCACTTCTACCTTTTCGTGATCATAATCGACTGCCGTTTGATTAACCACGGAATACACGGAAAGGCACGGAAAAAGGGAGCAAGCTGGTTCCTTCCGTGCTCTTCCGTGTATTCCGTGGTTAAAAAAAATGCTTTGGTTTTAAATGAATTACCACGTTAAGTTCCTTGGAAGCGGCTTACCCCGCTTTGCGGTGTTTTTGCAGAAAGGGAGTAATTCAGGTAACGGGTCTTCAGGGCCAGAATCCGGTTCAGCGCGGCGTTTGATCGGGCCCGTTGTGCGGGTGCGGAACGGATATGCCGGGCCATTTCTTCAAAAGCGGTTTCCCGGTCTGGCCCCTTGTGGCAGATAAGGGCAATGTCGATATCAGCAGCCATGATACGGTTGATTACGGTCGTAATGGAATAATGGTTTTTGATGGCGCCCATGTCCAGATCATCGGTTAAGACAAGGCCGGAAAACCCCATTTGATCCCTGAGAAGGGTTCGTGCGATGTCTACCGAAAGACTGGCCGGCCATTGTCTGTCAAGCCCGGTATAGATAATATGGGAAAGCATGAGGCCGGCCACATCTTTGGCAATGGCGGATTGAAAAGGGATGATGTCGGTTTTAAGAAGCGTTTCCGTATCTGTTTTCAGAATCGGGCGATCGATGTGAGAATCCGTGGTGGTGCGGCCGATGCCGGGGAAATGCTTGCCCACCGCCATAACGCCCCGGTCCTGCATGCCCCGGATGACAGTAACGCCAAGGTATGCCACGGTTTCCGGGGCGCCGGGAAAGACCCGTTCTGCCATGATGCTATTTCCAATGGTGTCTGCAACATCCAGTACCGGCGCAATGTTCATGTTGATACCGGTGTTGATCAATTCACCGGCGGTGATGGCGGCAAATTGCGTCGCCGCCTGGAAATCTTTAATGGCGGGGTTGCCGGGGAACCGGGTGAACGGTTCTTTCAGCCTGGCCACCCGCCCGCCTTCTTGGTCGATGGCGATAAACAGCGGCGGCAGGCCGCAGTCAGCTGCATATGCCTGTGCGTCCCGGCATAAGGCCGCGATCTCATCCGGGGCGCCGAGGTTCCGAGAAAACAGGATAATGCCGCCCACATGAAGGGTGTCGATCAGGAGCCTGAGGTCCCCGTTCAGGTCGGTGCCGTCAAATCCGGCCATGAGCCGCTGTCCCGCTGCAAATGCTGCTGAATCTTTGTTAATTGTCATATTTTGATTTCGATTTGGACGCCCCCCCTTCCCAGGGGAGTAACCAATGCCTGGTCTTCCGGGCCAGCCTCCTTTACTCAACGGGCGTCGTATCACCGCCGTCAGCTATGGCCCCAAACTGTTCCCGTATGGTTTCGATGCGTTTCCGGTTGACGCCGAGATCCGAATAGCCCACGCGGGAAGCCGACCGGACATGGATGACCGGTGCTTCGGGAAAATAGAATTCCACATCATCCACAAACCGCATGACCAGGGAGGTGAATTCTGTCCGGAGGTAGTCCGGTTTTTCCTTCGTTATCTTTGCACGGGGCATGCTGGTTATTACCCGTCTCAGTCGTTTGTAAGCCTCGTTTTTTTTGCCTTCATAAGCAATGGGGGCTATATAATGGGGTGTGCCCGGCGACTGACTGTTTACACAATTAGGCGTGTCTGGGCATGGCGAAAGCCGGCCGTCGGTTACCCCCAGATTCGCCGGTGGTGTTCCCGCGCACCCGGCGCATAAAAAAGTGCCGATTATAAGAAAGGTCAGTGGTTTCATGGTATTTCCCATAGTAAAAGTTGTTTGCCCCGCTCTGGCTTATTGTATACCATGTCCGGAATTTGCCAAAGCAGTTTCGCAAAGCGGAAGATTCCCGATAGCGACATCCGTTATTTGCGATGCCGGACAAAGCCGGCGCGTTTTTCGGGGCATCGGAAACCTTTTTCTGGAAAGTCAATAAAGCCATTGACAGGGATGGACGGGTTTTATATAATTTTATTGTTAGTCAAACAATGGGCTGCTTGTGTCCGCCTTCAACGCGTAACGGCCCAAACCAATCATTTTTATCCCGGCTTAACAGCAGTGATACCCGATGAAATATCCATATACGAGATGGCTTCGTTTTGCCGTTCGATATCAATCCATCCACTGAAAAGGAGGCATCCATGACCGACCGTTTAATTGAAAGAACCCCCTCTGCGTATTCCTTTCCTCTGTTGATCAAAAACCTTATGGAACCGCCCCTGATCTATTATCCGGATCGGGAAATCATCTACCGGGATCAGTTTAAGTACACCTACCGGGATTTTGCCAGGCGGGTCCATCAACTGGCCAACATGCTCACGGAACTCGGGGTGAAGCCCGGCGATGTGGTGGCCGTTATGGACTGGGACAGCCATCGTTACCTGGAATGTTTTTTCGCCATTCCCATGATCGGTGCGGTCATGCATACCATTAATGTCCGGCTGTCGCCGGAGCAGTTGATTTATACCATCAATCATGCCGAGGATTCGGTGATTCTGGCCAATGCCGATTTTATGCCCATACTGGAAGCGGTCAAGGACCAATTTGAGACCGACCCGAAAATTGTTCTGATCACGGATAAATCTGATAAACCCGACACCTCCCTTGCGCTTTCCGGCGAATATGACGCCATGGTGAACGGCGCCAAAGACAGTTTTGATTTTCCGGAATTTGACGAAAACACCATGGCCACCCTGTTTTATACAACAGGCACCACTGGTTTGCCCAAGGGGGTTTATTTCAGTCACCGGCAGCTGGTGCTTCACACCTACGGACTTCTGTCGTCCATGACCACAACCCCGAACTTCCGGGTGGATTCCTCGGATGTCTATATGCCCCTGACCCCCATGTTTCACGTACATGCCTGGGGGCTGCCCTACATGTTCACCATGCTGGGCAACAAGCAGGTGTATCCCGGCCGGTATGAACCGGAAATGATCCTCAAACTGGTGGTGGGGCAGCAGGTGAGCTTTTCCCACTGTGTGCCCACCATCATCCACATGCTGGTATCCAGCCCGGTGATCAATGACCTGGATCTGTCCAGATGGAAGGTGGTGATCGGCGGATCGGCACTGCCCAAGGGCCTGTGCCGGGAAGCCCTCAAGCACGACATCAACCTGACCAGCGCCTATGGCATGTCCGAGACCTGCCCGCTGCTCACCGCGGCCATGCTGAAGCCTGAAATGGCCGACTGGTCCAAGGAAGACCAGGTGCCCATCCGCTGCAGAACCGGACTGCCCGTGCCCAACGTGTTGTTGAAAATTATCGACGCCAATGGCAATCCGCTTCCCCATGACGGGTCCGCCACCGGCGAAGTGGTGGTCCGGGCGCCATGGCTCACCCAGGGGTATCTCAAGGACCCGGAAAAGAGCGAACAGCTCTGGGAGAACGGCTGGATGCACACGGGGGATGTGGGCTTTATTGATAAAGAGGGGTATCTGCAAATCACCGACCGGATCAAGGATGTGATCAAGACCGGTGGTGAATGGCTTTCTTCTCTGGAACTGGAGGATATTATAAGCCAGCATGATGGGGTGAGCGAAGCCGCGGTGGTGGGTGTACCCGACGACAAGTGGGGCGAACGCCCCATGGCCATGGTGGTGCTTCGGGATTCCCACAAGGGGTCGGTCACTGAAGACGATCTGAAGCAGTTTTTTTCAAGCTTTGTGGACAAGGGCGCTATTCCCAAATACGGCGTGCCCAACCGGATTGATATCGTGGATGAGATCCCCAAAACCAGCGTCGGCAAGATCAATAAAAAGGAAATCCGCAAGCAATATGCCGGCTGACCGGATTAGACCACCAGTTATAAACAAAAGCCGGGGGCCATGCTCCCGGCTTTTTTGCGGTCGCGGCTGTGTGATGGCTTTGTAAAACGTTGAAGGGGGACGGCTTCGTAAAAAGCGGCTTACCCCGCTTTGCGGTATTTTTGCAGAAAGTAACGTACGCGAGACTTGGTCTTTTACCGCTATTTGTGCTTAACGACCCATTTTTCTTTCATACTTTTCTTTGCTCGCCCAAAGAAAAGTATGCAAAAGAAAGGGCGCCCCGCAGCTTGGCCTTCGGCTACCCTCGCAGGGGCGGTTTTTTCGGCGCGGGCAGAAACTCGCCTGTCCTTTTGTACAGATGCGTTAAGCCTCGTCTGCTCAGACAGTCTGCCCGCGTCTTCCGAAAAAACCGCCCCTGCTCGGCTGCGCTGCAAGGGGCGAGGCACGTGTTGCTGTTCAGTTGTTTCGGCAGACTGAAAAACCTGGAAATAAACTAAAAAATTGTATAAAATTGATATGTTTACAATAAATTGGCAGCTTAAGTTCCTTGGAAGTCCAATATCTGCGTTGCGATGTATCTCTCGTCATGTCGCGTACCGCCAAGTACGCTCCACTCCTCGAGATTGAAATAGACACGCCGCATCTTGAACTTTTTACTTTGCCGTCGGCAAGCGACTTTTTACGTGACCATCTTTAATGGGCGCCCCCAGAACCCAGAGCCTTTTCAATCCCCGTTACGATTTTGTCCAGGTCCTGATCGTTTATGGTAAGGGGAGGGCGGATGATGACGCTGTGTTTGGCGATCTCTCCGGTTTTTACCAGCACCCCCTGTTGAATAGCGCTTCGGCAGAATCTATCCGCCGCTTCTGCACTTTCAAATTCCAGGGATAACATCAGTCCGATACCCTGGACGGATTTCAGTTCTGGATTGGCGTCGACCAGTTCCTGTAGCCATTTTTTCAGTATATTTCCCTGTTTCTTCGCGTTTTGCCAGGGTTGTATCTGATCATATTCCGTTAAGGCCGCGGCCGCGACCCGGCAGCCCACATCATGTCCGCCGAATGTCATCAGATGGATAAGGGGATGCGCATCAAAAAACGTCTTCACGGAACTGGTAAATACCATGGCCCCAAAGGGAAACATACCGCCGCCCAGGGCTTCACCGAGGAGCATGATATCCGGCAGCACACCGAAATAATCCGACGCGAACTTTTCCCCGGTTCTTCCGAATCCGGTTTGAGATTCATCAAAAATCAGCAGCGCCCCTGTTTGATCGCAAAAGGTGCGCAGGGCAACGAGGTAATCCTTGTCGGCAGTGCGGCAATTGTTTTCCGTTTGAACCGGTTCCAGAATGACCGCCGCCGTATTTCTGGTGATTGATCTGCCGGCGGCATCGATGTCATTAAAGGGGATTGTCTGGACATCCGGTATCAGAGAGCCGAAGTCTTTCTTGTCTGCCCGCTCGGACAGGGTCATGGCAAACACGGTCTGGCCGTAACAGCCCCCGTTCACGGTGATTAGTTGATATCTTTCGGTATACCCCCGGGCCAGCTTGCAGGCGGCATCCACGGCTTCCCCTCTTACGACCGTAAACAGAAAACAGTCCAGGCCAGACGGGGTGAATCGGGCCAGTCTTTCCGATAACATCGCCTTTTCCCGTGAAATCATGACAAAGTTGCCCTGATCGGTTTCATTGATGGCCTGTTTGAGTTCACGGGCGATGGCGGGATTTTTCCGGCCCAGGTTATACGTGCCTGACGAACAATAACAGTCAATGAATTTATTGCCATTGGAATCATGAACAACCGAGCCCTGCCGGCCGGACTCTACCCAATCCATTCCCTTTGACGCCAGGTTTTCCACAAAACCGTTGCCAACTACCTGTTTTGCGTCCGCAATAAGCTTATCCATGGGGGCGTTATCTCCTTTTCTGTCAACAGACGTTGGCGCTTTATTCTGCGTGTCCGGTGCATCTGATTCCAATGAGCCGGCTTGTTTTTCCTGAAGTGTGGTATCCATATTTCGTTCTCCTGAATTTCTTTGTTTCATTATTCCCAAAAGGCGATCTTGCGGAGCCAGGAATTGACGGTGACCAGAATATCCCCTTTGTTCAACATTGTCCTGACAAAGGGTATCCTGGAAAGCGGCCCCAGGAGCAGCAGATACAGTTTGCTCAGCCTGATGGCTTTTCGAACAATCTCCAGGGCCTCATCAATATCTTCGGCTGTGGCGGCGGTGGGGAATTGAAACCGCATAACCTGGGGCGCGTTGGCGGAATAGGCGGCAAACATGCCATGGGTTGCCAGACAATCGGCCATAAGAATCCCCATGAATTCCTGTTTATACTCAACCCCGACCATCATGCCCCTGCCGCGAACTTCCACGATCAGTCCCGGATTTTCTTCCTTAATACGCCGGAGTCCGCCCAACAGCCGGTCGCCCATCTTCTCGACATTTTCCCAGATTTTATTTTCAACGATATATTCAATAACGGAAGCAGAAACAATACAGCCCAGGTCCGTTCCGCCGCCCATAGACGAATGAAACCCGGGATTGCCATCGACATAGCCGGTGAGCTCGCTGCGGTCGCGATAAAGAATCGCCGCGTTGGGGTACAGCCCGCCGCCCATTGATTTGGCAAGGACCATCATATCCGGTATCACACCGGAGTGCTCGGACGCCCAAAGCCTGCCGGTTCTGCCAAAACCGGTCTGGATTTCATCAAAAATGAGCATGATCCCGTATTGGTTGCAGATTTCACGAAGGCCCCTGAGATATTCGTCCGTGGCCACATGTATCCCGCCTTCCCCTTGAATCGGCTCCAGTATAATGGCCGCGGTACGTTCGGAAACCATTTGACGGATCGCCTTCAGATCACCAAAGAGGGCAAAGCGGAAACCCGGCATTAACGGCTGGAATAATTCTTTGTAATGGTCTTTGCCATTGGCCGACAGGCTCATCCCGGAATGGCCGTGGTAGGCCTTTACCATGGATACAATTTCGTTTCGCCCGGTTGCGCCCCTTGCCAGTTTTAATGCGCCTTCAACCGCATCGGCACCGGTTCCGCAAAGCAAAACCCGGTTCAGGTCACCCAGGGCCACGTCTGCCAGCAGTTTGGCCAGCCTGATTTTCGGCGCGGAGAGCATGCCATAGGTGCCCATATCATAGTCATCCGCAGCCGCTTCCAGTTTCTGGATAACCTGCCGATTACAGCGTCCGACATTAAAGCATCCGGCTGACGAAAATCCGTCGATATAGGGTTTGCCGGATTGACTTTCATAAAACCGGATGCCGTCTCTCTCTCCTTCCAGTACATCCAGGTGACCGGCTGTAAGGTAACGGATCTGTCCCTTGGAAATGTGTTTGCCAAAGGCATCGAAAATCTGGCCCCGTTCCTTCCGGGATATGGTTTGCCGACTTGTTTGATTCATGATGGTTTACCTCGCTCGTTAAATAACCGGGTTAGGGTTCTATCTTCAATAAACTACATGCATTTTCATAAAAAACTTTTCTTTCTACCCGCGCATTATTTTTGCAGGCGGCTTTTGTCGCCTTGATGGCCGGTTTTCGGCCCCCAAAGGGCCAGTCCGATGCAAACAGAACTTTATCCTTCCCGAACACATCAATTAAGTTCCGTATCTTTCCGGGCGACTGCAGGGACGTATCCACCCATACATTCTGGTATCCGCCCAACATCTGCATGACGTCTTTTACGTCAAACATTCCGGCATGCCCCACAATAAACTTTGCTTCCGGAAAGGCCGAAACCAGTTCCGCGGCTTCTTTAATGCCGCCATATTCCGGAATATTCCGGCCTTTTTCGCTGCCCCCATAGTAGTTGGAAACGCCGGCATGAAACAGTATGGGCAGATCAAACGGCATGAATGCCTGGACCGCTTTCTTCATCCGTGGATCTGTGAAAGATACCTTTTGAATGATGGGGTGAAGCTTCAAGCCCTTTGCGCCTGCCGCCACTTCGGCTTCAAACTGCTCGTCCAATTGGGATGTGTCGGAAAAATCAACGCCTGTGAACGGAATCAGCCCCGGGTCTTTTTCTGCTGCCGCTTTAAGGTCAGAAAAAACAACATGGGGCGGAAGCGGCAGGCATACGGTAGCCGTCACCCCCGCCTGATCCATCGAATTGCGGGCATTCTCCCGTGTTGCTGTGAAATTTCGTTCCTGTTCGGCCCGGATTACCCAGCGTAAGAATATTCGGTAAGGCAGGTTCCCCAGTCCAAACTCTCGATTCAGGCCCATCTGTGAGATGGTTATGGGATCGAAAATCCACTTTTTCCGAACCCCTTTCTGCTCGATAATCCTGCCGCCGTCCGGATACAGAATATCACCGATATGGGAATGGGCATCTATTATGGGGGGCATGCTTCCTCCTTTGCCGGGTTTAATTATATAAGACGGGGGCGTGACAGCAATCCATGTCAAGTGATTCCGCGATTTTCTCGTTCCTTAGCTGCCCGTGATATACATTGAGTCCTTTTGCTAATGATTCATTCTCTTCAAGCGCAAGAGCACACCCTTTGTCCGCCAACTCCAATGCAAAAGGCAGGGTAGCGTTTGTAAGGGCATATGTAGACGTCATTGGTACTGCCCCCGGCATATTGGTCACGCAGTAGTGTACAACGTCTTTTTCCACAAAGGTCGGTCTGTCATGGGTTGTTGGCCTGCTGGTAGATGCGCAGCCGCCTTGATCGATAGCGATATCCACAAATGCCGCCCCGATTTTCATTATTCACCTCACAATATCGATTCTCGAAACCCTGCTAAAAGGCGTATTGCATTTCTTAGTTAGTTAACTAACAGAAAAAAATTAGTCTGTCAACTAATTTTTTCTGGAATTATTATTTTTAATAATGATATATTCTCCACAGGCAATGACAGGGTGGATGAACAAACGGCCTGAAACAGTGATCACGATATTCCCGGTTCCATATAAAACGCATAAGGATTCAAAATATGACACACAGTACGATACAGGAAAAACGACGTCGACAGATCATGGATGCACTGACCAGGTGCTTATTAAAAAAACCGTTCAATCAAACCTCGATTAAAGATATTGCGGCTGCTGCCGGGATCAATCACGGTATGCTGCATTACTATTATAAAAGTAAAGAAGACATACTCCTCAACTATATCGAATTTGTCATCGAACACTACAAGACGATTTTTGAAAAGTGGATGCTTTCAAAAACACCTGAATTCCAGAGCCCCGAGGACACGCTGCGAGCATGCCTCGATTTCGCCTACCATCGCATCACTACAAACCGTGATCTTTCAAAAATATTTATCGAGTTTCAGGAACTGGCGATCTACAACCCCAAAATAAAAAAGAAACTCCGGAAAGCCTATTCCGAGTGGATCGAAACGGTTCAAATCCTTCTTGCCAAAACCAGCCAGGAGGAAGTTTCCGTACCTCACATCAGCGCGGGACTGGTAGCGTTTTCAGAAGGTATTTCCCTTTTATCCTTAATCCTTGATAAAGATGATGTCGAAATAGAAGGGATGTTCAAGGCGTTCCAGGAGCAGTTTATACAATATTTTATGAAGCGCATAACACGATAACCCCTGCAAGACGGCTTCGTAAAAAGCTTCTAACCCCGCCGCGGCGTTTTTGCAGTAAGTACCGTGCGCGAGGTTTGGAATTCCAGGGACAGTGTATCGAATTCCAGGGACAGTGTATCTATTTTTCTTGACATATAATGTGCCTGGGGGTATTTTATATCCATGGCACGAATGGCAAGAGTGGTGGCGGAAGGGATGCAGCATCATATCACGCAGCGCGGGAACAGGCATCAGCCGACCTTTTTCCCTATGATGATTATCAGGCATATATCGACTTGATGGCGGAGTGGTGCGGGGCGTATGATGTGGCCATATGGGCGTATTGTTTAATGCCCAACCATATCCATCTGATTGCCGTGCCTGAAAAAGCTGAGAACCTCAGGCTTGCCATCGGAGA
>JAXHVL010000085.1:0-12159 GCA_034189225.1 Thermodesulfobacteriota bacterium
TTGGTCGAGTTCAAGGAAGGCGAAAATTTTAACCGGAGGAATACTTTGCGTATTTTGAGGATTAAAATTTGAGCCTGACGCAGAAATCGGGCAAAATAGCAATTTATGGATGGGCACTAGCGAACACATAGGTTCACCCCTACGTTGTACGTGACATGAAAAAGGCTTTAATCCCGCCCCATGAATCATGTATAGTTGGTGGAGGCAACAATTACAAAAAGGAGCATGATCATGACACCCTCTTTCAACTACCCGCATCCCCGGCTGAACACCCCCATCACTGCCATCGGCGGCCATTACATGCTGACCGGCGAAAACCGGCTGCCCTACCGGGACCGGGAAGTGCTCTATCTTACCGGCATGGCGGTCTTTGATACCTCCTGCTGCGGCACAGGCGGCGCCAGCTACGCCACCGTCCCCGGGTTTATCGAAAAATGGAAGTATGAAAAAGATGAAACCGGTCAGGTTGTTTCAGCCGTCACGCCGGTCACCGATCCGGCGGACCAGGCGGCCATCAGAAAGCTGATCAAACAACGGGAGCAGGTCCTGCAGATTGATTTTCATTAAAGCACCACGCCCCCCGAAAAAGTCATCGCCGAGCTGCGGGAATTCCGTGAAAAAAATACACTTAATGGGTTCTCAATACGGGATATGATCGAACAAGGAAGGCGATAAAAATTGCAAAGTCCCGCTTCTCAAAGATTCGTAAGAACCTGGAAAGTGGCCTTTTCTTCCCACACTCACCCCTCATCGCTCACAACTCACAACTCACAACTCACAACTCACAACTCATAACTCATAACTCATAACTCATAACTCATAACTCATAACTCATAACTCTATAACACCCCTTCCCTGTCAAGGGCGGTGAGCACCACATTGCGCAGCATCTTTTCCTTAAAGCCGTTGGGCTGATCAAGGGCCATGCGGTCGAGATAGGGCCGGGCCGCATCCGGCACAGGCCTGGCAAACCGGCCGAACACGCCCTTGAGTGCGGCCAGCTTGTTTTTGGCCGCTTCCTGCTTGAACTTGCGAAGGGACTTTGTCAGCACCACCTCTTCCTCGGTAAAATCGGTGCCCGAGGGAAACGCCTGAAACCGCCCCTCGGCACGATAGGGGGCCAGCTTTTCGCCGATCACCCAGGGATAGTTGTTGCGGTATTCCCGGGGAATCTCATAGTCCTTCGGCACCTTGTTGACCTTTTTGGCTTTGGCCAGAAGGTCCTCCTGAAACCGGGAATCCGCCACGTTAATCAGGGCCTTGACCACGTCCTGATCCACCTTGCCGCGCAGGTCCGCGATGCCGTATTCCGTTACCACGATGTCCTTCAGGTGACGAGGAATCGTGGTATATCCGTAATTAAAGACGATGTTGGACTGCACCTCGCCGTTGTGCTCCTTGGTGCTTTTGATCATCATGATCAAGCGGCCATCTTCAAGGGCATGGGCCATGGAAACAAAATTGTACTGGCCGCCCACGCCGCTGATGACGGTGCCGTCGGCCAGTGCGTCCGATGCGATGTTGCCCATGATGGAAATCTTCATCCCGGCATTGACGAATCGGCCGTCTTTGCGTTGAAGCCGCTTTATTTCCTCATCCCCGTACAGCTGGTTCACGTAATTGACGCCGGTCATGATAAACTGCCGGCGTTCGGCCTCGCTCATGGACCGAAGGGCCTCGTAGAATTTCCGGGCGCCGATAAAGAAGCTGCCGTGGGCCACGATGCCGTTTTGCAGTGTCTCGCCGATGCAATTCTCCAGAATAGCCTGCCGGTTGGCATCGTCCCGGAGGTCGGCGGAATACCGCCGATCGCCGTCAACGATGCAGTAATCTTCGTAACGAAGGGCGTCCTTGAAAAAACCGCAATACTGGAGATTATTAAACCACTTTTCCTTGATCACCGGATTGAGTTCGTCGGCCTGTAAGACGGTTTCCGCGGCCTCACGCGTGATGGCAGAATAAAGCACGCCTTCATTGAGATGTCGCTGAATAACGGTGCTAGGAAAGACTTTGCGCTTGAGGACCCCGCCTTTGTAAAGATCGATGAACACGCCCACCAGCATTTCGGTGGAGCCGTAAAGACCGGCCTCGAAGCTGTCCAGACCGCCGATTCGATCGATCAAAGCACCATAACGGGACGAAATGCCCAGATCATCCACGATCCGGCGATAGACGTCCGGTTCATGATGACGCAGCAGCAGGCCATAGGAAATGGCGTCCCCCAGGGAACCGATGCCCACCTGAAGTGTCCCCCCGTCCTTTATCAGGGTGCTAACGTGCAGCCCGATCATATGTTCGGCATCCATTACCGGTTCCTTGGGCACGGAAAACAGCGGGAAATGGTATTGATCATTGTCAATAATAATATCAAAGAAACCGGCGTCATGCACCGCATCCCCGTACATGAAGGGCAGGTTGTTGTTCACCTGGCCGATCACAATGCCGCAAAGGCCTAATTCTTCGGCGATGGGGATTAAGCGTTCAAAGTCGTTGTTAAGATCAGCGTTACAGCTGTCGCTGTAATATGTCTTGCCGTCGATCTCCTGCCTGGCAACCAGCTGGCAGGCGACAAAGGTCCAGTCAGGACGGTTTTCGATCAGCTCGTTGATCATGTCCCGGGGTACATGAGTATAGTTGGAACTGTAATGATTCTGCTGGGCAACGGGGGTATGGACAAACGATCCCGCCCGGAAATAAAACTCTTTCAGGGCGACGTTAGGGGGCAAGCCGTCTTTGCGAAGATCCAGCATGTAATCAAAATCAGGAACCCCTTCCC
This sequence comes from Thermodesulfobacteriota bacterium, assembly GCA_034189225.1. Lineage (GTDB taxonomy): Bacteria > Desulfobacterota > Desulfobacteria > Desulfobacterales > Desulfosudaceae > JAXHTY01. The sequence continues at coordinate 2,777 of JAXHVL010000085.1, forward strand.
AGATGCGTTCGGCAAGCGGCTCAACAATCCGTCTTTCCAGTTCGCTGCTGCCGGTGGGCTTTTCCAGGGAAAGGGCCGTGACGATCAGCAGCTGAATCTCCGGATCGGCCTTGGCCCGCCGGTAGAATTCATTGGCCATCTGGTAGGATTTCCCCAGGGCCAGCGGCATGCCCAGCACAATCTTCTTGCCGAAATTATCGATGATATAGTCCACGCATTTGGCAGCGTCATTAATATACAGCGTTTCCTGCTTGTCCACGAACATCCTCCTTGACGGCACCGGAAAACTTCCGGCACGCTTTATTTGATAATAGCCAACTCAAAAAATTAAAATTGGCTAATACCGGCCTGAAGAAAAAAAGTCAATAAAATTCCACTTTAAAGAAGCACACCGGCCGTGAACAATGTCAACAAATTATTGATAATACTATTAATCCATTATCAACAACCCCGGCACACAGCCACCCGCTCCGCTATTTAGTGTCCGTCCAGAAATTAGATATTTTGGTCGAGTTCAAGGAAGGCGAAAATTTTAACCGGAGGAATACTTTGCGTATTTTGAGGATTAAAATTTGAGACTGACGCAGAAATCGGGCAAAATAGCAATTTATGGACGGACACTATTTAACACCGGGACCAATCATACCCTGGTATTCCGTGATCGTCGGAATCCGGCCGAGTATGGCGGTAACGGCCGCCAGTTCCGCAGAACCGAGATACACCAATGTATTATCGCCCATACGATTGGGGAAATTGCGGGTGGACGTGGACATCACCACCGTGTCCGGCGCCACCCGGGCCTGGTTGCCCATACACAAAGAGCATCCCGGAATATCCACCCGTGCGCCCAGGCGCTCGAACACATCGATATGCCCCTCCCCGGCCAGGGCCGTCCGGTCGACAATGGTGGGCGGCGTCACCCACAGCCTGCTTTGAAGCACCTGCGCTTCGGCCAGAATTGCGGCGGCGCGGCGGAAATGATCGGCATTGGTCATGCAGGAGCCGATAAACACCTCGTCAACGGCCTGGCCGGCCACCGCGGACAGCAGCCGGACATCATCGGGATCGTTGGGGCAGGCCAGGATGGGCTCTTCATAGGTGCTCAGGTCGATATCCAGCACCGCGGCATATTCCGCATCCGGGTCTGCTTCGATCAGCCAGGGTGCGTCCAGCCACTGATGAATCCGGTCAATGCGGCGCCGAAGGGTGCTGTGATCCTGGTATCCTTTTTCGATCAGCGACTCGAGGATTGCAGCGTTTTCCCGCATCCAGGCCGTCACCTGTGGAATATCAAGCTTGATAGTGCCGGCGGCGGACGATCGCTCCGCCGATGCATTGGTCAGCTCAAACCCCTGGGGCACGGTCAGATCCGATACCCCTTCGATCTCCAGAATGCGCCCGGAGAAAACATTCTGCTTATTCTCCTTGGCCACTGTGAGCAGTCCGGCATCTATGGCGGCATAGGGAATCATGTTCACCATGTCCCGAAGGGTAATGCCGGGCCGGCGGGTGCCGGAAAACCGAACCAACACGGATTCGGGCATGTCCAGCGGCATCTTGCCGATGGCCGCGCCAAAGGCCACCAGCCCGGAGCCGGCCGGAAAACTGATGCCCACGGGAAAGCGAGTATGGGAATCCCCGCCCGTTCCAACCGTATTTGGCAAAAGCATACGATTGATCCAGGAGTGAATGACGCCGTCGCCGGGCTGCAGGGCCACCCCGCCCCGCTCCTGAAAAAACCGGGTCAGGTTGTCATGCATGGCCCGGTCCCGGTCCGTGGGGTAAGCGGCGGTATGGCAGAAGGACTGCATGACCAGATCGGCCGAAAATTCCAGGCAGGCCAGCTCCTTTAATTCATCCCGGGTCATGCTGCCCGTGGTGTCTTGGGAGCCCACGGTGGCGAGCGCGGGTTCGCAGTACTCGCCCGGCACCACCCCGTCCCTGCCACAGGCCCGGCCTACGATTTTCTGGGCCAGGGTAAAACCGCCCTTCCCCTTTTCCGGCTGTATGGGGGCGCGGAATACATCGGACGGCCCCAGCCCCATTTTCTCCCGAACATTATTGGTGAGTGTCCGACCGGCGATCAGGGCAATGCGGCCACCGGCCCGAACTTCGTCGAGAATCACGGGCGACTTCAGAGAAAAGGCGGCAACAGTTTCCCGGCTGGCAATGTTTTCGATCCGGCCTTCATAGGGATATACAGCGATCGTATCGCCGTTGGCAATTTTCGAGACGTCGCACTCCACGGGAAGGGCGCCCGCATCCTCCAGGGTATTGAAAAAGATCGGTGCGATCTTGCCGCCCAGGACCACGCCCCCCCGGCGTTTGTTGGGCACATGGGCAATATCCTCACCGATATGCCAGATCAGGGAATTGGCCGCCGACTTCCGGGAGGAACCGGTGCCCACCACATCTCCTACAAAGGCCAGCGGCCGGCCATGCGCTTTCAGCCGCTGAATCTCGTCAATGGGGTCGTCCATGCGATATTTCAGCATGGAAAGGGCGTGAAGGGGGATGTCCGAGCGCGTCCCGGCCTCGCCGGCCGGGGAAAGGTCATCGGTGGTGATCTCACCGTCCACTCGAAAGACCGTGAGCTCGATTTTTTCAGGGACCGCAGGGCGCCTCAGAAACCAGGCCGCGTCTTTCCAGGCGTCCATGACCCGGGCGGCATATTCATTTTCCGCCGCCTTCCGGGCCACGGCTTCATACCCGTCAAATGCAAAAATGGCGTTGGCCAGTTCCGTCGCCGCCAAAGATGCCAGGTCGGACATTTCCAGAAATGCGGTCAGCTGCTGAATATTGTATCCCCCCAGCATGGTGCCCAACAACTTTACCGCACCGGCCGGAGTGATCAGCGGAGATGTTTTTTCTCCCCGTGCCACCGCGCCCAGAAAATCCGCCTTAACGCGGGCGGCCTCATCCACGCCAGGGGGCACACGGTCTGCCAGCAGTTCTGTCAGCAGTGATTGTCTGCCGGCAGGCGGATATTCAAGAAGACGGCACAGGGTTTCCGTCTGCGATGGGGTCAGCGCTTCCGGCGGAATATTATTTTTCCCCCGCTCCGCCGCATTTTCAAGGTATGCGTCAATCATTGTTTCCACGTCATCTCCTCTGCAATAACTTAATTTACGGAGCACCAAGGCCGCATGCTTCCGGCCGGTTTTATACCGCGGAGCATTATCGCAAAAACGGGCCCGGGCCACAAGATTTATATTGACAAAAAAAATGTTTGATTCTATTGTAACTATTTTATATTTTATAGATTAAAATATTTCAAAGGGATAAACGAAAAACCAAATCATACGAGAACGAAATTAACCGAATTCAATCAGAATGACAAATAACCAATCAAACGTGAAAGGAGATTGTAACCAATGAGCAATCTGATCCCACCCCATGGCGGAAAAGGGTTAACCGCCTGCCTTCTGGAAGGCAGCGAGCTTGAAGCAGAAAAGAAAAAAGCCGAGGGACTGAAAAAAATTGCACTGAGCCCCCGGGCAAAAGGCGACCTCATCATGATCGGCAACGGCGGTTTCAGCCCGCTCACCGGCTTCATGACCAAGGCCGACTGGAAAAGCGTGTGTGACAACTATCTGCTGGCCGACGGCACCTTCTGGCCCGTTCCGGTCTGCCTGGATGCCGCCAAGGAAGACGCCGACGAGATCAAGGAAGGCGACGAGATCGCCCTGTATGATCCCAAGAAGGACGAAATCCTGGCCACCATGAAGGTCACCGAAAAATATGAAATGACCAAGGAAAACAAAGAATATGAATGCGAAAAGGTTTTCATGGGCGAAGGCACACCGACGCCTGAGGAATTCTGGAAAATCGCCGAAGATGATCATCCCGGCGTCCAGATGGTCATGAACCAGAAAGAGGTCAACCTGGCCGGCCCCGTGAAGGTCCTGTCCGAGAGTGATTACCCGGAACGTTACCCCGACATCTACCACCGGCCCGCGGATGCCCGCAATATTTTCGAGAAAAATGGCTGGAAAGAAGTGGCCGCGCTTCAGCTTCGGAACCCCATGCACCGCTCCCATGAGCACCTGTGCAAAATCGCCGTGGACGTTTGTGACGGTGTGTACATTCACTCACTGGTCGGCAACCTCAAGCCCGGCGACATTCCTGCGGAAGTCCGGGTCAAGTGCATCGACACACTGGTGAAAAACTACTTTGTGGAAGACTTCGTGGTTCAGGGCGGCTACCCGCTTGACATGCGCTATGCCGGTCCCCGGGAGGCGCTGCTGCATGCCACCTTCCGTCAGAACTACGGCTGCTCCCGGATGATCATCGGCCGTGACCACGCGGGCGTTGGCGACTTCTACGGCATGTTCGAGGCCCAGACCATCTTCGACAAAATCCCGACCCCGGAAGAGCCCGGCAAGGCCCTGCTCTGCGATCCCCTGAAGATCGACTGGACCTTTTACTGCCACAAATGTGACGGCATGGCCTCCCTCAAGACCTGCCCGCATTCAAAGGAAGACCGGGTCCTGCTGTCCGGCACCATGCTCAGAAAAGGCCTGTCCGAAGGCACTCCCATTCCCGACCATTTCGGCCGGGAAGAGGTTCTGGACATCCTTCGCGAGTACTACGGCGGCCTCACCGAGAAGGTGGAAATCAAGGCGCACAAGGCAGCCACCGGCGAATAAAAACCGCCGAATGACCGACAGACGACACATCAAAAGCGCCGGGATCTTTCCCGGCGCTTTTTTATTGGGGGTTTATTCCTGTTTACCGCCATTGGATTTTGTGGTAAAATATAAAGTGTTTTTGACTTACATATCTCTGTACCCTCACCTTATGCATACATTATTAACCATTATTTTAGGGAGATTGCCAGCCATGAGCCGTTCTAAAAGGTTTTCCCGAAGTATCAAGGGGTTACTAATCGTTGTACTGACAATCTGGCTTGCGGGCTGTTCGCCGCTGCTCACCGGTGACATGAAATTCCAGATGGGCGACTATCCCGGCGCCATCACCGATCTTACGACCTATCTGGAAACCCATCCCGATTCATTCCAGGGCCACTACATGCTCGGCCGGACATACCTGGAAGCCGGAGATGCAGCCAAAGCTGCATCGACGCTCGAGCAGGCCCTGGCATTGAAACCCGGGGATGCCGAAGCCATCATCTACCTTGGGCTGGCCTATGTGGCCCAGGACAATTACGAGATGGCCATCACAACGCTTGCACAATTCAAGGACAATGACAGGCCCATTGTGGCGGCCGCCGTTAAAAAACAGCTTACCCTCCTTAAAATCGCGCAGAGCAAAAAACAGGCAAAAGCGGCACTGGCGTCTGAAAAATCCCTTGCCGGCACCAGACCCGCCGGCAACACTTACGCGGTCTGCTATTATGCGGACAAAAGCCCGGAAAAAGACATGCAGGCCTTCAGCAAGGCGCTGGCGGCAATGACCATCAGCAATCTCTCCAAGATCGATTCCATTCAGATAGTTGAACGACTCCGGCTTCAAGCCCTGCTGGAAGAGATGGCCCTGGGCCAGACCGGTGTGGTGGATCCGGCGACGGCGCCGAGAACCGGCAAACTGCTCGGCGCGGAAAACATCGTCACCGGTTCGCTTTCCGGCGACATTCAGGCCGTTACCGCTCTTGCCTCAGCCTCCCGGGCACGGGTGATCGGCAATGCAGCCGTCACAGTCAACCAGGACAATTTCTTTCAGCTGCCCGGGGCCATTGCCGCGGATGTGGCGGAAATCAAAGGCATTTCTCTGACCCCCTCAGAAAAAAAAGCCATCGGCGCCATTCACACCAGGAGCATGGATGCCGTTCTTTACTATGGGAAAGCCCTTAACGCGCTGGACCAGGAAGACTGGAAAACCGCCCTCAACTACTTCAACAAGGCCATTGCGGCGGATCCGGGATTTGAACTGGCCATTCTCGGGCGGGAGGCATGCCCGGACGATTCCAGCGAAGGCATGTCCTCGCCGGAGAAAATGGCGCCCCAGCAGATGAAGGCCCAGATCGAATCCAACGTCAACGATGCCGTGGAAGACCAGAACGAGGCCGATGAGGCCGCAAAAGACTCTCTGAGCGGTGGCGGCAGCGGTGGCGGCCATTAAAAGCAATTACGCCCGGCGGCTGCAAATCGGCCGCCGGGCTTACAAGTAAAAATCCGACCCCAGAGGGGCCGGCTTTGGTTACCCCTATAAGGGGATTGTTTACAGGCTTCGTACGTGAACGTTTAAAATTCGAAATTCGAAGCACGAAATACGAAACAAATTTTAAATCCGAATTTTTCAATTTTCAAAACAACTGATTGCAAGGGTGTGTGTTTTGATCATTGGAGCATTTGATATTCGGATTTGTTTCGAATTTCTAATTTCGAATTTCGTGCTTTGCGCCTCACATGCGTAGCCTTTTATCTCTGACCTGGCCCAGAGGACCAGGTTTTATTGACTGAATAAACCGCGGCGGTGCGGCGGCGCCCGGTACCGTGTCATGCCGCGGCTTTATTTTATGAAATAAGGACGGTTGACCCTTGAAGACCCGGAATTTTCTGATTCTTTTGATCACACTGGCGATCATACTGCATTCGGCTCTTACGGGCGCGGAAAACGCCCGCACCCTGGCCATTTTGCCCTTTGAAAACAATTCCGTCACTGATGCCCGAAAATACGATCCCCTGTGCAACGGGCTTTCCGTGATGCTGATGACGGAACTCAGCAACGTTGACACCGATGCCTTCAAGCTGATTGAACGGGAAAAAATAAGAGCCCTTCTGGAGGAAATTTCCCTCGGCCAGACCGGCGCGGTGGATCCCTCGACGGCCGCCCGGGTCGGAAAATTGCTGGGGGCTCAGACCACCGGCTTTGGGGCCTTCATGGTATTGGGAAAACAGGTCAGGATTGACATGCGCATCATCCGCGTAGAAACCGGCGAATTGATCATGGCCGAAAGCATCACCGGAGAGGCCGACGAATTCCTTTTCCTTGAACAGAAGCTGGCACAAAAGATCGCCGTTACCATGAACACCCGGCTGGCCCAAAAAGCCTCTGCATCAAAAAGCAGTATTGAAGCCGCTCTGTTCTTTGCGCAAGGCGTGGAGGCCCTTGAAAAAGGCAATAAGGCAAGGGCTGAAGAATTCTTCAACAAGTCCATGGCCCTGGACCCGTCCTACAAGGACAAAATCGACCGGCTTAAGTAGTGCCCATCGCTCAGGATCACTGGCGCGAAGAATGAGCGTCCAGTGCATCCGTTTGTTGGGATTTTCTTTCTTTGGAATCGAAATCGCTATCGGGATCGGAATCGACGCTGTAAGTCGCTTGATCCTCTCGAACTTGGTAGCCTCTTCCACCGAGACGGCTGAGCATCGCGGCCATCCGGTCAAGTTCATCCAGTTTCTCGTGTCCAAGCGCCATATCTCTTCGATCCCGATAGCGATCCCGATTTAGATTTCGATTTGGATTATCCCATCTATAAATTGCTATTTCTGGACGGACACTAAGTGACTTCCAAGGAACTTAATCTGCCAGTTTGAGAAAAAGTTGCCTCTCGCTAAGACGCAAAGATCGCAGAGAATAAAAAGAATATTCTTGGCGATCTTGGCGGCTTGGCGAGCGGATAACTAATATAAAGTGCGGACATTCAATCAATAATCAAGAAGCAATGACGGCAAAAAATGATGCCGACGGCCCGAAGTTCCTTTCTGCATTAATACCGCCGCGGCGGGGTCGGAAGCTTTTTACGAAAGCATCAAATTTGCGTCTGGGGCAGGAATCGGACGAAATCGCAATTTCGTCAGCATCAACTACCATCCCAGCATCAGATAGTCATGCATGGAATCGGCGGCCACACGGCCGGCGCCCATGGCCAGGATCACTGTGGCCGAGCCGGTCACGATATCGCCGCCGGCCCAGACCCCCTTGCGGGTGGTCTTGCCGGTTTTTTCGTCCGCTACGATATATCCCCGCTTGTTGAGGGCAAGGCCCTCGGTGGTGTTGGTCAGCAGGGGATTGGCTCCGGCACCGATGGCGATAATCACCAGGTCGCAGTCGATGGTGAATTCAGAGCCTTCCACGGGCACCGGCCGCCGTCGGCCCGAATCATCCGGTTCCCCCAACTCCATGCGGATCACCTCCATGCCCGTCACCCGCCCGTTGTCATCACCGAAAAACCGAACAGGATTGGTCAGCAGACGGAATTCAACCCCTTCTTCTTCCGCATGATGCACCTCGGCGGCACGCGCCGGCAGTTCATCCTTTGACCGCCGGTAAACAATGTAAGAATTTTCCGCCCCCATCCGCAGGGCAGTTCGGGCCGAATCCATGGCCACGTTCCCACCACCGATGGTCACCACGTTCCGGCCCTCGATAATAGGCGTATCATACTCCGGAAACCGGTAAGCCTTCATCAGATTGGCCCGGGTCAGATATTCGTTGGCCGAAAACACGCCGGCATAGTTTTCCCCCGGTATATTCATGAACATGGGCAGCCCCGCCCCCACCCCCAGGAACACTGCGTCATACCCCTGCTCAAACAGCTCGTCCACGGTCAGGCTGCGGCCAATCACCATGTTGGTTTCAAGGGTTACGCCCAGGGGCTTCAATCCCTCCACCTCGGAAAAAACGATTTCCTTGGGCAGCCGGAATTCCGGAATGCCGTATACCAGCACCCCGCCGGGTTTGTGAAACGCCTCAAAAATGGTGACATCGTGGCCTTTCAGCGCCAGGTCGCCGGCCACGGTCAGGCCGGAAGGCCCCGATCCGATCACGGCTACCTTTTTTCCCGTTGCCGGAGCTTTTTCAGGAAGGCCGGCCCTGGGTTCAGTCCGCTCCATGTCCGCCGCAAACCGCTCCAGGTTGCCGATGGCCACGGGAGTCCCCTTTTTACCCAGGATGCATTTCCCCTCGCACTGAATCTCTTGGGGACAGACCCGGCCGCATACCGCCGGCAGGCTGTTGCGCTCCCATATCCTGCCGATGGCGCCCGTAAAATCCCCGTCCCGGATCAGCTGGATGAAACCGGGGATATCCACCCCTACGGGGCAGCCTTCCACGCAGGCTGGCTTTTTGCACTGAAGGCAGCGCTGCGACTCCCTTACCGCCGCTTCCGGTGAAAGCCCCAGGGGCACCTCGTCAAAATTTTTTGCCCGCTCCTCAGGGGGCTGTTCCGGCATGGGCTGCCGTTCGATCTTTTCTTTTTTGCCACTTTCCGCCATATTTTTTCCTCCCATGCACGATGCACTCGTAAAAAGATGGTACTTCCAAGGCACTTAATCTGCTAATTTATTGTTAAGGCTTTAATTTTATTCAATTTTTCAGTTTATTGCCAGGTTTTTCAGTCTGCCGAAACAACTGAACAGCAACACGTGCCTCGCCCCTTGCAGCGCAGCCGAGCAGGGGCGGTTTTTTCGGAAGACGCG
>JAXHVL010000086.1:0-18306 GCA_034189225.1 Thermodesulfobacteriota bacterium
ATACTTTTCTTTGACGGCTTCGTAAAAAGTCCAATATCTGTGTTGCGCTGCATCCCTCGTCACTGCGGCGTACGCCAAGTACGCCTCATTCCTCGGGAGTGATAGGGCTGCGCCGTATCTTGAACTTTTTACTTTGCCGTCCCAAATCTGACTTTTTACGGGACTATCTTCTTTGGGCGAGCAAAGAAAAGTATGGAAGAAAAATGGGTCGTTTAGCACAAATAACGGTAAAAATCCAAATCTCGCGTACGTTACTTTCTGCAAAAACACCGCGGCGGGGTTGGAAGCTTTTTATGAAGCCGTCATACATTAAACCGGAAATTTACAATATCGCCATCCTGCATCTCATACGTCTTTCCCTCCAGGCGAGTGGTGCCGCGTTTTCGGGCCTCAGCATAAGTGCCGGCCTCCATCAGGTCGTCATAAGAGACGATCTCGGCCCGTATAAACCCCTTCTGAATATCGGAATGGATGACGCCCGCCGCTTCAACGGCAGGGGTCCCCCGTCGAATGGTCCAGGCCTTTACCTCATCGCTGCCCACGGTAAAAAAGGAAATCAGCCCCAAAATTTCGTAGGACCGCCGGATAGCACGGTCTGTGGCGGGTTCTTCAATTTCAAATTCCTGAAGAAATTCCCGGGCGTCCGGCGCTGACATGCGGGATATTTCATGTTCGAGTTTTCCCCGGGCCACCATGCATTCCACGTCCCCGGGAATGCCCGCTGGAAGGCCCGTGTCGTCCTCAACATTATTGATGAGGGCCAGAACGGGCTTCGCCGACACAAAAGCAAACCCTCTGAGCAACGGTTCCCGTGCTGTCGCGGGATCATTCCGCAGCGGGGCACCGGCCTCCAGCATCTGCCGGGCCTGCTCCAGCAATGCCAGTTCGGCTGGGTCCCCTTTTTTTCCGCGTTTCTTATCCGCTTCGATACGCTCCAGCCGTTTTTCCACCACGATCAGGTCGGAGAGAATAAACTCTTCATCAAGAGCTGCCAGATCCCTGCCGGAATCCGGTTCAGGCATGCCCGGCACCGGAAAATTCCGCACCACATGAATCAGGGCGTCGCAATCCTTGACGGCGTTCCATTGGGTTTCACGGTTTTTTTCACCGGCGGCCGCCGGCAGGAAATACTCGATCTGTGCATATACAGTCTTTTTCGGCTGATACATCTCGTTCAGCACATCCACCCGGCTGTCCGGCACGTGTATGGCCGCGATGCGGTGTTCGTTCTTATGCCCCGCATCGGGGTCAGTCTTTGTCAGGGCTTCAAACAGCGTTGTCTTACCGGCGCCCTGCCCGCCCACTATACCAAGTTTCATTGTTAATGGTGCTCCTGGGGTGTCTTTCCAATGGCGCTTCGTATGGCTTTTGCCATCTTCTCCATTTCAAACGGTTTCATGATAAATTTTCGAATTCCCAGACTTCTGGCCTTTTCCGGTGTAATCAACTCGTTAAACCCGGTGCACAGGATAATCGGAATGTCGCTGCGGATTTCCATCAGCTTCTTGGCCAGATCCACGCCCGTTAAGTATGGCATGGTCATATCGGTGATGACAAGATCAAAATAGGACGGGTCTTCGGAAAAAGCATCCAGGGCTTCCCGGCCGCTGTTGGTGACAATAACGTTGTACCCCAGACGGCCGAGCATTTTTTCCCCCACATCGGTCATCAGCACCTCATCATCCACCAGCAGGATGTTCTCGTGGCCGCCCGGCAGTTCCTGACCTTTCTTTTCCAGAGTCTCGGGTTCGGAACTGCCCACCTTGGGAAAGAATATAGAAAACTCCGTCCATTTCCCATATTCGCTGTCCACTGTAATAACCCCGCCGTGATTGGCCACGATGCCATGGGTCACGGAAAGGCCCAGGCCCGTCCCCTCGCCCGGTTGTTTCATGGTGAAAAACGGATCAAAAATCCGGTCCTTGATTTCCGGTGGAATACCGATCCCGGTATCATACACCGAGAGCTTGACATAATCACCGGCCGGGACCTCAGAAAATCGCGGGTTGTCTTCAATGGTCACATCCGACACCGAAATCTTCAGCAGCCCGCCCTGCTCCAGCATGGCATAAGCCGAATTGTTGCAGAGATTCATCAGGACTTCCTGAATCTGGGTGGGATCGCCTTTGATCAACCCCCCATCCTCCGGAACACTTCTGGATATCTGAATAGTGGCCGGCAGCATGGCGCGGAGCATTTTGAGTGTCTCCTTGACCACCACGGAAATCTGAAGGGGTTTGCGTTCGGTCTTGGAATCCCTGGAAAACAGCAGTATCTGATTCACCAGATCCTTGGCCCGCTGGCTGGCCAGCAGGATCTGCTCGGCGGAATATTTGATTTCACTTTCGGCCGGAGAATCGTCATGGATCATCTCGGCGTTGATGGTGATGGACCCGAGAATGTTATTAAAATCATGGGCGATACCGCCGGCGAGAGTGCCGATGGAACGCATCTTCTGGGCATGCCGCAGCTGCTCCTCCAGCTGGGTCTCGCGGGTAACATCCCGGCTGACCGATACGTAGCAGATAATCTCACCGGATTCATCGCGTACCGGTGAAATGGTGGCTTCCACTTCCCGGCGATCCTCGTTCGTATCCCTTGAAAACCGTCCTGTCCAGGGCTCACCTTTTTCCAACGCGTTCCAGATTTCCTCGTAGAATGTTTTATCGTAAAACGCCTTGCGGCCCTTGAACAGGTTGGTGCCGATGGCCTCTTCCCGGACATAATTGTTCTTGCTTAAAAATTCCGAATTCACGTATTCGATATTGCCGTCGATATCGATAATGACGATTTCCTCTCTCGCCTGTTCAATGGCCGTGGCAAGCCTTGCCAGATCCTTTTCCGCCTGCTTCAGCGGGGTAATGTCAACGGATGTAATAATGGCGCCGCCGGAAAAAGGCGATATGCGGATGTGAAGGGTCTTATGGCCGTATTCAAGTTCGGGAAACTCCTTGGGCACGCCGGATTCGATACACGCCATCAGTTCCGCATGCATGTCGCGGCTATGCATGGCCGCATAATCCCGGTACATCACATCGCCGATGCCCGGCAGTCGGTCCCCCGCCTTTTGTTTGGCCAGGTTGTATTCCGTGACCCGGCCCTCGTGATCCACCGTAATGGTTTCAATGGGATTGTTTTCAAACAAGGCCCGGTACCGCTCTTCGCTTTCGGAACCGGTACCGCTTTCCTGCTGAAGCGCCTTTTTCTTCAGGTGCATCCGGCGCAGCTCGGCGTTCTGGACGCCCAGCTTGTTCTGCTGCACAAACAGACTTTCAATCACCCGGAAAAGATCGTCCCGTGAAATCTCGCCGAGCATGTCCGGCGAATGGAGAATCGAACGGGTGAGGTCTTCCAGGTACCGGGATTGATCGTCCTTGGTCTCCCTTTCCATGGGACAATACTTGGTCAGTATCAGCTTGTTGCCCCTGCCGTTGTAATGGTATTCTGAAAAGTACCGGCGCATGATAAAAATGCCCCGGCCGTGCTCGGCGCTGGCGGAAGGCCGCAGATCTTGGATGGCCTGCCAGTCAAACCCCTCGCCTTCGTCCTCGATCTCCATGGTAAGGATATCGCTTTTAAACTGCAGGGCGTATTTGACATTTTTTTCGGGATCATACCGGTTGCCGTGTTTAACGGCATTGGTCAGTCCCTCCCGCATGACCAGGCAGATGGAGAACGCTTCCGACGAAAGCCCCACACAATCCAGAAACTTGCGGGTTTCGTCTTCGGCCCGGTTGATGTTCTCGATCTCCGAAGGAAAGCTCATCACCAGACTTTCCTTATCCTGGGAGATATATATCTTCCGTTCTTCCATGGACGAACTCATAAAATGTAGCTTGCAGATGGCAAAGTAAAAAGTTCAAGATTAAGGCGTCGATGTATCTCGAGGAATGGAGCGTACTTGGTAGTACGTGACATGACGAGAGATGCATCGCAACGCAAATATTGGACTTTTTACGAAGCCATCTTCCATTAGACTTCGATGCCCAGTACTATCACATCATCCTCACACACGGCCTTGCCCTGGTTCATGATCTCCGCTATTTTATCAGGGGCGGCATTGATATTGGTGCCGCCCACGGATTGGCAGGCTTCAAGCAAATCAGCCGATCCTTCCGGCCACAGAATCTTTTTCTGCGTTGATTCAATCAAACCATCCGAATAGATGAAAAACCGGTCCCCCTTGGATACCTTCAGGCTTTCCCGGCCAAAGGAAACATCCCGGAAACTGCCCAGGACGTCCCCCTTTAAATTGATAAACCGGGGCACCTCTCCGGCCGGTATATAAACCACCGGCGGATGGCCTGCATTGATTATGGTCATATGCTTGGTTTTCCGGTTCAGGCAGGCGTAACAAGCCGTGAGGTATTTTTCCTCCGGAAGAATCTTCAGCAGTACGTCATTGATTATCTTGATGCTCTCCATGGGGCGATAAACAGGCGTGCAATTCTGTTTCAAAAGGGCTTTTACCGACGAGGTGAGGTAGCTGGTCTTGATGTCATGACCGGAAAAATCGCCCACAAAATAACCATAAATATTTGAAGAAACGGGCAGGACATCGTAAAAATCACCCCCGGCCTCTTCCAGGGCGCAATAATAAACGCCAAACCCGGCACCGGGCTGGGTCTCGGGCGTTGTGAGCATGGAAGTCTGAGCTTCGGTGATCTGCTTCAGCTTATCGGCCTGGTTGATGATCAGGGAATTGGTGGCTATGGAAAGCTTCAGGTGGAGGCGTACCCGGGCCAGCACCTCAAGGGGATGAAAGGGTTTGGTAATATAGTCCACCGCTCCGAGTTCAAAACCGGTGAGCTTGGATTCGAGCTCACTCAGACCGGAAAGAAAAATCACCGGGATGGCGCTTGTTACCGGATTGCTTTTCAATTGCTTGATGACTTCAAACCCGTCTTCATCGGGCATTTTCACATCCAGCAGAATCAGGTCCGGCTTTTCGTTCTCGGCAAAATGCCTTGCCGTGGGACCGTCCATGGCCATGAGGGTCTTGTAACCATGGTTATCAAGCGTTGTTGCAAGCAGTTTCAGATTCAAAAGGTTATCGTCAACCACAAGTATACAAAGGCTCTGTTGCATTTCACGCATGCTGTGTTGCCTTTTTCTGTTGGTTTGGGCCTTTAGGGTCTGTCAAAAAATAACTGTTACATTCGGTTGCCGCTTCATCCCGTCCAGCGGCGTTGCGCTCCTTGCGACATAGACTTACTATGCCTCAGTCGCGCGCCTTGCCGGACGGGCGAATCGACAACCTCGGTGTGACACACTTATTTTTTGACAGACCCTTAATTTGCGTTTCCGGCGCTGGAAATAAGCTGCTTCAGCTGGTCGTCAAGCCGATTGACAAATTGCGGCATGCGGGCCAGATCACTGGCCCGGGCACACTTCTCCGCTTCCAGCGCGGTATCGTAAAGGTCGTCGAAACCGAGATTGCCGGCCGCGCCTTTCAGCGAATGCGCGGCCTGGACGGCATCTTCGGCATCTTCCCGCGCCAGCGCATCCCGCATCCGTTCCAGATCATGTCGTGACGTATCGATAAACACATGAACGATATCAAGAAACTCCTCATAGGTAAGTCCTTGATCGTTTGCCTGTTTGGTGATGTTCATAAAGGTTGGGGGATTCACTCCGTAAAGATGCCCGTAAGATAACTTGGTCGTTGTACGCTTACACCTGGGAACGCTTACGCCTGGGAACACTTACCACCGGACGGCCCCATGCCACCGCATGGCAATATTCACACGAACCCATCCAGTATCGAACGGCAATGGCACCGATACTGACGGCTTCGTAAAAAGTCCGATTTTTTTGTTGCGCTGCATCTCTCGTCATGTCACGTACGGTGTAGGGGCGAACCTTGTGTTCGCCCGATCAGAGGGCGAGCACGAGGTTCGCCCCTACAGATCATTCCTTGAGATTTGCGCGCCTCGAACTTGAACTTCTTACTTTGCCGTCCCAAAATTGACTTTTTACGAGACCATCAATACTGGACAGTATATATGCTATGGTAAAGAAAAAAGCGCTCAAAATCAACAGAAAACATCTTTGCGGGCAAGGGGATGCAACACTCGGTCAAGCAACGGCCCGCTGCTGAATTCTCTGTCTGAACGACCGGTAATCAATCATGGCCCGTATGGCACGCACCGCTCGCTCGGGCCCCTGGTAAAAAGGAATGCCGTGGGCGGCCAGCGATTTCACGGCCACCTCATCGCGATTGTGGTAAGAAAAGCAGACAATGGGTTTGCCGGTATCCTGCATGATATCCCGAATGGTGACGGCCACTGAATTGCTGATTTCGATAATTTTTTCATCCATTTCCTCCTGGGTGACGCCCATGCTGATGAGCATCCGCTTGATCATATCCGAGGGCATATAAAAATAAAGCAGAAGAATGTCACATGCCGGGTCTTCGATAATGGCCCGGGGCAGGTCAGAAAGAAACTGGAGCATATTTTTGGTAAATGTCACATCAATGGGATTTTTGATGCTGCCGGTGGCGGGCACCAGATCGGCGAGTTTTTCCCTCGTAACGTCAGATGGCTCCGGCAGATGAATACCCGACCGGCCGCAGGCATCGGCGGCAACGGCGCCGGGACCGCCCGAATGGGTCTGCACAAATACCTTCCCACCGCCGGCTGCCGGCAGCTGGCCAAGGGCGATACACATATCAAAAAGCTCTATAATGGAAACTGCCCGTAAAACTCCGCACTGGCGAAATATACCGTCATATAATTCGTCCGGACCTGACATGGCGCCGGTGTGGGACAACGCCGCCTTTCTGCCCGTTTCAGACCCGCCCACATAAAGGGCCACAATGGGTTTATGGGGCACAATCTTTCTGGCGATTTCCACAAACTGCCGCCCCCTCCGGATACCCTCGATGTACAGGGCAATCACTTTCGTGTTCGGACAGGCACCAAGATACTCGAGACAGTCCACCATGTCTGTGTTGGCCTCGTTGCCGACACTGAAGGCACTGGAAAACCCCACCCCCAGATTGTGAAGATAAGCGAACATCTGGGTGACGAAGCTGCCGCTCTGGGAAACCAGACCGATAAATCCGGGTTCCCCGTAAATCCGGTGCGGCGTGGTGTTCAGGCCATGATGGGTGTTGGCAACCCCGAGGCAATTGGGACCGATCAGCGTCATCCCGTATTGCTCAGCGATCCGGACCATCTCCTCCTGGCGCGCCACGCCATCTCCCCCCACCTCCTTGAAACCGCCGGAAATCACAATCACGTTACGAAGCCCTTTTTTGCCGCAAGCCGCCAGTGTCTCGCAGACGATTTTCGTGGGCAGCACCACCACCCCCAGATCCGGGGCTTCCGGCAGGTCTTCCACGCTTCGGTAGGCGGTCAGGCCCTGCACTTCGTCTTCTTTGGGATGAACGGGATAAACTTTCCCTTTAAATCCGCCGGCCATCAATGCCTTGAGAATGATGGTCCCCATAGAGGAATAATTGTTGGACGCACCGAAAATCGCCAGGGTTTCCGGGTTGGCAATGGAATAGAGTCGGCTCTGCTCGATACGGTCAATCATCTGCAACACCCTCCAGTACAATTAATGCATCAACCGCTGCGACTCGCCCGTCCGGCGAAACGATCAACGGATTGATATCGATTTCGCGAATCTCATCCCGTTCCATGGCCAGTCGACCCACCGCAGACAGAATGCCATACAGCGAATCCAGATCCGCCGGTGCTTCGCCACGGAATGCATCCAGCATCTTCCGCGATCTCAGCTGATTCGTCATATCGGCCGCATCAACAGCATCCAGGGGCGCCATGCGGAATACGGCATCCCTGAAAACCTCGGTCATAATGCCGCCCAGCCCGAGCATAACACAGGGGCCGAACTGGGAATCACGGATCATCCCCACCACCAGTTCGCGTTTGCCGGCCACCATTTCCTGCACCAGCACCCCGTCTATCTTCGCGTCGGCCCCGGCATAAATCCGCTCAAAGGCATCTCGAACCGCGTCCTCACCATTCAGGCCGAGGGCCACGAGCCCGCTGTCGCTTTTATGCATGAGGTGGGAAGAGCACGCTTTCAATACCACCGGATAACCGATCCCGCTGGCCGCTGAAACCGCATCATCCGGATTTTCCGCAAGAACTTCCCGGGTCACAGGAATACCATAATCCTTCAGAACCTTCTTGGCATCATATTCCGACAGGGCGGGCAGTCCTTTGTGGAATGCCGATTCCATGATGACGGCGGTTGCCGTATCAGATATTTCAGGCACCATCAAACCTCCATTTATTTTTTCAAATGTAAAATTTTTAACACAGCAAACCTCAAATGTCAAGTCAGCAGGATGGACACTAATAAAGACTGCAAAACCGTATCAGGACTTCACCGCCCCGGCTCCGGCCCGCAATTTTTCCGTGATGGCATCGGTCATGGTGCTCACTTCCGCCAGAATCGCGGCCACATCTGCCTTGCCTTCGGCCTCGGCTTTCTTCTGCCACTGCCGGTAAGTTTCGGCATGACTGTCATTGTGACGAATCCAGTGATCGAAAAGTTTTGCAAGTTTACCTTCGAGGGAAAGGGCATCCCCGCCCTCGTCATGATGATGATCGTGATCATTGTGATGGTGATGATCGTGATGATCATGATGGTCGTTATGATCGTGGTGATGGCTCATTGTATCTCCTTTATATGCATTATCCCTGTGCATATCGTGCACTTCTGTGGTAATTTATGTAACCGTATTACATTTGCCCGAAAACAGTCAAACAAAAAGAACGACGCAGAATGCCGGAAAACAACAAACGTCATGCCCTGCTGGTAATCATCGTGGCAGCTGCCGGTGTCTTTGCCGGCACCGCCCTGGGGCTGTTCTTCGCCATTGCACATGATCTCCCCCAGATCCGCCATCTCGAGACCTTCTCTCCATCAGCCGTCTCCCGGGTCTATTCAGCGGACGACACCCTGCTGGCGGAGCTCTATGCGGAAAAACGGACACCGGTTCCATACCGGAATATCCCCCGGCCGATTATCGAGGCGCTTATCGCCACCGAAGACAGCCGGTTTTACGAGCACAGCGGGGTGGATTTCAAGGGGGTGCTCAGGGCCCTGGTCCGGGATATCATGGCCCTGGGATTTGTGGAGGGCGGCAGCACCCTAACTCAGCAACTGGCCAAAACCCTTTTTTTAACAAATGAAAAGAACCTTATTCGAAAAATCAAGGAAGCGTTTCTCACGTTTCAGCTGGAACGGCGGTACACCAAAAAGGAAATTCTGGAATTCTACCTCAACCAGGTGTATTTCGGCAGCGGTGCTTACGGCATCAACGCAGCCGCCCAGACCTTTTTCAACAAACACCCCGCGGACCTGACCCTTTCAGAATGTGCCCTGATTGCGGGCATGCCCAAGTCGCCGTCCCGCTATTCCCCTCTGGTGAACAAGGAGCTTGCCAGATGGCGGCGAGACACAGTGCTCCGGCAGATGCACAAGCATGGCATAATATCCAAAGCCGAATACGAAACGGCTGTTCAGTCTTCCATCAATCTCAATCCCGGCAAGCGGAAACTGCGCGAGGCCCCCTATTTCGTGGAATATGTCCGGCAGATACTGGAGCAGACGATCGGCGAGGCAAGGCTGTTCAGGGGCGGCCTGTCCATCCACACCACCCTTGATTCTACCCTGCAAAGGGCGGCATCGGATGCCGTGGAAACAGGACTGGCCGCACTGGAAGACCGTATGATTCGAAAAGGCCTGAACCATGACCCCCAGGCCGCTCTGGTGGCCTTGAATGTGGATACCGGCGGCATCCTCGCCATGGTGGGTGGCCGGGACTTTCAAAGCAGCCCCTTCAACCGGGCGACCAGCGCCCGCCGACAACCCGGCTCCGCATTCAAGCCCCTCGTCTATGCATACGCCCTGGACCACGGCTTCACCCAGGCCACAACGATCCTGAACACGCCGGTGGTCTTTCCAGGCGGCCGGAAGGACAGGACATGGGAACCGAAAAACTTTTCCAAAACCTACACCAGCGAAATGACCCTGCGCAAAGCCCTGGTGCATTCCAAAAACATACCGGCCGCCCGGTTGATCAATAAGCTGGGGCCGGCATCAGTGGCACGGTTCGCGGCGGAACTGGGCATTTCTTCGCCCCTGTCCCCCTACCTGTCACTGGCCCTGGGCACCTCGGAGGTCACCCTCATGGAACTGACCTCCGCCTATTCGATATTTCCCCGGCTGGGCAGGCATATCAAACCATACGGTATCACCAGGGTGATGGATCGCAACGGCCGGATCCTGTGGCAGGCCAAACCCGGCGAAACAATCGTCATGCCAGCCGCCAATGCCGCCATCATTACGGATATGCTTCAGGGGGTAATCAGAGAGGGAACAGGACAGCGGGCAAACGACATTCAGTGTCCCGTGGCCGGCAAAACCGGCACCACGGACAGCTTTAAGGATGCGCTTTTTCTTGGTTTTTCCAGAAAAATCGCTACCGGCGTATGGACAGGAACCGACGATTATACTACGCTCGGTAAATGGGAAACCGGTGCAAAAGCCGCACTGCCCATCTGGGAGCAATTCATGAAAACGGCCCACGAACACGTCCCATGCCCCGGCTTTGATATTCCGGATGGCCTGGTGCGGGTACGCATGGACCCGGTCACCGGCAAACGGGTGGAATCGCTTGACCACGGTGTTGCCGCGTTGTTTAAAAAAGGAACCGAGCCGGAGTAAAAGAGGACATACAACATGAAATGGACAGACCAACTACAGGAGATTATCGACCAGCCGGACGATTACGCAAAACAGTGGAAGGTGGAGACCGGCGGCAAGGTGGTGGGGGCCCTCTGTTCCTATGCGCCCGTGGAGATTATCCAAGCGGCCGGGGCATTAAGCTACCGTATTTTCGGAAGCGGCGGCAATGTGTTTTCATATGCCGACGCCCACATCCAGTCATACTGCTGCAGCCTGGTGCGCGGCATTCTCAACGATGCGCTTGCCGGCAAACTGAATTTTCTGGACGGCGTGGTATTTTCCCACACTTGCGACACCATGCAGCGGCTTTCAGATATCTGGCGCCTGAACGCCGGCCTTGGGTTTCACGAGGACCTGGTGCTGCCCGTAAAGCTCAACAGTGACACAGCCAGGCAATATGCGGTGGGAATTCTTGAAACATTCAGGACCAGCCTGGCGAAGCACCTGGATGTCACCATCACCGATGCGGCGATCGGCGAGGCAATCAAAACCATGAACCAGGTACGAACCACCATCCACCAACTGAACCGGGCCAGGATAAACAACCCGGCCATCATCAGCAGCGGTGACCTCTATACGGCGGTCCGGACGGCCATGGTCATAGACCCGCGACAGTGGATGGACATCATGGCCGACGTTCTGTCGGGTCTGCCGGAGCATGCAGATGTGCCCCAACCGCCGTTGAAACGTGTTCTGTTATCCGGGGCAGTGTGCGGCTACCGGGGGATCCATGATTTTATAGAAGAGAACGGCGGCACTGTGGTGTATGACGACATGTGTACCGGTGCCCGATACGCCGACGGCCTGGTGGATGAAGCCTCTGCCCCCATACCGGCCATTGCCGACCGGTACATGCGGCGCCTCAACTGTCCCTCCAAGCACGCGGGAATCTATGCAAGGGGCGAGCATCTCGTGGAAACGGCAAAAACCACCAACGCGGACGGGGTCATCTTTCTCCTGCTGAAGTTCTGCGACCCCCACGCGTTTGACTATCCCTACCTGAAAACCATGCTGGATGACGCGTCCATCCCGTCGCTGCTGCTGGAAGTCGAGGCCCCGTTCATCTTCGGCGGACAGGCCGCCACCCGGGTGGAGGCATTTCTGGAAATGCTGTAGAAAAAAACAGGGAGAAGCCAGTGACTGGCACTGAAAACCAACAAAAGCCGCCCTCGTCCATGGAAAAACTGGGCGAGATCATGATGAACTATTACACGGAAGCCAAGGCGTCACCGGAGGAGAGAGGCAACCGGAAAATCGCATGGATAACCAGTGGCGGACCGGTTGAGCCTTTGATTGCCATGGACATGATCCCTATTTACCCGGAAAACCATGCTGCCATGATCGGCGCATCCAAGATGGGCGGCGACCTCTGCGCCAGGGCCGAGGAAATGGGGTATGCCGGTGATCTGTGTTCCTATGCCCGCTCGGATATCGGGTGTTCCAGGGTGAACGGCGGCCCCATCAACGGCCTGCCCGCACCGGACATTCTGGTCTGCTGCAACAATATCTGCGGCACCGTGATGAAATGGTACGAAGTGCAGGCCCGGTATTACAACGTGCCCCTGTTTATCTTCGACACCCCCATCTGCCACACGCAATTTTCCGTCGAAGCCAAGCAGTATGTGATCGGCCAGTTCATGGAATACATCACCCTGCTGGAGTCAATCTGCGGTAAAAAAATGGACATGGACACCATTCAGGAAGTGGGCCACCGGTCCATCGAGGCCCAGCAGCTCTGGCAGGCCGTTCTGGACACAACGATCAACAAACCCTCTCCCATGTCCGCCTTTGACGCCTTTTTTCACATGGCCCTGATCGTTACTCTTCGCGGCACGGAAATCGTGGTGGATTATTACAAAAATCTGCTGGCGGAAATGCAGTACAAGGTGGATAACGGCATTGGCGCCATAAAAAACGAGCAATACCGGTTGCTCTGGGACAATATTCCCATCTGGTACCGCATGCGGTGGCTGGCCAAAAAGTTTGCCTCCCGAAGCGCCTGCCTGGTGGCCGACACTTACACATCCGCATGGGCAGGGTCCATGAAATATGTAAACCCCGACGACCTGCTCGATTCACTGGCAGAGGCCTATACCCGTATTTACCTGAACATCGGCGTGGACCAGATGGCCGAAGCGGTCATCGGCATGGTTCAAAAGTACGATGTGGACGGATTTGTCATGCATTCCAACCGGAGCTGCAAGCCATACTCCTTCGGCCAGTATGACATTGAGGCCATTGTGAAAAAGAGAACCGGCCTGCCCACGCTTATCATCGAAGCGGACATGGTCGATGAACGGAACTTTGCCGAAAGTCAGATTGATAACAGGATTGATGTATTTATGGAAATGCTGGAGAAAAACAAATGATGGCTTCGTAAAACCTTTTACCCTGCCATCTCAAAGATACTGTTGAAAGGCAAACAACAAATGATCCGCAAAGCCAAATTAACGGACATCAAGCCGATATATGATCTGCTGAGCGATTTCGCGGACCGGGGGCATCTGCTGGCGCGGCCGCTGTCGCTGCTCTACGACGACATCCGTAGTTTCTGGGTGTATGCCGACGATGTCACCGACAGGCTGCTGGGGTGCTGCGCCCTTCAGATCTGCTGGGAAGAGCTGGCGGAAATCCGGTCGCTGGCCGTAGTGCCCGATCACCAGGGAAACCATATCGGCCAGAAACTGGTTGAAACCGCCCTGACAGATGCCGTCGTCTTTAATGTCAAAAAGGTCTTCACCCTGACCTATATTCCATCCTATTTCGAGCGGTTCGGTTTTTTCACCATCGACAAGACCGAGCTGCCCCTGAAAATCTGGTCGGATTGCATCACCTGCGTCAAATTCCCCGATTGCGATGAAACAGCCATGCTTCGGCATATCCGGGCGGAAGACGCCCCTGCCCCCGGCCCGGAAAAGGAGTAGCAAAGACACCATGATACCAGTCCAACTCACCTCGGAAAAAAAATCCATCTACGCCTGGCACGATATAAACCTGATCTATGTCATCACCGCGCTTTTCAGCGGGGCAGTGTTCCTGTTTTCCATGCTGGGCATCCAGACCGCCATGTCCATTCCCGCCTATACCGGCTACGCGTGGGTGCCCGCGCTCCTGCTGGTACTCAGCGGCGGCATACTGGCATCAAGCCTTTTCCGCCTGGCCCGCCGCTGGTATTTGATCATGCAGGATCGTTACGACTGGTAGATGATGGCCGGTAAACACATGCCACGGCCCGTCTTTATTGCTGAAGACAATCGCCAACCAAGGCTTTGGAAAAACCGACGGCTTTTCCCGGTCCCACACAAGCGAATGGCTCGCCTTTTATTTTGACTTTAAATAGCTTTTTAAATTTCTGTAATAGTTTTCATGCGGCCCGATCATAATTAATTCAAGGTCATCACCCACAAAACGATACGCAAGCAGGTATTGGATAGTTTTAATTTTGAACTTATGGACAAACACCCCGCGAAGATCTCCTTTTTTATCTGTACCGATGGAAGGGTTTTCGGCAATCTTTATCACCTGCTTATCCAGGGCGTTTTTCTCTTGTTTGGTGAATTTTTTAACTTTTTGTTCAAAAGATCGGGATTGAAGAATTTTCATTTTCGATTATCCAAAATTATATTCAGATGATTCTCCATGCTCCAATTCTGCAAGACCGATAAAAATCTCTTTGATCAGGGCATAGGTTAAATCAGGATTTTCTTCAGCACATTTCCCAATCCGTGCCCAATGTTCAATCTGTCCTGTTAAAGAACGCTTATCGATTTTGCTGAATATTTTGGCTTCCCGAACCAATTCGTCCGTAATTCTTACTGCTGTTGTCATTATAAGCCTCCTGTTTATTTTTTTCTTAAAGATAACATCTTGAGTTGCATAGTGCAACATAAAATTGCATTATGTTATATTGGAATTCTGGGGACAGTATATCTATTTATTTCTCTTTTCGTTTTCTTCCAGGTTTTTGCGGTTTCAGCTTCCTACCCAGTTTATTTTCCAATTCCGCTACAAACGTCGCGCTTCCCAGCGGTCTGCCGGTTCGTGAATGTTTGCGGATATCTTCCAGTTCTTCATTGGAAAATGCCCCTGACAGAAATTGCTGCCAGTCACCACTTATGATCGAAAGCACGGGTTCCACATTCACAAGCTTATCGTTTTTCCCCACCATATGGGCCAACGCACTGCTCCATGGCCACCTGGCCGGAGATGTTGCCAGTTTTGCCCGAACCGGATTGTTTTCGATATACCGCACACAGGCAAGCAGGTATCGCTCATCCATTACAAATAAACATCCGGTCCCAGAGGGGCCGGCTTTGGTTACCCCTATAAGGGGATTGTTTACAGTCTGAACTCACCCTTCGTGTCCTTCGTGAACTTCGAGGTTCAATTGTCTGGCGTTGATTACCACGAAGAGCACGAAGGTCACGAAGATAGATGCATCGCATTGCCCCGGAACACTCCGGTATCTGTTTTGATCATTGGAACATTTGATATTCGGATTTGTTTCGAATTTCTAATTTCGAATTTCGCGCTTTGCTCCTTACCGGCATAGCCTTTTATCGCTGATCTGGCCCAGAGGACCAGGTTTTATTGACTGAATAAATGATGTAAACGGCTGGTTGACGACAGTTTTAAAGATTTAACGCTTTTCCTCAGCGTCCGATTAAAAGAAACGCTCCGCGCCCCCTACCGAAGCTTTTCCCCTATGTCCCGCAACGGCCCCGCGGCTTCTTGAACCATGGATTAGTCCCGAGCACTCGCTTTCGCTCGACTCGGGATTAATCCTTTATTTGTTCGGTTCCGCTATTTTATTTCGTAACCATACTTCCTAAACCATCTTGCCAATTTAACATACAGTTCCAAAATTGACGGAGCTTTAATTTCATGTCTTTCAGGCGGCATTGGAGCAGCGAAGGGGTAGAAACCATCAAACTTTAAAACTATCTGAACAGGATTTTTGCCTGAATTTTTGATCGTTATTGTTGAGAGATAATCCAAGTAATCATCAGAATTTGGATGGTAATACTTGGCAGTCAATACTAATTTTTCCTGGTATATTACTGTTGCGGCCATTATCTCTCTATTTCTACAAAATTGTCAGAATGTTTTTTCAACGATCAATTACGAACCGACCAAACTCGAAGAGCTGGTGCGTCATAGTCGGTCAAGCCACTCTCGACGACACGCTTCTCTACCTCGCCGTATGAGTGCGCAATGTCCTTTAGATGGAACTCAGAGCCCGATCTGTCGTCCTTCAACTCGTGACCGCCAATCTCCCGATGATTCTGGAGTTTGATTCCAGTCCGCCACACCAAAATGCTACCCAATGGGTAAAATTTATAGATGCTGTCCCACAGCCGTTTGACTCGGTCTCGATCCCATACCACGTCACGCTGAAACGTAGGTATCTGATACTGACCGCGCTGCAGATTCTCAAGGTAGGTTGTGATGCCATATGAATCCGGCTTGATTCTGTCTACATAGCTCCCCATCTGTATCTCCAATAGTGCCTTGTTTTTGTCTTGTTGCCGAACGGAGCCCCTAAGCCGCGCGAGAAACGAGCGTCGATTTGAGGGGGTTGGTTGTGCGAACTGTGCCGTTGATTAGGCATACGCAAGACGGCCTTTCGGCTGAGGAATAGGCCTACCGAGTCTTGTAGCAGTTTCGATCCATTCATCGATAATTTGTTCCGCATTGCTTAGGGCCTCTTGGTAGGTATTCCCGTCCGCCATGCATCCGGGAAGCTCCGGCACCTCGGCCACAAATGAATTGTCCTCAGAACTCCAAAAAATGATGATTTCGTATTTTTTTTCCATCGTCATTCTCCAAATCGGATTTGGTGCTTCAGGATTACATCCCTGACTTGTTTGACTTGATATGGTTTACCTTTACCCTCTTTGGGTTGTAAATTGAGAATCTCATCAACACCATTCCCCTCTGGCTGCCACCTGGGCTGACTGGTTGGCCTTTTACTTTTTATAGGCAGGGTTGAGGTTTTTAAACATAGAATAGTGTTTGGTGTTGAGTGTCTTTAATTCAGCATTTTCAGATTCAGCGGTTGCAGCCAATATAGCATCTGCAAGACTAACACCATGTGACTTGCCATAATCTCGTCTATAAAGCCCCCCGGCTTTTCCGATAGCGGCATCTATCGGGACAACGCGAAACAGGGATATAAAGTTCTGCAAAGCATTTTGTTCTGCATCTCCTTTGACACCGGCATACAACTCTGCAACCACAATTGATGACAAAATTATACGGTCATTATATTTATTAATGAAAGCAACTGCTTTGTCTAATCCCCTAAAAAAATCAACAAGAACATCAGTGTCTAATAGAATCGGCTTCTCCATTATTATCCCCGGTCCCATTCGGAACGAATTGATTCAAAATCAGGAAGATCCGTTCGAGTCTTCCAAATTCCGGCAGACTCACGAAGCACCATTTCTCTATGGCTTTTACCGGCTTGTTCGATTAGGCTGTCGACGGCCTCCCTAATTAGTTCACTCTGCTTTTTTCCAAATGATTTAGCAATAGTAGCCAATTCGTTGCGTTGTCGCTCTGTTAAATATATTTGAGTTCTTATCATTTTTTGCTCCTCATTTAATGTATACACCTTGATTATACATCACCTTACCAGAATGTCAAGGCCAACGGCTGAACTGTGGGGCCGGGAAGGGCACAACGAAGACCTTTATAAAAGATAACCTGTCGAACTTGCTAATGCTTTCGAAAAATGCACCGACCCTTCCCGGTCCCACAAAAGTGAATGGTTAGCATCTAACCTACCAATAATATGTTTTAATTTAAAACGGTATCTCATCATCCTTTTCATCGTAATTACTTTCGTATTCTTCTGAATCTTCCACACGCCGATACGCCGAATTCTCTTCCATTTCAATATATTCCCACATTTCATTCTGGTGCAACCATATTGGATCGGCACTTTGTCGGATGAATTCATCAACATCCATACCATCAATTGTGGCAGGACGTTTTATTCTTTTTTGTTTGCCGTTCATGAAAACCCATTGATATTTCTTTTGCCGTTCTTTTTTTGCAGCTTTCTTGGCGCGTTTTTGAGCGCTGGTAAGTTTCATTTTTGTTTTTTTTGCCATATTCGATTTCTTTGATGCTAACGGCGGCAGTTGAGCGGCATTAGCCCGGCGCAGAAATTGCGGGCAGTTGGCGCAATTTCTGTGTGGGGCAATGTCCGCTCAAACGTTTGTTCGAGCCGCCTGCGGCGAGAACAAAGGTGAGAGCGGGGAACCGCTCAACTGCCACCGTTCGCGCCGCCTGCCCACATTATCGCGCTTGCCGCAATAAATCGTTATTATTTTTTACTCTCGCAAAGCCTTCGGTCGTGCCGCCGCAGGCGGCGCGAACGGCTGAGCTGTGGGGCCGGGAAACAATAATCCCAGGCTGATCTTTAAAGTATTAAATCAACGCCAATCAAGATGCACTCGTAAAAAGTCAATTTTGGGACGGCAAAGTAAAAAGTTCAAGTTCGAGGCGCGCAAATCTCGAGGAATGGAGCGTACTTAGCTGTACGTGACATGACGAGAGATGCAGCGC
>JAXHVL010000087.1:0-4632 GCA_034189225.1 Thermodesulfobacteriota bacterium
GCTGAGATAAGCAAGGTCGCCGCTGTCCAGCCGGATGGCCTTGAGCTTGTGGCCTTTTTCCGCGAGTTCCCGGCCCACGGTGATGGCGTTGGGCACCCCGCTTTTCAGGGTGTCCACGGTGACGGAAACTGTGGGGACAGTATATCTATTTACTTTTCTTTTCGTTTTCTTCCCGGTCTCTGCGGTTGCAGCTTCCTGCCCAGTTTATGTGCCAATTCCGCCACAAAGACCGATATATGCCTGATAATCATCAGTTGAACGATCTATCCTTGTTCGTTATGGATCCGCTGTTACTGATGGGCTGTATATTCATCCAAAAGCCTGCGAATCATTTTCTGGTATTGCGTGTTATACTTTTTGGCCTCTTTTTTAAAAAAATCGACACTTGTTTTACTTAACGCAATTGTAACCTTCACGGTCTCGTCTTTTAGTGCGAGTTCTTCCGGGGATGGGAGAAAATCGGGAATAACTTTGACCTTCCCGATGGGCTCATCCGTGTACTTGATTTTCCCTTTCATATATTCTTTTTCCTTTCCGCCAATATCCGGCGTCAAAAATTCTGATTTTGTTCTTTCTGTATGTAAATCGAACGGTCATTATTCCGTCAGCGACCCTGCCAAGACAGTAATAGCGTTTCTCTTCAACACTGTGTTCAAGGTCTTCGAGGATAACACGGTCAGGATCCAGAAACGCAAGTTGTGCCAAGGCAAAAGAAACGCCATGCTTTTCCTGATTGAACCTGTCTTTATTGGCGTCCCAATCAAAATCAGATTTTTTATTCATTGTTTTATATTAGGTCGGAAAAGAGAGCTTGTCAATATGAAAATATGGCAATTTATATGGCTTTTTGATCGATAAAAACGTAGGCCCCCGGAATTTCCTCGCCTTTTTGCTCCCCTGATAAAGTTTAATGTGACAGCCCCTGCCACGACCTCACCGGGTTCAGTTGGTATCCCCGGCCAGAGGACTGAAAGGAGAGATACCGTTAAAGAGGCTCTCCGGGCTATGTGGCGGTTTCACTTCAGTGCTCTTGCACTTCGGACACGGCCCGGGCTGTGCCTCGTCTCCGCTGAAGACAACCTGCTTAAAGGTATGAGCACATTTCGGGCATTGGTATTCAATTGTTGGCATATATCCTTTTAACCCATTTTCCCTTTACATCAAACTGAATCCCACCGAAAACCGGGGGCCAATCCGTTTGAACTTTCATCAACGGAAACCCACACAGAAACCGACCGCCCTTTGCACTTGAAGTCTCCCCATCCTTCGTCATTTGTGGTTACTGTTTCTTTGACGTGTTCCGTAGTGTCGCCATACGTGATGCCCGGCGATCCGGTATTCATAGACTTGGCGCCGTCGGCATCATTGCTCAGCAAGACCGCCATTCCGCCTGGATGCTCTGCGTTCCCGGTACGTGTCCACCCGATGCAGTTCGGGTGATCGAAATAGTCGTTCTGATCACCAAAAGCATGTGTGCGCCGGGCGCTGAGAAAGCAGTCAATCAGCCACTTATGACTTGGCATGCTGATGTCATACGCATTCCCGTCTTTGCCCACGCCCCTGTAATCAGCTCCGTAGTAATCGGGAAAAAAGACGCAGGGATAGCCGCCGCGACGCAGGAGAATAATCGCATAGGCCAAAGGCTTGAACCAGGCCTCGACGACCGATTCTAACGATTGCAACGGTTGTGTGTCGTGATTGCTGACGAGGGTTACCGCCAGATCGGGATGATCTTTGACCAGACTACGGTCAAAAATAGTTCTCAGGTCGTACGCGTCGCCCTCGCGACCGGCTTCTGCAAAGCTGTAGTGCAGCCCGGCATCGAATAGCATCAGTTTGTCGTCAGTAACTTCGAGGAAGTGTTCCATCGCCTCGTCGACCCCCGACCAATACTCTCCCACTGCAAAGAGGTTCCGCCCTGTATGCTCGCGCACATGGTTGAGCCATTCGACAAAGAAGTCGGCGCCAACATGCTTTACAGCATCAAACCGGAAACCGTCGACGCCGGTCAGGTCGGTATACCATTGCCCCCAGTACAGCAGCTCCGTTCGGACATCAGGATTGGCGATATCGAGATCGCAGCCCATCAGGTAGTCATAATTGCCCTTCTCCTGATCTACTTCCTTGTGAAAGGCTTTCCCCTCAAACAGGTAGACAGCACGGCGATCAGTCGCGACGGCGTTGGTGTCGACTGCATTGAAATGCCACCAATGCCACTGTAAAGAAGAATACCTGGTGCCCCGCCCCGGGAATGTAAAATGGGTCCAGGCTTTAATGGGCTGCAACTCACCGATCGCTTCGTTTCGATTCTCGGGGTTGTAAGGTGTGGCCTTGAACGCCTCCTCGTTGTCGCCGCCAAGCTTGTGGTTGAAGACAACATCGGCGTAAACCTCTATTCCCGCCGCATGGGCGGTTTGGATAGCATGAAGATACTCATCCCGGGTTCCGTACTTCGTGCGTATCGTTCCTTTCTGATCAAATTCCCCAAGATCGAAAAGATCATAAGCGCCATAGCCCGTATCTTCTGCCCCGGCCGCTCCCTTGTACGCCGGCGGCAGCCACACGGATGTGATACCCGCCTCGGATAGCGACTGCGCCTGTTCAGCAAGCTGCCGCCACAGCGCCCCGTCCGCTGGC
Organism: Thermodesulfobacteriota bacterium; assembly: GCA_034189225.1. Taxonomy (GTDB): domain Bacteria; phylum Desulfobacterota; class Desulfobacteria; order Desulfobacterales; family Desulfosudaceae; genus JAXHTY01. The sequence goes on from JAXHVL010000087.1 coordinate 2,638, forward strand.
GTGTACCAATGGAAAAACTGCATCATCGCGCCGTTGTATTCTTTCAACGCACTCACCTCCTGCCGGGCCAACGGCGGGCAGCACCTGGCCCCAAAACCGCCAGGTTCCTGGGATCAGAGTGAATGCCCTTGTTGGGTGTTGTCTTTCAATGCATTAGATATTGCATCATTAACCCACACATTCAGGCTTTTCCCGGTTTTACGGGCTTCTATAGTAACTTTCTTGTGCAGCTCTGGTTCAACGCGCACAACGAATTTGCCCGAGAAAGGTTTTTCTGGTTTTTCCCCTCGCTTTGCGCAAAAATCCAGATAATCATCAACGGAGTCCTTAAAGGCCTGCTTAATCTCTTTTACGGTTTCTCCTTCAAACGTAATAACATCCCTTAAATTGATAACTTCGCCATGAAAAATATTGGCATCATCATCAAATTCGACTTTTGCATAATACCCTTTATATTCCATCATAATTGCACCCCCGATTCGACTAAAAATCTTCGAACGGACTTTACAGTTCCTTTATTTGTTACGCGTTCAGGATGGGGGCGGTGAAAAACGGCTCTTATATCATTGAGCGCTACCCGCACTCGTGACCCTCTGCCTTCGGTTATTTCAGCCCCCAGCGCTATAAACAAGCCTTCAATATCCTTACATAAAATGTCAGAACGCGCAGGCTTTTCAAATATCTTTTGCAATGTCAGTCGTTGCTTTTTGTTCATAATTATATAGTATCACTATTTAGTATCATGTCAAGAATTAATGATATAGATGGTTTCCAAAAAATTTCATGAAATATCCGGGCTAAAGTGAGTTTAACCTTAGTTACGCCAAACCAAGGCAGGCCGCCCCTGCGAGTCCGTGTGAGTGGCGTTGTTGGGTGCCTTTTATTGCAAATTATGAGCAAACGCGCGAGGCGAGTAGATCGGAATTTTTCCGAACCTATTTAGCACAAGCAGGTCTTTGTCTCCCGTAACAATACAATCTGCCGATGCAGCTTGGGCGAGCCCCAGTATCGGTAAGTCATCTGAATTTCGACATGCATCCTCGCTCACAAGATCGGGAGTTATCAGTGTTCCTCGATCTCGTAGAAGTGAGATAATATCCTGTATTATACCGGCGGAAAGCTTGATCTTCATGGTGAGGTTGCGTTGGACCTCGTTTAACAGATGCTCACTCGTGAATAGTTCATGGTCGCTTAAGCAAACCTCAAGGAGCGATTCACACAAGCCTCGTGTGGCAAATGCGGCAATCAATACGTTTGAGTCGAGAACAACCCTCACGAAAGGGCCTCAAAAATGTCCTCGTCAGTCATCAAGCCCTGAGCTTCAGCAAATGGCAGAACCCGTCGCCTTAATGCACGGAACTTCGTCACTGCAATATAACGACGAAGCGACTCGCGCACAATATCACTTACAGGCTTGTCCTCGCTTTCGCTGATCCGCTGTAAATCGGCTTTTAACTCTTCTGGTAATCTGATAGTTAATGTATCCATGGTAAGACAATGTAACACGAAAGGACGTGTTTGTCAATGATATTTCCAAATAAGCCTGATAAATCATCATCGGAAAAAAGTCCGGCTGACGCCCGTTCCCGCGCTGCGTGATGTGATGCGGCATTCCTTTCTCCACATCTCTTGCTATCCCAGCCATGAAGACAAAATACGCCCGGCCGTGTTATATGTCAAATAAAATAGATATACTGTCCCCGGAATTGGCGTTTTGACTTGCTTTCTTTGCGAGCTTTGCGCCTTTGCGAGAGCCAAATTTACACTGTTCAGGGCGGGAATTCAGGAGGGGGATGGGGTGGCGTTATGCCGGAGTGTGTTTATGTGCGGGGGTTGAAGGCGGCGGTCAGTTGATTGCGCAGGTCGTTGCGCAAGGCGTCCAGGCCGTCTGAGATGCCGACCTTGTAGATGTGGGGCATTTCAAAGCGGCGGTGCTCTTCGGGCAGGGCGCTGAGGCGCTGCCGGCAGTAGGCCTTGATCCGGTCCAGGTCGCGC
>JAXHVL010000088.1:0-11270 GCA_034189225.1 Thermodesulfobacteriota bacterium
TGGTTGCCCATCAGTCGGGCGGCCACAGGGGGCCGCCCCTACAATGTCTGCCCGCGTCTTCCGAAAAAACCGCCCCTGCTCGGCTGCGCTGCAAGGGGCGAGGCACGTGTTGCTGTTCAGTCGTTTCGGCAAACTGAAATAGATGCCGGTTTTTTCCGGGCATCTATTCGATGCATATATCTTCGTGCTCTTCGTGGTAATAAATATCAGCTCAAATGAACCACGAAGCTCACGAAGAACACGAAGGGTGAGTTCAAGAATCACGTGCCTTCGTGTTTCGAATTTAATATTGAGTACCATTTTGAACTTGAGAAAGATGGTAATTTCAAGACGGAGCATTAACGGGTCTGTAGACCCGTATCCCGGCTTTCAGCCGTTTTTTTCAACCCATCCCGCCACAAAGGCCGGGGTGGTTGTTGAGTTTACCGTTCCAAAGTGACTTCCAAGGAACTTAACGTGGTGATTCATTTAAAACCAAAGCATCTTTTTTAACCACGGAATACACGGAAAAGCACGGAAGGAACCATCTTGCTCCCTTTTTCCGTGCCTTTCCGTGTATTCCGTGGTTAATCAAACGGCAGTCGATTACGATCACGAAAAGGTAGAAGTGGCGAAGCAATCTTTCGATCCCGCCATAATACGTTACTTCCTGCAAAAACACCACGGCGGGGTTGGAAGCTTTTTACGGACTCATCTGTTTGGGTCATTGGAAAATTTGCTATGCTGACCTGGCCCAGAGGACCAGGTTTTATTGACTGAATAAAAAAAGGGAGACGAAAAATCGCCTCCCTTTTTTTGTTACATTCTGAGCACCATGAATGGTGTGTCGTTTTACTTGTTCTCCCTGCCGGCGTAGTTGCCATACCCCAGGGCCACGGTCCGGTAAACCAGATGGGCCAGCTTGGAAAAAGGCAGGAAAGCAAACAGGTTGAAAATAAAGATCAAATGAAGATAATACATGAAGTAGGTCAGTGCCTGGGCGCCCGCCAACCGGGTCAGCTCGGAGAGCATACCGGTCAAAGCCAGCCCCAGCACAAGGCCGAGCAGGTACCAGTCTTTGTAGGACGTGGACTGATCCGTTTTGGTCAGCCGGTTTTTAATCATCAGAGCACTGCCGATGATCAGGGCGATGCCGGCCACGTTGGCCAGTATCTTCACCGGGTTCAGCTGGGAGTATGGACCGGGCAGGCCCAGCCCATAGAGGGCGACAAAGAAAATGCCCGTCACGACAAACAGCGCGATAAAACTGAACAGCACCATCATGTGCGGCGTGGCCCTATCCTGGTTTTCGGAACATTCGGAAAACTTGTCGTGCTTCAGGATCATGGGAATTACGGCAATAATACCCTTGAGAACGCCCACATAGTCCAGTTTCTGCCGGGTCGTCTTCCCGTCGGCCACGGCCTGTTCATGAATGTCCGTCAAAAACCGCTTCAAGCCGAGGACAAAGGCCAGCACCACCAGCAGCGAGAGGGGAACGAACACCAGATCCACAAACCATGTGGAAAAGAAGTCCGCATGGGCGATCACGTGTTCGCCTTCATGGGCATGGCTCCATTCCAGCCCGATGGCCCCGAATATGGACTCCATCATGCCGCTTAGATTCATGTTGATAAAGACCAGAACGGCAAACAGGATGGCCGGCACCGCGATAAGAAGGGGCAGCTTTTTGGGGTCGTTTACCGCCTTGCCCACTCCCTTGAGGGGGGAGTATTTCTGAATGGCGTAGGAGCGAACCGCCGACAGCACATCGCCCGGTTTTGCACCGCGCGGACACTTGGTCGAGCAGTCGCCGCATTCATGGCAAAGCCAGACATCCATATTCTTTGTCAAACGCTCGCGGAGCCCCCAGGACGCCGCGATCATCTCTTTTCTCGGAAACGGTTTCAGGTCCGGCGAAATCGGACACACCACGGAGCACGTGGCGCACTGAAAACATTTCTTCAAACTATCTCCACCAAGCCCGATGACCTCGTTCACAAATTCCAGATCGGGCTCAGCAACGTATCGATCAGTCATGTTATGCCTCCAATAATCTGCGTATGTTTGGTTATTCACAGCAAAAGAGCAACCGGACGATTTAGAAGCCCTTGAACGGGTTGGGCCCCAACGCTTCGATCTCTTCCACAAACGAATTGATTATTTCCGGAATCTTGTCATAGTCATCGATGGCGACTTCCTTCTGCGCCACCCGCTCTTCTTCCAGAGCCAGACTTGACAGGGCATCCCCGATTTTCTGCATCCGGATGCTGGCAAGCTCGCTGCCCTTGACAAAGTGGCACTGATAGTCATCGCCGTGCTTGCAGCCCAGCAGAATGGCACCGTCCATGCCCTGGGACAGAGCGTCCTTGATCCAGATCACGTTGACGGACCCCAGGCAGCGCACCGGAATGATGCGCACGTCCGCGGAAAAGGAAAGCCTGTTCATGCCGGCCATATCCAAAGCCGGATAGGCGTCATTTTCGCATACAAGCGCGAGAATCCGCAGCGGCGGTTCGTCATAGTCGTCCTCGGAGGGCACCACGATGGATTTTACCATGCTGCCTACGCTGTTAATATTGTAATCCGCAAACCCGATAATGCGCTCCGGGCATGCCCCCATACAGGTTCCGCAGCGGCGGCACCGGGTGGGATTGGGTTTGGGCGTGCCTTTCTCGTCATCGTCCAGGGCGCCAAAGGGACACTCTTCCGTACAGCGCTTGCACTGGGTACACCGCTGGAAGAAAAAATCCGGGAAGGTCATGTCGCCGGAACGCGGATGAACCGATACCCCCCGGTTGGCGGATTCGATGCACTGAATCGCCTTCAGGGCAGCGCCAGTCGCGTCTTCGATTGAATCCTCGATGGTCAGGCTGCGGCGAACCGTGCCGGCGGCATAAACGCCGGTGCGCTGGGTTTCATAGGGAAAGCAGATGAAGTTAGAATCTGCATACCAGTCGAATATATCATTATCACGGAAACCAGGCCCCTGACGATACGCCAGGTTGATCACCGGATTGTCGGCAGTTTCAGGAACCATACCGGCGGAAAGCACCACCATATCTGCCTTTATCTTGATCTGTTCGCCGAGCAGCGTATTGTCGGCCTCAACCGCGAGGCCGTTGCCTTCCTTGGAAACCTTGATCACTTCGCCCTTGGTCATGAAAATGCCCGGGTCCTGCTGCATGCTCTTGTAAAAATTCTCGGCAAGCCCGGGGGTCCGCATGTGCTGGTAAATGATGTAGGCCTTGCCGTCGTTGTAATCATCTCGCACATACTTGGCCTGCTTCAGGGTCGCCATGCTGGTCACGGCGCCGCAATACTGAAAATCCCGATCATCCTCGTCTTTGCCGGGACTCTGAATAAACACAACAGATTTGGCTTCCTTGCCGTCGGACGGCCGCACGATCCTGCCCTTTTTGGCAATCTCTTCAAACTGAGTATTAGTCACCACGTCGGGGCTGTCGCCGATGCCCAGGTGGGTGTATTCTTCGCCCTCTATCTTGGCAGGCCGCCAGCCGGCCGCCAGCACCACCGAGCCGAATTTTTCGCCTTCGGGATCCAGGGTAAGCACGTCCTCCCGGCCTTCATTATACTGCTGATAAACCTCGAACTGCTGTTCCGCATTCAGCTCTTTCCCGTTTTCGTCAAACTTCATCTCTTCGGGCAGGGGATAGGGAACGTCAAAAGAATGCTTTTCACCGGGATTTTTCAGGGTAACGGTAAAATCACCGGGCTGGCCCGCAATCCGGGCCACCACCGTCTCCGTTTTTACGGTGATATTGCTGTCGGCTTCCACCGCCTGGATCATGCTGTCTACCACCGGCGGAATCAGGTTGTCATACGGTTCGGTAACGGGCATCTGGCTGCGCATCTTGGCAGCAAACCCGCCGAGAGCGCCTTCTTTTTCAACGATGGTGACGGGGTAGCCAGCTTTTGAGGCATCCAGAGCCGCTCCCATGCCGGTAACGCCGCCACCGATCACCAGTATCTTATTGGTAAACGTTTCGAGCTCATAGGGTTCCGGCGGGTTAATCTGCTCCAGCCGGGCCATGCCCATGCGGATATAGTCCTCCGCCATCATCTGAACCCGGTCGAAATTTTCCTCGTCTTCCTTTTCCTCTTCGGTAAGGGCGGGAAATTCAGAGCGGGGATGCGCCCAGACCACCTGTTCTCTCAGATTGGTCCGATCCACGACACAGCCTTCGAATGAAAACACATCAAAATTCACCCGCCGGGAGCAGGCCGCGATGCACATCGCATTGACGCCGTCGTCCGCGATATCCTTCTTGATCAGGTCTATACCTTCTGAACTGCACAAAAACGGATGGGTTTTCACAGAGACGCCCTCTTCCTTGGGGACCTCGCAGAGCGCATCCACATCCAGCGACTCCCCGATTCCGCATCCTGTGCAGATATATACACAATATTTCTTATCCATGGGGACCTCCTACCTCTTCAGGGTTTGAATGGCCTTCAGGGCCATGCCGGTTGCGTTCTGGTTTGATGTGACCACATCCAGGGGTTTGTTGGCGCAGCCGGCGGCAAACACGCCGCCTTTTTCGAAATCATTGACAATAAAGCCGTCTTCATTTAATTTCAGATCCGCCGGCAGCTTGGTGTTTGCCGCGGTGGGCTGCATGCCTGTGGCCAGAACTGCCATATCGACCGTCTGTTCCATCTTCTCCCCGGTAACGGCATTTTCGGCAACCACGGTTACGTTATCGCCGGACGCCTGCCTTACCTCGGCCACTTTGCCTTTGATCAGGAAAACATTCTCATCTTCCTTGATCTTGCTGTAAAACTTCTCATATTTATAACCCGGGGTCCTAAGGTCGATGTAATAGATGTAAATCTTCGCCTCGGGGTACCGCTCCCGGAGATAGGTGGCATGTTTCAAAGATGCCATACAGCAGATATAGGAACAATAGGGAAGATGGTTTTCGTCCCTGGAGCCGGCACACTGAACAAATGCCACGGTTTCGGGCTCTTTTTCATCGGATGGCCGAAGGATCTTGCCCCGGGTCGGACCATTGGGGGAAGCGAGCCGCTCCAGCATCATGTTGGTGACAACGTTCTTGCAGACGCCGTAGCCCAGGTTGTCGATCTTTGCCGCATCGTAAGGCTCCCATCCGGTGGCCCATACGATGGAACCCACATTCAGCTCGACGGTTTTGGGCTTCATGTCCAGTTCGATGGCGTTGTAATTGCAGGCCTCAACGCACTTGCCGCATTCAGTGCCCTTGCAGACCGCGGGATCAATGGTGTACCGCATGGGAAATGCCATCTCCGAGGACTTATACACCGCCTTGTTTTTGTCCATGCCGAAGTTGAAATCATTGCTCCGGTCCACGGGGCAAACATCTACGCACTCGCCGCAGGCGGTGCAGTTCTGGTTAATGAACCGTGGATTCAGCTGAACGGTCACCGTGTAGTTGCCGGCCTCGCCCGCAACCTTTTCCACGTTGGCCAGCGTGTAGGTCTTAATCTTCCGGTTGTCTTTAAGCCGCCGGTAATTGATCTCAAGACCACAGGTGGGGGGACACAGCTTCGGGAAATACTGATTGAGCTGCGCCACCCGTCCTCCAAGGTAAGGGGCCTTTTCAATCAGAAAGACCTCGTAGCCCACCTCGGCGGCCTCAAGGGCGGTAGTCAGACCACTGATGCCCCCTCCAACCACCATGATGCTTCCGCTGGCAGAGGTTGAATTATCTGTTGCCATACCATACCCTCCGTGCATTGAATTGTTATTGTATATATCAAACGGTTTCTTTGAATCCTGACCGCACTGCACAGCCCGGATTTTTACGAATCTGGCGATGCCTTAAAACGGCCCGTCAACAACGGGATATTTAAACCACCGCCGCACTCGTAAAAACCCGGGCACACATACCGCTTTTTCTCCGGCCCGGCCTTGTAAGACGGCTTCGTAAAAAGTCCAATATCTGCGTTGCGATGTATCTCTCGTCATGTCACGTACGGCTAAGTACGCTCCATTCCTCGAGAGTGGGATAGACACGCCGCATCTTGAACTTTTTACTTTGCCGTCCCAAAGTGACTTTTTACGCGTGCATCAGGCCGGTTGGAGAAAAAGCATTCACACTTAATAAAAACCTCCAGGCGGCAAGCGCCTGGAGGTTTGTCGCCGGTTATATACTAACCGAAAAGTACTCCGAATGATTACGCATCGGGAATGATCTTGACGTAATCAACCTTCTTCAGGCTCCACTCATTGGTCTCTTTGTTGAAAGTAGAATTGGTGAAGCAGAACCAGTTGGCATCATCCTGACCGGGATGGTCAGCATTGTAGTAGAAGCCCGGGTAGCGGGTTTCTTTTCTGAACTGAATATGACGGCAATGGGCTTCTACCGTGTAAATCCGGTGGTAGATCTCCCATGCTCTCATCAGCTCATGCAGGTCACCGGCCGCCAGCTTTTCACAGTCTTCCCGCATGGTCTCGAAAAGATCCATCAGCACTTCGAGGGATTTCTCGGTGGTCTGGTAGTAGGTTGCGGTTCCAGCGCCATACTCATGGGTGGCTTTCATCAGCCGGTACATCATGCCTTCAGGTTTGATGTAGGCCGGGTTGATGTCAATGGCCGTGGTGTATTCGCAGTTGTCAAGGAACGTATGAACCGGTTTGTAAACCATCTTCACCAGGTCTTCCTTGCTCTCTTTGATGCTCGGAGAGAAATCAGCATTGTCACGCACGTATTTGGCCATTTCCTTGGCAGCCATACGGCCTTCGGCGTGGGAGCCGGAGGAGAACTTATGGCCGGAGCAGGCAACGCCGTCACCGGCGGTGAACAGACCGTCAACCGTGGTCATACGGTTGTAAACCTTGCCGCTTTTCGCCTTGATTTTGTATGAATCCGGAACCCAGTCATAATCCGGGCCAGAGGTCCAGATACCGCAACAACCGGAATGGGAACCCAGCAGATACGGCTCGGTGGGCATAATTTCGGAGTTCTTTTTCTCAGGCTCGGTGTTGGTGGCGCACCAGAGGTTGGCCTGGCCACAGGTCATGTCAAGGAAGTCTTCCCATGCTTCGGATTCGAGGTGCTTGAGCTCTTTCTTGTCCATGGTGGCACCGAGTTCGGCCAGCGCGGTCACGGTGTCCATCTGGATCGGGCCGCGGCCTTCTTTCATTTCGAACAGCATCAGGTGGTTCCGCAGACAGGTCGGGGTAATGGGTGCGGTTCCGTAAGGTGCGTAGTTTTCAAGCTCAGCTTTGGCAGCGTCACCGGTAGCATATGATTCGCCCAGACCGTTCAGTGCTTTGGCCTTGAACAGGAGGAACCATGCACCAACAGGACCGTAACCGTCTTTGAAGCGGGCCGGCGTGAACCGGTTTTCCATCATGGACAGTTCGGCACCGGCGCGCAGCGCCATGGTATAGGTGGAGCCGGAGTTCCATACGGGGTACCATGCACGGCCTTTGCCCTCACCAACCGAACGGGGCTGATAAATGTTAACAGCGCCGCCGCAGGCAACCATCATGGTCTTGGTTTTAATGATGTATACTTTGTTTTCACGAACGGAGAAGCCGACGGCACCGGCGATTCGGCCGGGATCGTTGGCGTCGTTGAGCAGTTCAACGATGAAAACACGCTCGAGAATATTGTCATCGCCAAGGGCCAGCTTTGCAGCCTCGGCAACGATTCTCTTGTAGGATTCGCCGTTGATCATGATCTGCCATTTACCGGTCCGTACCGGGGTGGCGCCGGACTTCAGGGTCCCCATCTTCTGGCCCTTTTTGCCGTCCAGGTTTTTGCCCTCTTCGTTTTTCTTCCATACGGGCAGGCCCCATTCCTCGAACAGATGCACGGAGTCGTCAACGTGACAGCCAAGGTCGAAAATCAGGTCTTCACGGACGATCCCCATCAGGTCGTTGCGGACCATGCGGACGTAATCATCGGCTGTGTTGTCGCCGATGTAGGTGTTAATAGCGGAAAGACCCTGGGCGACCGCGCCACTTCTTTCCATGGCGGCCTTGTCAACCAGAAGAATTTTCTTGTCAGCAGCCCATTTCTTGATTTCAAAAGCGGTGCCGCAGGCAGCCATACCACCGCCGACGATCAGGATATCCACTTCGCGCTCTTCAACTTCGGGATCTCTTACGGCTTTGAGTTCACCCAATGGTTTATTCGGTAATGCCATATTATATCCTCCTTAAGATATATCTTGAATTAATTTGCAAACAGGTCGTTCTTCATCAAACAAATGTCGTTAGACAGTTGCCTGGGGCGTGGGAATCGTATAGCCGTCCGCTTCTTCAGTTGAAAGCAGGCCGGAGTCCAGGTCTTTACCCTGCAGATCCGCATACGCATTGGCCGTTCCTTCATCGGTGGTCCGGATCGGGAACTTGAAGCGTTTTACAACGCCGTTTCTGAACTTACATGTCCACATCACATCCTCGGTACCCATCATGGGCATGATGCTGCTTCCCAGGGGAACGAAATCCGCATAACCGCGAACCTCAATCGCCTGGCTGGGGCAGATTTTTACGCATGAAAAGCATTCCCAGCATTGATCGGGCTCCTGGTTATACGCTTTCATTGCGTCCACATCAAGGACCATAAGGTCATTGGGACAAATGTACATGCACGCGGTTTTGTCCCCGCCTTTACAGCCGTCACATTTTTCAGAAATTACGAAACTTGGCATCTAAATACCTCCTGGTTTTGATTTAATAGTCAATAATACTAAGCCCACAGACCAAATATCATTACATACATTCCGACGAATAATTTTTGGCTTTCCTTAATCGCACCTCCCTTCTGCATTGTCCATTTTTCCTGTTGTCTATTCGGCTAGACGATATCCTCATAAAAATATAAATTCCACAAATTCTTCAAATAGTTAACATATACCCATAAAAATAAACTGTTAGTCTACAAATAAAAAAAACAAAAGTCAAGAATTTTGCAGAAACAATTTTTGCGTCTTCGGCAGAAACGACAAATCCGGCGGTCCCAATAAAGGCGACGCCCACCGCCGGCGTGCCCATGAACCATTCATATGAAACAGGCGACTGGCGAGGGACGTATTGTCTTTTATGGCTTGAATTTGTATTTGATTATGATATGAATCCATTTGTAAAGACGAATTTTTTCGCATGCCGGTGATCCGCCAGGCAAAATGGCATCGGTTAATCCGGGACAGAGATCGCATAACATGACAATCTTCCCTTCAAGACAGGCGTTAAAATGATAAACCGCTATTACATTGTCTTCAACCCCATCGCTTTTGATCTCATGACCATGGTGGACACGCCATCGGCGACCGTCATGGATGTGATGTCCCATATCACCAAGCGAAACGCCGGCGGCATTGATGAATTCAATTACCTGGATTATCTTGAATTTGATCATGGCAAAGAACGGGTGGGCATTAATGATTTTTACGGAATCGAAAACTACGCCACTCACTATATCGCCAATCAGATCGGAAAATTCAATCATGATGCGGACATCATCGTGGCCGACGGCAAACGTGTCAGAATCGAGTCGATCATCCGGGAAAAAAACACAAAGCCGGACGCAGTTTTCATCACTTCCATCAGTGCCAATTTCCCAACGGCTGCCCTTTCCGCCATCGCACTGAACTACGGAAACATACCAGTGGTGTTCGGGGGCATCCACGTTTCGTCCTCGCCCGGCGACGTGGCTGCCCTGGTCCTGCCCCATGCCCCCCACCCGGAACTGATTGCACAGGTAAGAGGACCGGGAGATTCATCGGTGATCCACGAAATTCTCAATGATTTGTCAGAAGGCCGGTTAAAGCCCGAATATATCGGTTCCGTTACCATAGAAGACGGCACCTGGGGCAGCAGCCACATCACGCCCCTGCCGGAAATCGAACCGCCTTACCTGAAAAAACTTCCCCTGGTGGGCAACTACCTGAGCCGCATCACCCGGGGAAAGGTCGCCGCACCCTATCTGGGATGCCCCTATTCATGCAGTTTTTGTTCGGTTTCTTCATTGCCGATCAATCAGCGTAAATTTCTGGCACGATCCCCGAAAGATTTTGTGGATGAAATCGAAAACACCCAGAAACACGGCGCCACCTTTAAAAACCGGTTTTACGTGTTTCTGCCGGACAATCTACTGCTTAGCGGCAAAAAGCTGGAATCTTTTCTGGATGAACTGATCCGGCGAAAAACCGTGAAGATCAGCTATATTTCCCAGATTTCCGTTGAGATCGCCGACAGCCCGCATCTTCTGGAAAAGCTCCGGCAATCAGGGGCCACTCATTTTTTTATCGGATTTGAATCCCTGAACCTGGACAATCTCAAGGACATCCGCAAACCGGCGGTCAAGGCTATTGAAAAAAGCGGGAAATCGGTGGCGTCCTATTATGCCGAGCAGATCAGGAAAATTCAGGATTCCGGTATCAGCATCCACGGCGCGTTTATCACGGGCATGCCCCATGACTATTTCAATAATCTGGACGACCACTCCGGAATCGACGTGGCAAACTTCTGCATCGACAACAACATCACCATTCAGGCAACCGTGCTGAACGACCTGCCGGGTTCCCGAAATTTCAAAGAAAGCCAGGCAGACGATACTTATTTATACGGGGCCCAGGGGACGGTGCCCTATTTCTGTGCCCTGCCCACCTCCGACCTCATGGAATCCAACCGGCAGATTCCCGACTCCCTGAAAAACAGCCCTCTGGTCTCCTTCTATATGACCTATGATATTGTCCAGCGCGTCTGCGGTCATAAAAGCGCATTAAAAATTGCGCTCTACTCGGGGAAAAAGGCATGGCAATACCCCACGAAAAAAGGCAGTAAAAATCCCAAGGAACGCTTCTACGACGTCATGGCCGCCATCGGGTCCCAGCTCGGGGTCAGTTCCCACAAGGAACATATCGAAGCCATCGCCTACTCCGATCGTGAAAAGGGGTATATCGGGTGCTTTGAGCGGCTGTATGAACGGGAAACCGATCCGGAACTCCGAGGTATGTTTAAAGATTATATTCAGACGTTTATATAGAGGATAAATTGGCCACAGACCCACACAGACGTCTGTGCCCGTCTGTGTGGGTCTGTGGCCAATTAAAATTACCGCTTAATTTTTCATCTGCAAAAAGGATTGCCTTACATGAAGCGGCAACTGATTATCGGCATAACGGCCGGCCACCTTTGATGATCTCGTAAAAAGTCGCTTGCGGACGGCAAAGTAAAAAGTTCAAGATGCGGCGTGTCTATCCCACTCTCGAGGAATGATCTGTAGGGGCGAACCTTGTGTTCGCCCTCTGATCGGGCGAACACAAGGTTCGCC
>JAXHVL010000089.1:0-6330 GCA_034189225.1 Thermodesulfobacteriota bacterium
ATTTTGGTCGAGTTCAAGGAAGGCGAAAATTTTAACCGGAGGAATACTTTGCGTATTTTGAGGATTAAAATTTGAGACTGACACAGAAATCGGGCAAAATAGCAATTTATGGATGGGCACTAACCAGTTAATACGAAACCGGTTCTGCACGTCAAGGAAATATCCACAAACGGATGGGACAAAAAATGTCTGAGAAAGTGACGAAAAATGAAAGGCTTTTTCGGGTTTGGCGTACGGGCTGCCTGAAGATGTGTAATAAGTTCTTTAATTTCGGTAATTTGTGTTTTTCGTAATTAATTTATTATGTCCGGACAACGGCATGTTTATTGCTTTATCATAAGAAGACCTTTGTGTGTCACGGCATGTTTATGATTTTTTTATTGACACGATGGTGGCAGGTGATATGTTTGAATACAAATCATGTACCGTAACATTGTTTACAGTAAAAGACTTTGTTCGTAACCATAAAACCCCATGGAGATTTGATGGGTAATCATTCGACTTTATATCCCCGCCGGCTGATGCGCCGATTCCAACGCCGCCCCGGCCTTATGACTACCGGCACATTATTTATAGCGATGCTGTTACTGGCGGCCCTTACCCCGAACCTGTTCGCCGGCATGGACGTGATGACCGACAAGCAGCTGGAGGATGTCAAGGGCGGGGAGCTGCTCAGTATCGATGTCAGTGACCCCGGTTACTACAACACGTCTGAAAATGTCACGGTGGTACGGTTTTCCAGCGATATTTACGTGGAGAACTACGGGGAATTCAGCGAGATGCGTCTGGGTAACTATGACCGGACGGTGAATGAGCTCGGTCCCATGATGGCGGTGGATTCTGATAACGTACTGGATTATGACCAGACCCGTGCCAATCCTATGGATGGAACCGACTTTGGTGGTAAGGTCAATCTTCGCGCCAACCTGGACGGTTATGAGAATTTCGGCGCCCCTGCCGGCCCTGATTATGCGGAGTGGGATATCAACTGGGAAGGGCTTCAGACGGGGATATCCGATGATATGCCCCTTCGGCTTTACGGGGTGGTGCTTCGGGCCGAATTTACCGATTTTGGGAGTAGCTCTCAGGAGCTTCGCCGGTTGATTATCGGTTCCAATAAACTCTATGGATATGCGACAGCCCGTCCCATGGTTACGTCCGGCTGGCTGAATTCCCAGCTGGTCAGATTGCCTGACGACTCGCAGGGACAACCGCTGGTTGGAACCATGGGGCCCGATCAGGTGGACCGGATATTTCAGCTGCAGCGGGACATGTTCCTGGATCAGTACTGGCAGATATCCTCTTTTGATCTGAATCCCAACGAGGGAAAGGGTTTCCGTGAATATATTTTTAATACCAACATGGCGGAGGTGAACCTTCTGGATGCTGACCTGTCCAATAACGTCGGCAGTTTCGTGGATCAGAACCACGGGTTTTTCCTCATGCTGGATCTGACGAATGAACGGTTTTCCGGCTGGAACATCATAGCCGGCGTAAATGAGTACATGGGATGGCCCGAGCTTGAATCGGATTCGGCAACAAAAAATTCCCCTCCGCCGGATATGATCAATCCCGGGCCGCGGCCCGGCTATGACTATTAGTGAAAACAATGACATCCATTGGAAAACGGCTTCGTAAAAAGTCCAATATCTGTGTTGCGCTGCATCCCTCGTCACTGCGGCGTACGCCAAGTACGCCTCATTCCTCGGGAGTGATAGGGCTGCGCCGTATCTTGAACTTTTTACTTTGCCGTCCCAAAATTGATTTTTTACGAGACCATCATGGGAAAAGAACGGCAAAAAATGATGAGACTTTATAAATACTTCATTCTGATAATCATGGCTGTCCTTTTGAGTACGATGATGCCGTACCGCCTTCTGGCGCTGGAAACACTGACCGACAAGGAACTCACCGGTGTAAGCGGCCAAAGCGGTATCACCATGATCCTGCAGGGGGCCAATCCCCGAATGGATCTGCTGGCCGGCAGCGAAGGCGGGTCCGGTGGTTACATCAACCTGACCAGCCCTGCAACCACCTCCCATTATCTTGAATTTATAGACGATACAGACGCAGATCTTGCAGCGGTGTCCATCAGCGGCGCGGACGACGCCAACGCCGCCACCATTGATTCTCTTCGGTTGACCCTGGATACATACACCCGCAGTGGTGAAAGCGGGGTCATTCTGCAGGCTCATGACTGGGACGGGGAAGTGTACATCAAGGCGGATGCGATTCAAGCCAATGACGATTTTCACGCCAATAATCTTTTCGGTCTCAGTATCGGCCAGATTGAGCTGATGGATTTTGACGGCGATGGCGGGCCCTCGGCCTCCCTTTCCGTCCAGTCCCATGCTGGTATCAACGATTGGGGTGTATCCGGCGCGGGCATTGATATGGATCTTTTCATGGAAATTTACGTGGAGGAGTTCGCGCTTTATCCGTCCACCGGCACTGCCCAGGGGGCTAAGGATATCGTGCTGGCCAAGGAGTTTAATGGATCCTTTTTGTGGGACGCAGAGACAGCGGATACCGATCCCATCGGTACATGGGATCCCACCGGCTCCTTTCTCAGCGACGGGCAGTCCACTACCCGCCCCATGTCTCTGGATTTCTCTACGGATACCGATGGAAACGGGTATATTTCCTTGTTTTTGGCCGGCAATCATACGGCCACCTATACTTACCCGGCCAGCGAGATTGCTACCTACGGCGATGCTTCCCTTTATGCCCCCATACCGGATAAGACCGTATCCTACCATATTGGCGCCGGTCGTGTGGCACGGGTTGGTAATCTCGATGGACTGCAGGACGGCGTCGATCATGTGGGCGGTCTTTCCATTGCGGCCAATTTTATTTATACCAAGGTTGTTATCCCGGTGGGGAACCGGAAATGGACGAATCCGACGGGGGTTTATAGTGGTATAAGCTATGATGGCACTGAGAGGTATAACGAAGATGACAGAAATGGTAATCCTCCACCAGAAGATGGGTCCTGGGTATTTGAAGGGACCGGGTTGGTCAACGATAACGAAACTGTACTTATATCCAATGTGGATTTCAAGGGGAATCCACTGACGCAGACCATTGATTACGATTTTAGAGCAGATGAATACTACTGGGTCTCTGATGGATTGGCCTGGGGCAATGGCTATTATGAATGGGATTATGTGGACCGTCACCCCCGCTTTCGTTACGATCCCGGGGCTCTGCCGGGCACGGAGCAGGCCATCACCGACGTGGCCTGGGATACCAGCGGTGTCAACTGGAATAATGCCAATTGATTGCGCTGACTGTTCCAGGTTTTTTATAAATCATGCCCCTTTAAAAATAGAAAGGGTTCGTCACAAAATAACTTGACCATTTGGCTTGTTCTTTTTCCCGTCTTCTTTGTTGCTTCGTCGGTCAAATAGCTTGCTATTCTTCCTCCTCGCGTCTCGAAGACGGAAAAAATTCCGGCGCCAAATTTGCCCAACTTATTTTGTGACGAACCCTTATTGCAAAAAAGCTACATCGGGGTTGGAAGCTTCCAAGGAACTTGTTTTTTTTGTGGAAGGCTAAAGCCTTCCGTTACATGAATTGAGGCCATTATCGAATCAGGGGATATTACCTCGGTTTGTGTAGCGGAGGTCTTTAGACCTCCACAAGTTACTTAGGGTCTGTCAAAAAATAACTGTTACATTCGGTTGCCGCTTCATCCCGTCCAGCGGCGTTGCGCTCCTTGCGACATAGACTTACTATGCCTCAGTCGCGCGCCTTGCCGGACGGGCGAATCGACAACCTCGGTGTGACGCACTTATTTTTTGACAGACCCTTACTGCAGAAACACGCCGGCGGGGTTGGAAGCTTTTTACGAAGCCGTCAAAGAAGATGCATTCGTAAAAAGTCTGATTTTTTGACCATGAAGCGCATGAAGATCATGAAGAAATAAAAAATTAACAATAATTTCAACTTCATGTTCTTCATGGTTGGAATAAAAATATCTCTTTATGGTACTTCCAAGGAACTTGTTTTTTGTGCTTTTCTATATAACAGGTTAATCCCATGCGATATCGCCATGTCATGATATTTGCCCTCTTAATTGCGGCAACCCTTATTGTATACGGCCGGACAGCCGGGTTTTCTTTTGTCGGGTTTGACGACCCCCAGCTTGTTTTTGACAATCCCCTCGTGGCAAACGGTCTGTCCATTACCGGGCTCAAGTGGGCATTTTTGTCGGCCTGGCAAGAGAATGTGTTTTTTTATCCCCTGGCCATGGTGTCCCATATGGCGGCGGTATCGGTATTCGGGCTGAACCCGGCGGGGCATCACCTGGTGAACGCGGGATTGCATGCCGGGGTTGTGGTGTTGGTGTATTGTTTTTTGTTTCGTCTCACCGGGGCTTTGTGGCGATCGGCCATGGTGGCGATACTGGTGGCGGTGCATCCTGTGAACGTGGATTCGGTGGCCTGGGTGGCCCAGCGGTCCACCGTGCTCTGCGGCGTCTTCTGGATGACCGTGCTATGGGGATACGTGCAGTATGTTACACAGAAAACCCGCAAATGGTACTGGGCTGCCTTTGTCCTGTTTGTGCTCGCCGTTTTGGCCAAGTCCTCCGCCGTCACCATTCCTTTTCTGCTCTTGTTCATTGACGGATATGCGGGCCGGCTGAAGACAGGGCAGCCACGGGGGCCTGTTTTTCGGGAAAAACTGCCGTTTTTCGGTGCGGCCATCGTGTGGTCCCTGCTGGTGATCGTTACGGCGGAGCGCTCAGGCGCGGCCGCATCAATGGCGGATATCGGCACGGGAATGCGCATTGCCAACGCGGTTACCGCTTACGGGGTATATGTTTTTCGGACGCTCTGGCCGGCCAGTCTTTCGGTGTATTACCCGTTTCCTGATCATATCCCGTTTTGGCAGCCGGTTTTATCCGGGGTGTTCATTGTCTGCGTGACTGCTTTGCTGGTGCGCCACGCCCGCCGCGTGCCGATGATGCTGCTTGGCTGGCTCTGGTTCCTGGTGACGCTGATTCCCATGCTTGGATTTGTCCAGGCCGGCCCCTGGCCGGCCACCGCCGACCATTACATTTATATGCCTGGTATCGGCCTGTTTATTTGTATGGTATGGGCGGTGCCGGATTTTCAGCGTTGGCGCATTGCGGCCAGGGCAGGAGCAATGGCGATTATCGGCATTGTGATCCTGGCGCTGGGTGGTGTTGCATTTCATCATGCGGGGTATTATCGAAACAGCATAGCCCTGTTCAAACGGGCCGTCGAGGTGACGGAGAACAATTTTTTCGCCCATATCAACCTGGGGGATGCCTATGCCCGGGCAGGCGCGCTGGACAAGGCGGCCCTTCAGTTCGAAGCCGCCCTGGCATTACGTCCGGAATCCCCCGGCGCCCATGTTAACCGGGCCAATATTGATAAAAAATCCGGCCGGCTTGAGCAGGCCAGGGTGCATTATCAGCACGCCCTGGCGTCTGAGCCGGATTTTGCCCCGGCCCATGCGGGGCTGGCCGATGTACTGGCCATGACCGGCGAGGTGGACAAGGCGGTTCAGCATTACCGCCGAGCCATTGCCATTGACAAAACATTCCCGGCGGCCCGCTACAACCTGGGGATGGTGCTGGCCGGCCAGGAGCGGTTTGTGGAAGCCTATTACCAGGTCCGTCATGCCCTTGAGAACGCCCCGCGTAACCCCGAAATTCATTGCGGCCTGGGAGAGATTGCAACGGCCATGGGAAGATACAAAGAGGCGGAACGTCACTTCAGGCAAGCCTTAGCACTGGATGAATCCTCGGCGCGGGCGAGCAGGGGGCTTTCCCGGATTCGTCAATTACGTGATCAACATCAATAAAATCTGGTCCTCTGGTCCAGGTCAGCGATAAAAGGCTACGCCGGTGAGGCGCAAAGCACGAAATTCGAATTTTAACTGTTCATGTATGATGGTCTCGTAAAAAGGCTTCCAACCCCGCCGCGGCGTTTTTGCAGAAAGTAACTTATTATGGCGCAATCGAAAGATTGCTTCGCCACTTCTACCTTTTCGTGATCGTAATCGACTGCCGTTTGATTAACCACGGAATACACGGAAAGGGCACGGAAAAGGGGAGCAAGATGGTTCCTTCCGTGTTCTTCCGTGTATTTCGTGGTTAAAAAGATGCTTTGGTTTTAGATGAATTACCACGTTCTCTCGTTCCCACGTTCAGCGTGGGAACGAGGCTGAATTTTTCTTTCATACTTTTCTTTGCTCGCCCAAAGAAAAGTATGCAAAAGAAAGGGCGCCCCGCAGCTTGGCCTTCGGCTTCCCTCGCAGGAACGGTTTTTTCGGCGCGGGCAGAAACTCGTTCACCTG
>JAXHVL010000009.1:0-19498 GCA_034189225.1 Thermodesulfobacteriota bacterium
CTCTGATCGGGCGAACACAAGGTTCACCCCTACACCGTACGTGACATGACGAGAGATACATCGCAACGCAGATATTGGACTTTTTACGAAGCCGTCACTATTTCCATGAATTCTCTTATACCAGACATATAGGGTTCAATGCCATAATAAAAAATTGTATTGTGATCAGCATTGTCAATCTTTATGAACTGCTAATCAGAGGCCGGGCAGGCATCAAAAAGAGCATTGCCGTCGGAAAACGGGATAATCTGATCATATGCGGGTGCCAATATACCAGCTATTATCTGAATAATAAAATTTCAAAAAAATCATCTCTAACTTGACAGATCGCAATGTTTTTGATTTGATAACGATTGTCAATAAACATTACAGAAGGATTAAATGATGGCCGGTGTTCAGGGTTCTTGATAAATATGAATTCAAAACGAATGAGCGGTGGTTTAACTGTGAAAAATTTTTTTAAAAAAACGATCACGCTGACGATTTTTGATGAAAACAGATACAAAAGCAATCAATTAACCTTCCCCCGATATATGCTTTTCGCTTTTACTCTGGCAATTATTTTCAGTATCGGGACCGTCTCGTTGCTCATCATGAAATCCTACAGCCTTCACAAACGCACCACAGATCCGCTCCGGCTCCAGGAAACCATCAACCGGCAGCATAACAACCTCAAGACCCGCGAACAGCAGATTGTGCTTCTGGGAAAAAAGCTCGGGAGTCTGGAAACCAAACTGGCGCACCTTGAAAATGTTGAAAATGAGATCCGGAAAATTGCCAGGATTGAACGTTCTATCAACCATGAAAATCTTTTCGGGGTCGGTGGTTCAAAAACCGAGAATGCCCGACAATCCGATTCCATTAACAGCCAGGAGGAAGAGGGAATAAAAGAAACCACACAAACCAGACCGGAAACCCCCTATCATCATCCCGAGGAGCTTCTTTACCGCCCCCAGAAAAACAGGCTGAAACTGATTCTCGAAAACCCGGAATTTACGATCAACCCCATGACATGTATCCCCACTGCCATACCGGTGGAAGGCGGCATCACAAAAAATTTCAAAAGCTATGTTTCTCCGCTGACCGGTGAAGAAAAATTCCATAAGGGCGTATTAATAAATGTTACAGACGGTCGGTATAGCGTCAGAGCGGCTGCCAACGGCGTCGTCTCTTTTGCCGGCGAAAAACAGGGGATGGGCCGAATGATTGTGATAGATCATGGACATGGCTTCTTTACCAGATATGCAAAGCTTCAAAGCGTGTACAAGCATATCGGCGATACCGTTCAGGATGGTGAGGTTATCGGCAGCCTGGAAAAAACGGGAGACCTGAAAAAAACAGAAGAGTTGACACCAGAACACCCGTCCGAACTGTATTACGAGGTATTGTTTAATGGGATCCAGATAAACCCCAACAAGTTTATCAACCAATGCCCGTTCACGATTTGAAACGCCGGGGAAAGGAAACATTCAGCCGGACACTAACCCGTGTCCGTTCAGAAATTAGATATTTTGGTCGAGTTCAAGGAAGGCGAAAATTTTAACCGGAGGAATACTTTGCGTATTTTGAGGATTAAAATTTGAACCTGACGTAGAAATCGGGCAAAATAGCAATTTATTGATGGGCACTAACCCACAGCAAGATCCACAAGGCAGAACCCCATGATTGAAAAAATTCTCATTGTTGATGATTCACCCGTTGCCCGTAAAATGCTTAAAAGTTCAATCCCGAAGAATAAAGGGTATGAAATTTTTGAAGCCACCGACGGCAAGGACGGCATCAAAAAATATCAAATTCTCAAACCCCAGGTCGTTTTTATGGATCTCACAATGCCGGGCGTAGACGGCTATACAGCCCTTGAAGAAATCCGGCGCATCGACCAGAACGCTATGATTATTGTCACCACGGCAGATGTCCAGCCCAAATCCATATCCAATGTCATGGAGCTTGGGGCCTTCACCCTGCTTAAAAAGCCGGCCAAAGCCCAGATGATCGAAGAAACACTGGACAAAGCCGAGATGGTCCTCAAAGGAGAATAATGAACGATAACCTGCATGATCCCAATAAATTTTTTTCAGAAGAAGAAAAAGACATTCTTCAGGAAATAATGAATATCGCTTTCGGTAATGCCACAGCCGACCTTGCGGAACTGATTGACGTACAGGTAATTCTCAGCATTCCGGATATCCGTATCATGGGATTTAATTTACTGCCCGACTTCTTAAATGAGACCATCAATCACGGCCAGCGGAATTCCGCCATCGGTCAGAAATTCTGGGGGGACTTCAACGGGTCCGGGCTTCTCTTTCTTCCCAGCGGGACGGAGCAGGTGCTGGAAAAATTCTTGAATGTGAGTTACCGGGATAAAATTTCCCAAAAGGAAGACACGGAATTAAAAGCAGGGCTGCTGATAGAAATAAGCAACATTCTGATCGGGGCCTGTGTGGGAAAAATATCCGGCCTGTTGAAGACGGTGGTATCTTACTCACCGCCGGAGCTTTTGAATGCAGAACAGGGGAATTATGAATTTCTTCTGAAACACTTCGAGGCGGAACAAACGGCCATCGTCATGAAAACCCTGTTTCAGTTCGATCAGCAGGATCTCAACGGTCTGCTGCTGATAATGACCAATTACGAATCCGTGGGCTGGATGAAAAAAGCGCTGCACGAATTCATGGAAGCATACGAAGACTGACCCCCCATACCGGCCGACGATTTTAAATTCATCAATCAGCCCTGTCATCTCCTCCCATCCCCAGCATTCCGTGGCATTCTGCTTATATCGCAGCTTTACATCATATTCCCGCAGACCGTTTCGAAGATTTCAAGCGTTTGATAATATTATTATAACTGAAAACAACCGCGCCGGCAAGAACTTTCTGCAACTTAACTTCAGTCAGCCGGTGGGGACTGAAACTCATAAGGGTCTGTCAGAAAATAAGTGTGTCACACCGAGGTTGTCGATTCGCCCGTCCGGCAAGGCGCGCGACTGAGGCATAGTAAGTCTATGTCGCAAGGAGCGCAACGCCGCTGGACGGGATGAAGCGGCAACCGAATGTAACAATTATTTTTTGACAGACCTTAAATACGGCCCCCGCCCTTGGTTTGAGCCGGCGGCCGGCCGGGAAGTTTTTCCACGGCATCATGATCCGCCTGTGATGTGACAGGGCCGAATTTATACCCCAGCATGGAAACAACGTGATCATATTTAGCCAAAATATCTTCCCGGTTCTCTCCCGGTATATCCAGCAGACAGTACCGGTAACTCTGAGGATTGTGCTTGAAGTCGGACAAATTAGCATTTTCATACACCAGATTCCGGACACTCACTTCCGGGTATGCCATTCGAATCTGTTCGTAGGCGGTCATGATGGGGGTTTCCAGAATCTTCGCATCGGCAAAGGCGTGCAGCTCAAAATTATAGCAATACGGAAACTGTCTGACCGACTCCAGGGGCATGGCCTCGGGCTTTTTGCCCACCGCCATGTCGCAGATCATTCGCAGGGGATCAAAGCCGGTAACAGCCTCGATGGTTTTGGCGAATTGGAAGGCAATCCGGCTGTTGACTTCGATGATTTTAAACGTGCCCGTCTCCTCGTCCACGCGCAGCTCTACATTGAAAAAACTATTGTCCAGACCCAGACCGGGCATCAGTCGTTCCAGCACGTCTTTAATCTGATCCGTCAGTGCCGGCGGGAGGTGGTGGGGAAATTCATGATGGCTGAAACTGTTGGAGCGGGGATGGAAAATCGCTCTGGTAACTCCAAGAAAAAAAACTGTTTTCTCATAAACATACCCGTCAATGGTGACCTGAACGCCGGAAATAAGGTCCTCACAGAGAAAACTGTTACAGGTGGCAATGTTCACCGCGTCATAATACCTGGGGCTGTAAGCCAGCGCATTCAGGTAGTACTGATTGAAAAGCGATATATCCAAACTTTCATGACCGATATAATATTCCAGCGCTTCCGGGGATTCGATTATATGAGTGCCAAAGGAAATGTTGGATCTAACCGGCTTGATAAAAAACGGGGTTTCCAGCCGCGAAGGGTCTCGCAGATAATCCAGCGCCAGGCAGAATTTTGGCGCGGCCTCAGGTGTGATATCCCGTTGAATACGCCTGCAGATATACTTGTTCTGACTGTTGATCACGCCCTTGACGGAAGCGAACCGTTTGCCGGTTTCTTCAGCCAGGATTGCCGCAAAAAGTGAAGATGAATCATGGGTCCCGACGATGCCGTCATACAATTCCGGTTTTTGCTGAATTCGCTCAACCGTCTGGTTCAGGTACTTCTTGACACCGAAGCTCAGAATTTTTTCTGTGGTTTCAATGGTCAGGTAATAATCGGACTGATCCTGAAAACTGTTTTCCACCACATCCACATCACTGGCATCGCAAAGAAACAGAATTTTTTTTCTGCTGTCGCTCATCATCTGATATCCTCCTTCACTTTCCCGATACTTGTCCCGGTCAGCCGTCTTCCCGGCTGCCACCCACCCCAAGCGGAGAGGTTTCCGACCATTGAGAGGTATCCACCCGGCCGGTGATTAACTCGCCCGCCTTGAACACCATCGCAATCTTATCCAGAGATTCCAGCACATCGATATCCGCCAGAGGGTCATCCTCAAATACCACGCAATCCGCGAATTTACCGGGGTCGAGCGTGCCCGTCTTTTCCAGCATACCGATGGCATCGGCCGCAGTACGAGTAGAGGCCAGAACCGCATCAATGGGACTCATAAGTCCCAGTTTAACATACTGGATCAATTCCATGGCATTTTTACCATGATAATTGTAGGGCGTCCCCGCATCGGTCCCCATCGCCACCCTGACCCCGAAATACAGCGCACGGTGAAGATTTTCCTGCCGCTGTCTGGAGATCTCCCTGGCCTTTTCAAACATGAAATGGGGAATGCCGCTGGCAGTTCTGGCATTGAGCATCCAGAAATTAGAACTCAGGGTCGAGGTTAAAAATATACCTTCATCCGCCATCATTTTCAGCGCATCATCGTCGGCCAGCGTACCGTGTTCAATGGTTCGTACGCCGGCCTTGATGGCGTTTTTGATGCCCTCGGCCCCGTGGGCGTGGGCGGCGGTATGTTTGCCGGTTTTAGCGCCCTCCTCAACCACGGCCCGGATCTCGTCTGCATCCAGGTGGGTCGCCCCAGGCACCCCGCCGGGATTCATAATCGCACCGGTGGCCATTACCTTAAGGCAGTCCACCCCTTCTTTCAGCTGTTCCCGAGCGGCCTTTCGATTTTCATCCACCCCGTCGGCCTCCCGGTAAAGCCCCTCGAAATATTCACTGCCGGCTGTCATCATGCAGATGATTCGGCCTGACGCCAGAATTCGGGGCCCCACGATAAGGCCCTCCATCACGGCACGCTTCACCGCCACATCAATATAATTGGCGGAACCGGCATTGCGGACCGTTGTGAATCCGGCCCGTACCGTGTTTCCCATTTCCAGGGATGCCCTGATGGCACGAAGCTTATCCTCCACCAGGCTCTCATGATACGTATCACCCATGCCGTGAAGGTCCAGATGGATATGGACATCAATCAAGCCGGGCAAAATATATTTTCCGGTCACATCATAATAGTTTGCCGCCTCCGGAATGGGGATTTCCCCCTTTTTGCCCACGGCATGGATACAATCGTCCTTGAACACCATTGCCGCATTTTCCAGATAACCGGCTTCGCCCGTAAACAGGCAAGCCCCTTCCAGCACAGTAAACACGTTTCACTCCTGATTTTTCACGTTCGCCCGCGCCTAGCGGCAACTCAACAACCATCGGCTAAAAGCCGGTGGGTTGAAACAAACGGCTGAAAGCCGAGACACGGGTCTACAGACCCGTTAATGCTCCGTCTTGAGATTACCATCTTTCTCAGGTTCAAACATGGATGGTGACCCGTTAACGGGTCACCATCAGATCCATTAAATCAATGCGCCTGACATGGCGGGGATCCTCCGTGAAGGGGGTCTCCAGCCATTTGTCCAGAATCTGGCGATTCTCATCCAGAGTAAGGATCCGTGCTGCCAGGCAGAGAATATTGGCGTTGTTGTGCTGACGACTGAGTTCCGCCATCTCTGTTGTAGCGCACAGCGCCGCCCTTACCCCCAGAAAACGGTTCGCCATAATGGACATGCCCAACCCGGACCCGCAGATCAGAATCCCCCGACTGTATTGCCCCGTGGAAACCCCTCTTGCCACCATGTGGGCGTAAACCGGATAATCCACCGATGTATCGTCTTCGGGCCCCATATCATGAATCTGCCATGTCACGTGATGCCGCCGGATATGGGTGACAAGATCCGCTTTTATTTCAAATCCGGCATGATCGCTCGCAACTGCAATGTTCATTCCGTCCGTCCTCCTGTAATTAAAATTCAGATTGTCCAAGCTGCCCATAAATCGCATCCGAAAGGCCGGAAACCCGGAGGGTATCCCGGCCCATTGCTGTTTCCAATATAACGGGTTCACCCGCAATTTCAACAAAAGATTTCGCCCGGGTAATGGCCGTGTACAAAAGCGGCCGGGTCAGCACCGGTGCGTCGGTGTCCGGCAATATCACGAACACACTGGTAAACTCGGCGCCCTGGCTCTTGTGCACGGTCATGGCAAACGCGGTTTCATGGTCGGGCAGCCGGTTTGGATAAAATGCACGTACCCCGTCCGGTCCCTGAAAAAAAACCTGCAACCGGTTGTCCGGGCCGGAAAGTGTCAATCCCACATCGCCGTTAAACAACAATCGCTGGTAATCGTTGCGGACAATCATGACCGGTCGGCCGGGATACCATTGCTGTCCTTCGGCAACCCCCTGATGGTGCCGCACCATCTGCTCAATGCGCCGGTTCAATGTTGTCGCGCCGAACGGCCCCTCCCTGAGAGCGCAGAGTATCCGGAATCCGTCAAACACTTCAAAGCAGGCCGCCGGGTCGTTTTCACTGCCCATGTAAGCGGAAACCCAGCGGATGATTTTGTCCGCCAGCATCCCGTGCAGATCCGTTTGCGCGCCATGATGCCAGCGAACATCATCAAAACCTTCGTCTGCCAGCACTGCCATGGCCGTCCGTCCATCGCCCTCCCGCACCGAAAGGCCGAGCCGGCTGATGCCGCTGTCCGGGTCAAACCGGTAGTTGCGGTCCAGCCCGACAACGGCATCGCCGGGCCGGCTTTCATAGCCGGGCCGGGCCGGCGCCGGCCCTGCGACGTCCATGTCGGCCAGTATTTTATAAAACCCGCTGGAAAACACATTAACCCCGCCGGCCCCACAGATATCGGCAAAAACTGACCCTGCCGCAACCGAGGACAACTGGTTCCTGTCCCCGACTAGAATCAACCGGCAGTGGTCCTGCAACGCCGTCACCAGTTTTGCCATTAAGGCCAGATCCACCATGGATGCCTCATCCACCACCACCACATCCGCCGGCAGCTTATGATGCCGGTTATACCGGAAATAAGCGCTGTCCCGCATGCTCCCCAGCAATCGGTGAATGGTGGATGCATGGTCTGGCAGCATGTCAAGGCATGCCGTCGGACTGTCCAGAAAAAGCCGTGCCGCGGAAACAGCCTCTCCCAGTCGTGCAGCAGCCTTGCCCGTGGGGGCGGCCAGTGCGATTTCCAGTGTCCTGCCGCCCGGACCGGCGGCCGCCTGTTCCGCCAGCAGTGCCAGAATGGCCGCTACCGTGGTGGTCTTGCCGGTACCCGGACCTCCGGAAACCACGCAGAAGCCATGTATCAAAGCCGATACGGCGGCCACGGCCTGCATATTCACCGCCTGGTCAGCAGCCGGAAACAGGCGTTGAATACCGTCGGCCAGCAGATCCTTATCCACGGGGACGGGCCTGTGGTAACGTTGCCCGATAAAATCCGCCAGTTCATTCTCATACGACCAGTACCGGTGAAGATAAAGGCGCATCCCCCGGTCCATGACAAGCGGGGTGAAATCGCCCGGCTGCCCTACCACCCGGCTTTGTAAAAGCAGATTGCGCCATTGCTCATGCCACTGCCCCGGCGGCGGCAACACCGTTCCGTGACCCTCGGCTGCCAGCAGCGCGTCGGCACGGCCAAGGTCAAGACATACATGCCCCCGCCGGCTTGCCCAGCTGGCAAGGGCAGCCGCCGGGAAAAGTGCGTCAGCGGGTACATCCGCGTCCAGGGCGGTCATCAACTCCCCGAACCGGATATCCAGCTCACCCAGCACCGGCTTAAGGGCGGTGATATCGATGGCCGGTTTCATTGTCAGCATAACGATCCTTTTGTCCGGTCAGACTGAATAAAATAATCCGTCAGTCCCTCGATCAGCTCGGCCGAAGGTTTTTCCCGGTAAATGCCGTAATCCGGACCGTGCGCCGGGTCCACCCCCCGCAGAAAAATATAAAAAATACCGCCGAACCCGCTTTTATAATCATACCCCGGCACCCGGTTCCGAAGATAAGCGTTCAGCGCCACGGCATAAATATGGGCCTGCAGCAGATAACAGGCCGATACCATCTCGTTGTACAGGGCACTCCGGTGATAGTCCGAGGGTCGTGTGCCCAGAAAATTGGATTTCCAGTCCGCAAGATAATAGCGTCCCTCATGATGAAAGACCAGGTCTACAAACCCCTTCATAAATCCCCGGGCCGGGGAAAAGGTCAGGCGACCCAGGCGCTCGGCAAACTCCGTTTCCGGGGGCACCGCCCCGGCACCGCGGTAGACGCCGGCAATGCCGGCCGGTGACACCCTGTTCAATGGAAAATAAAATTCAAGTTCATGGATCCGTTGCCCGGCGGCAACCGTACTCAGCCGGACAGATTTTCCGCCGGCCGGCGACGGCATCTCCACTGAAAGTACCCGGGAGACCATGCCGCAGACCACCGGCTGCCAGCGAGCATCAAAATTATACCGGGCCAGACCATCGGCGACCAGCGCTTCCAGACGGGCCGTATCCGTATCGGTAAACGCCAGATGTTCGAAAATCTCGTGCATGAACAGACCCGCACCCGCACCCTTCGGGAAATGGACGATGCCGGCGCGCTCATCGTCCGGTAGCAGTTGGTCCCCGGACCCGCTATCCACCGTCTCCACATCCGTATCATCGGTTAAAAACCGGTTATCATCCATACCGGAGATGGGGCTTTCCGAAGCAAAATGCGGCGTCCGGCCGGTCTGCCGGCTCATGAACGAAAAGCTCAACACCCGCCAGTCCCTATGGATGTTGCCGGCAAATGCCCGGCAGGAAAGAGAGTGCTCGGACTCAACAGCAGGGGATATGGGGTGCAAAGCCTTTGCGTTCAGAGGCGCGGCAGCGGACGCATATATCGCTGCCCCCGACGCTTTGGCTTTACTCGCAATGGCTTGCAGACGCGCTTCCACATCCGCATCCGCAGCGGAGCCGGTCAGCAGGTCAGACAGAGGCGATCCCGCCGCCTTGGCCAATACATAGGCTGCGCAACAGTAATTTTTTGCCCGGGTCAATGCCACATAGGTCAGGCGCATGGCTTCGGCCGCCGCTTCTTTGTCCGCCTGATCAATGCTCTGCCGGCATTGTTCATCACCCGTGCGGAAATCTACCGTGGGCCGCATGCCATCTGAAGGATCATGAAATGTCACGGCATTGTCCGCACCGGAACGGGAAGTGCTCCCCCAGAGAAACGGGACAAATACCACGGGGTATTCCAGCCCCTTGCTTTTATGAATGGTGATGATGCTCACGGCATTGTCGTCACTTTCAAGCCGCAGGGGATATTCCGTGGTCTCGCGGGTTTCAGGATTCCGCTGTTTGGCAAGCCATTTTAAAAGGGTTTCCGGCCCCAGATCCCCGGATACGGCCGTCTGATGGAGAACCTCCGCCAGATGAAACAGGTTGGTGCACCGCCGTTCCCCGTCTGAAAACAGCATCAGCCGGGGCAGCGTTCTGTTATGTCGGGCCATTCGATTGAACATGTGGATAAACCCGTTGCGCTGCCAGAGATCACGGCATTCAAAAAAAATCGTTGTTTCCGAGGCCAGTTCGTCATCCGCTGCATCATCGGCACGCCCCAGGGCATCGATGGCTGCCGTGGACCATCCCAGCATATCGGTTGCAAGCGCCGCTTTGACCAGCCGGTCGTCCCCGGGCGAAAGCACCGCATTGAGCAGCACCGACATTTCAAATGCTTCATGGGAATCAAACAGATTGCCGGTCTTGAGAATAATCCCGTTGATATTCAAATCGGCCAGACAGCGCTGCACGACCTCTGCTTCCGCGTGCCGGCGAACCAGCACCGCGATATCCGCCTCGCAGAGCGGGCGGTCCCCCAGCAGGGAGCGTCCCTGGCGACCCTTCTCAAGCAGACCGGCAATGGAAGCTGCCGTATCCGCCGCCACCGCCTGGACCCACTCATCCTTCCGGGTAATGCCGTCAAAGGCATTGGCATGAAAAAACCTGATCTCAATGCCGTCGGCCACTTCACCGTCTTGTTTCAACGCCGGGATCGATGCCGCCGGAGCGGGCACAACCGGGTTGAAACCGATTTCTTCCACCACAAAAGGATTCTCCATTGCGGTAAACAGGGCATTGACGCCGTGCACCAGCGGCCGGGCGGACCGCCAGTTCTGATCCAGGGTATAGGCCGCGTCGGTCCGGCCGGCCGCCGTAAGGTAGGCGAAAATATCCGCCCCCCTGAACCCGTAAATAGCCTGCTTTGGATCACCGATAAAAAAAAGCGCGGTGGTCCCGGCAAAGAGCCGTGAAAATATTTCATACTGTACCGGATCGGTATCCTGAAACTCGTCGATCAGTACGGCCCGGTATCGGCTGCGCGCGGCTTGCTGCAAAAGCCCCCGCCCGTCGGCCTTCAGCGCCGCATTCACATTGGCCACCAGATCATCAAAATAGTGGATATTACGGCGTTTCTTGCGGGCTTCCAGCTCCCGGCGGGCATAATCGATAAAATCCCTCTTCAGCCGGGTGATGCGCCGGTTGAAAAATGATACAAGCGCCCCGCTCAAGGCTTGATGATGCTCACAGATATCAAAAAAGCGATGGGCTTCAGGGGTATCGTCTGCCTTGGTTCCGTCGGCTACGCCGGCAGCGGTAAATTTTTCAAACTTTTCAAACAGGACCGGCGTTCCCTTATCCATGGCCGCATAATGGTCCATCGCCGCCATCCAAACGGGGATACTGGCTTTCCGGTATTTATTCCGGTTCAACCCCGGTGAATCCATCAGTATTGCCGCCACATCGGACCGGTGCCGCCGCCATGCCTCGGCCAGTACCGCAAATGATTCGCAGAACCGGTTTTCTGCATCGGCAACCGCTGCCCTGAAGTCCGGATTATCGCCCGCTTCCGGCAGCACCTTGACCGCCGCCATCAAAACACCGCCGTGCAGCAGCCCGGCAAGGGTATGGGGGAAAATCTTTTTTTCCCCCACGGCATAATCGGCAAACAGACGGGACGCCCGGCTGAAATGCTTTCGCCAGAAATCCTCGGCAATGCGCTGTTTCAGGGCATCCTGACTGGTGACCAGTTCGGTGTCAAAAAGAATGCCGCTTTCAAAAGCATGGTCCCGCAACAGGCGGTTGCAGAACCCGTGAATGGTGAAAATGGCCGCCTGGTCAAAAAACCGCAGCGCCAGGTTCAGGCGGGCAAGGGCCGTTTCACGGCGGTTATTGAATTTCTGGACCAGGTTCGCCAGCATGGGATCGTCGGCCGGCGAATCGGCGGAAAATGCGACAATGGCATCCCGAACCCTGGAACGGATGCGTTCCTTGAGCTCCTGAGTGGCGGCTTCCGTAAAGGTTACCACCAGAATATTTTCCACTTCCAGCCCCTGTTCCACCACCAGCCGGATAAACATTCCTACAATGGCATAGGTCTTGCCGGTTCCGGCGCTGGCCTCCACCAGGTTGACCCCGTCAAGCGGGGTCTCCAATATTTCAAATTTTGCAAATTCTTTCATGGGGCTGTCTTTACAGTTTTCTTCTGCCGGATTCGGCAACACATGCCAGCAGTGGATTGAATACCATCTCCGCCAGTTGCCGGAATTCTTCGTCCAGCGGATCGGTTTTGCCAAAAACCAGCAGGTAATCATCATCCATGCACTCGCCCATGCGATTTGCATTGCCCTGCCACACCCGGCGGGCGCTGCTGAATGCGGATTGGACCGGCTTTCCTTTTGCCAGGGTTTCGGCATAGACAAAGGCACTTTCAGGAAAAAAATGTAGCGGCCGCCTCAGACCGTCGCGATACACGTGCAGCAGTTGTTTGATTACGGTCTCACTGTCTGCAGGCGGAACGAATTCCACCCACCGGTCCCTGCCGGCAAAAACGCTTTTAACGGGGCCGGCGCAAGAAGACGAACAATTGAGCAGCAGATGCACAAGCCATTGCCGAAGCCGGTCTTTGGCCTTAATATCGGCATAGCGATACAGAAGCCAGGTGTCATTGTATATATTTTCCACCGTGCCGTAGATCCTGCAGCCATCCACCACCCGGCTAATCTCGACGGAAACGGGCGTATCACCGGCTGTAAACCCTTTGAGTGATTCCACAAAATCATTTGCGCCGTTGTATAACCGCTCAAAGCCCGTCCGGCCGGCTTCGCCATGGGGCAGCCGGCCGGCGGCGCGCAGGTAGTCGTATATGTGTTCTTTTTCCTGATGATCCAGGATGCCGGCAACAATCGTCCGGTTGATGCCGTACTGTTCGAGCCCCCTGACCTGAAATGGTTCGGTCTCGGCTTGAACACCTTCTTCCTTGCGCGGGTATATGCCCAGCCGTCGGTTTAAAAAATACCGGACCGGATGGATAAAAAATGCACAAAAATCCGATAACGAAAGGGGCTGCTCGTCTTCCGGGCATCTGGCTGTGGCCGGTTCATTGATTTCGACCGGTTCATTGATTTCGATTGGTGCAAGTGGACCGGCGTCAAAGACCGGCGCGTTTTGTGCCGATGTGCTCAGCCGTCGGGCGGTTTCGCAAAAATCCGCGTCATAGCCGAACAATGCGTTTCCGGTAAAATAATCCGGATGAAACGGCTGAAGTCGATGCGTTGTCCTGATATGGGCAATCACATCGCCGGGCGTATTGACATAAAACCGGTCATCCAGATAGTCCATGAGTTCACTGACCAGGACGGCGGGCGGGATGGGGCTGTTGTCCCGGATGTCGCTGCCAGTGTAACTGATATAAAGCCGCTTTCGCGCGGACAGCAGGGTCTCCAGAAACAGATACCGGTCATCGTTACGCCGGGAGCGATCCCCCCGCCGGGGGGCCTTGGAGATAAGGTCAAAGCCCGGCGGCGTGACATGCCGGGGATAATCGTCCAC
Source organism: Thermodesulfobacteriota bacterium (assembly GCA_034189225.1). Taxonomy (GTDB): domain Bacteria; phylum Desulfobacterota; class Desulfobacteria; order Desulfobacterales; family Desulfosudaceae; genus JAXHTY01. Next base: position 13,300 of record JAXHVL010000009.1, read on the forward strand.
ATTCATGCCCAGCAGACAGATGACGGGAAAGGGAATGCTGCGCATGGGCAAAAGGGAACAGAAGGTCGTGCCGCCGGCGATAAAGGGGGTACCGGCCCCGTGCGACGCCAGCCGGTTCTGCAGCCATGTGCGAACCACCGTTGGAGAAACCGCTTCTTCAAACCCCGCCTGCAGGCACCGCTCTTGAAGACGGTTGACCACATCCAGAAGCATCTGGATGTCGGCCTCAGTATCGCCTTCGGCCAGAAAAAAAGCGTTTATCAATGAGACAAGCAGGTCCCGCCATTGATCCGGGGCGTGCCGTTGCTGAAACCCCTCCCTGAAACGCATCAGGGTCTGCCAGAACACGATCAGTTTTTCAAGCGCATCCGCGTCGCCCGCGTCCACCTGATCGCACGGCACCAAGCCGGCAAACACCCTTTCGCCTTCACTGGCCATGGCATATCCCAGTACCATGCTGTTGAGCCCCGCCGACCAGGTATTCTCATCAAACCCCGGCAAATCGTTTTCCTGTTTGAAGGCACCGTCAATACCCCAACGGATATTGGCGGCATCGATCCAACGGACAATCACGGCCAGATCCGATGCGCTGATGCTGAAACGTCGGCGGATGAACGCCGGCTCAAGAATATCCAGAACGTCGGCCACCGTGAACCTGGAATCAAAAAAATCGAAAAGCCCCATGAAGGCTTCCGCAACCGGACTGACGGCCCTCGGGCTTCTGTCGGCAATGGTATAGGGAATCACCGGCACGTCATGGCTGGCCGGTTCGAACACCGCCTGAATATAAGGAGAATAGGTCTCGATATCCGGCGCCATCACAAGAATATCCTCCGGCCGGAGCCCTGCATCGGCATCAAACATGGCCAGCAGGTTGTCATACAGAACCTGGACCTCCCGCATGGGACCGTGACAGGCACTGATCATCACCGAACCGAAGCCCGGCTTGTATTCCCCCCCGCGGTCCTCAAACTCGGTGATCTTTTGCGGGGCTGTTGCGTCCGGGGATTTCAACTCGAGAATGTCCTGCTGAACGGCCGTCAGAAAGGTGTCGTTGCCGAGATCCGCAAACCGCGAGTCGGTTTCACAGTCAAATTCGGTGAGCATGTCAAAAAAATCCCGCGCCACCATGCCCATGGCACCGAGCAGTGGATTGCCCTCCAGATGCAGATCCGCCTGGCCGATATTGCGGGCCGCTGCCACACGCTCGGCTTTTTTCACCTCCCGGTTGGAGGGAATATCCCCCCAATAATGCCGGCAGGGATTTAACAGAAAAAGATTCACTCCTGAAAACCGGGAAATAGCCGACAGCATGTGCATGTGAAACTCGGGCAGCGTGGAAATCCCGAACACGGACACTCGTTCGGGAAAGACATCCATGCCGGTGTCGCCCATGTCCACCGCCTCGAGAAACGACCGCCAGATAGCGGCGCGGTGCACCCTGCCCCCCTCGGCCGTAAGAATATTCCACAGCCGGGCCTGCCATGCGGCCTGCGGGTCTTCGGGGATATTCCCCGCCTCCCACTGAAAAATCATGTCCGGCCGGAAGATAAGATACTGATCAAAGGTATCCGCAATCCGTGCAGCCAGTTGATATCGTTTCAGCCCTTCTTTGTCATCCGTCATATAGCCCGCCAGCGGCGCAAACACGTCCTGAGATGACACGTCCCGGAGCACCGCCATAATCCGCCAGATCATCGTCTCCACATCAAAAGCCGCCAGATCGGACAGGGCATCGGGGAAAGCCTTGCCAAGGTATTCGTATAAAAAGGCATTGGGAAAAAGAAAACGGGTATTGGCGCAGATGGTATTGGACCGGGCGATGGCCATGGAAAGCCATCGTTTCATGCCGACGCTCTGTACCAGGATGATTTCCTCCGCAAGGGGGGACGCCTGGGGACGGCGCATTTCCGATGCCACCGCATCGGCAAGAATTTCCATCCGGTTGCTGGTAAAAAGCTTAATCGGCATTTGACGAACAGGGCATAAATGAGGGTTGCGTTGTTATTCCTCCGGAAACCTTCGTGGCTCGCTTCGGCCGAATGGGTTTCTTACGCATAAATGAGGGTTGCGTTGTTATTCCTCCGGAAACCCCGTCAACCGGGCATCTAATTGAACCCCCAGGCTGTTAAGGGCCATGGAAACCATATTGTACTGGCCAACGGTAAAAATCAGGTCAATCATCTGGCGGGTGTCATATTCCTTTGCCAGGGCATTCCATGTGCCATCCGTGATAAAAGCGTCTTCGTATAACTCGTCAACCGCCCTTAGAAGAGCGGCTTCAAATGCCGTCCATGCCTCGGCATCCGGGCCTTCAATAATCCGATAAATTTCATCTTCGGTCAATCCGGCTTTTGTTCCCACCTCCACATGCTGCCCCCACTCATACTCGGCACGGCACAGCCAGCCAATGCGGAGAATAAGAATTTCCCTTTCCCGGGGCGGCAGTGTCGATCCCACCAGAACATGACTTCCAAATACCAGGAACTTTTTTAAGAATTCAGGATGCCGGGCAAGGGTGGCAAAAATATTATCGGGCCGGCCATCGTGTCGATCCGCGGAAAACGACAGCAGCGTCCGGGTTTCATCATCCAGTTCATCCGGCGCGGCCGGGGGAATGCGGGGGGTTGACAAACGCATGGAAATCTCCTTTTAACCCGTATCTATCGAATTGTTTTATCCGCAAAATGCCACATTCCGATCAAAAAAGCAACCGCCCATACTTTTTGTGACTTTCGTGCTGATTCGTGGGCAAAAACCGCCGAGGAATGATCTGTAGGGGCGAACCTTGTGTTCGCCCCCTGATCGGGCGAACACAAGGTTCGCCCCTAAACCGTACGTGACATGACGAGAGATGCATCGCTTTGCTGCTATCGGACTTCCAAGGAACTTAATCTGCCAATTTGAGAAAAAGTTGCCTCTCGCAAAGACGCCAAGATCGCAGAGAATGAAAAGAATATTCTTGGCGATCTTGGCGGCTTGGCGAGCGGAAAACTAATATAAAGTGCGGACATTCAATCAATAATCAAGAAACAATGACGGCAAAAAATGATGCCGCCGGCCCGAAGTTCCTTTCTGCATTAATACCGCCGCATGTGGCGCTGGGCGCTTTTTACGAAGCCGTCATATTTCACGAGTCGAGTTCGCCGCAGATGCGAGGCGCAGCATGCGAAGCTAATGTTCGGCTACTTATCCAGCCCGAAGTCCACACCCCAGGTTTTCAGGCCGGCCACACCGGTGCCCACGCTGACGTTATTGGTCAGTCCGGCCGCGTCCAGGTTCAGCTGGGCCTCGTAGGAACGCACACCGGTATTGCATAGCAGCACGAGTTTCTTATCCTTCGGCACCTCATCCATCCGGTCGGCCAGCTGATCATGGGGAATGCTCTTCCAGATATCGGGATAGGCATCCTGAAAAGGCTGGGCATCGGCGTTTGCCCGGCAGTCCAGAAAAATCAACTCGTCACAGTTTTTGTCCCGCCAGCATGCCTGAAATTCCTCCATGGTCATGGGCTTGTACCGGTCGTCGAGATAGTTGGACGCCGCGTTGCCCAGGGCATTGACGATATCCATGGCCGAGGCAAAAGGCGGTGAGTAGGCAATTTCCAGGTTGCTGATTTCCTCGACCCCGGGTTTGTACTTCAGAATGGGTGCCACGGCATTGACTCTGGCCACCATGCCGCTGTCCTTGCTGCCGTATCCCTGGATGCCGAGGACCCGCCGGGTCTTGCGGTCCACAACCAGTTCAAGAAAGATGATTTCTTTTTCAATATAAAAATGAGCGCGGTCAAATTGGGCAACCTGAATGCCCACGGCATCAAAGCCCTCGAAACGCGCCCGTTCAGCGGTCAGGCCAGCCCCGGCCAAGGCATTTTCGAATATTTTGACCACAAAACTTCCCACGGCCCCCTCAATAACAGCGTCCCCGCCGGCCACATTGGTGCCGACCACCCTGCCCTGGCGATTGGCCATGGAGCCCAGGGGATACCATCCCGGCTTTTCCGTTACCAGGTTTTTGACCGAGGCACAGTCCCCGCCGGAATAAATATCCGGATCAGAGGTCTGCATATGTTCATTGACCATGATGAATCCCTGGGGGCTGACATCGAGACCGGCGTCTTTGGCCAGATCCGTATTGGGAACGACCCCCACGGACATGATCACCAGGTCCGCCTCAAGGGTGCGCTTGTTCGTCCTTACGGAAGAAACGGCGCCGTCCCCGACAATCTCCTCCACCCGTTCATCGGTATGCACGGTAAGGCCGTTTTCCTCGATATGCCGCGTGGCCATTTCCGCTAAACTGCGGCTCACGAAGCCGGGCATGATCTGGTCCGTGACTTCGACAATGGTGGTCTCGATCTCCCACATGTCGGCCAGGGCCTCGGCCATTTCAAGTCCGATGAACCCGCCGCCGACCACCACGGCCTTTTCGATATTGCCGCCGGTGACCCGTTCCTTGATGGAAATGGCATCGTGCATGTTGGCCACCGTGAATACGTTATCAAGATCTTCACCGGGGAGATTCAGCCGCCGCGGCGACGTTCCAGTGGCAATCACCAGCTTGTCATAGGCAAGGGCTTCCATGGTCCCGTCTTTTTTTTCAATGGTGACGGTTTTATTATCCCTGTCAATGGATCTCGCCGTGGTCCCGGTCAGGGCGGTCACGCCTTTGTCCTTGAGAAAAAACCGCTCGTCCCTCAGCATGTGAAAACTGGTGGACCGAAGTTCCTTCTCATCGGTTACATCGCCGGCCACATAAAAGGGAATGCCACACCCCCCGTAGGAGATATATTCATCCCTGTCAATCAGATACACTTCCGCATCCGGGTCAACCCTTTTTGCCCGGCAGGCCGCCTTGGGGCCGAGCGCAACCCCGCCAATAACAACAATCTTCCGAGACATACGCATATCCTCCTTATTTTATATTTGACGGCTTCGTAAAAAGCTTCCAACCCCACTGCGGTGTTTTTGCAGAAAGGAACGTTCGCCATGGCTTCGCAATCGAATCTTAACTTATCGATACCGATACCGATTTCGATTTCGAATCGAGTTCCTTGGAAGTCCAATTTCTTTGTTGCGCTGCATCTCTCGTCATGTCACGTACGGCGTAGGGGCGAACACAAGGTTCGCCCCTACAGATCATTCCTCGAGATTTGCGTGCCTCGAACTTGAACTTTTTACTTTGCCGTCCCAAAATTGACTTTTTACGAGACCATCACATTTATGTAATTATGATTTTATTTATATACTCCGGTAATTAGCATATTCTGTTCCGAAAAACGATAACAAACGCAATTCAGGCAACACCGTCGCCAGCAGCACGGCTCAACGCTTATCAACTGCGCTATTCACCGGACAAGTGCCAATGCTACACGATTGCCAGTGGATAGTCAATGAATCTGGAAGACTAAGCGCTCCGTAACAACCGAAAAACGATGGCAAAACATTTCATGTCAAATAGTTTCGACAAAATTTCTCGGCGTCGCCGAAACGGTGGACAGACAGTTAATGGTAACGCTACAGTAACGTTTATTGTTAACAGTAAATCCATTTCAACAGCCCGGATATGGAGAACACCCCGCTGAAATCGCTTCCGGAACGGTTGCCCCGCATGGATGAGATTTCAGTTGACAGTGATGGCGGCTGATTTTACAATGGAACTACAAGGTTAGTAGGTTAAAAAACATTCTTTTATGGGGAAACCGGCATGACAAGCACAGAAAAACGCAAGCACATCCGCATTGATTCTGTTAATCCATCCAATGTCAACATTTATAGCAACAATATTCTTGTCCGGGAGGGGGAGGGAAAAACGCTGAACATTTCCAAAGGAGGGGTATTGCTGGAAACGCCCTTTCCCATTGAGGCCGATCAGAAACTCGGCCTGACCATCAATCTGGAGAAAGAGTTTGTATACATCAGCGGGAAGGTGGCCCACACCAACCGCTGTGAAAATCACTGCTATCGTACGGGCGTGGAATTTTTTGCCATCGATGAAACCGGCCAGGATATTCTGGAAAAATACATCGACATCTTCAGGAAAGACACATCTGCACCGGGCGGAGCCGCATAAACCGGGGTTGGGATAATCCAAATCGAAATCGGGATCGCTATCGGGATCGAAGAGATATGGCGCTTGGACACGAGAAACTGGATGTCTATCGCCTTTCGATAGGCTACGTTGCATGGGTTTACGAGAA
>JAXHVL010000090.1:0-29287 GCA_034189225.1 Thermodesulfobacteriota bacterium
GGTCGAGTTCAAGGAAGGCGAAAATTTTAACCGGAGGAATACTTTGCGTATTTTGAGGATTAAAATTTGAGCCTGACGCAGAAATCGGGCAAAATAGCAATTTATGGATGGGCACTAACCAGAAACAAAAGGATTTTTATGGCACGGGTCATCCCTTTCAGGGGAATTCTTTACAACAAGGACATTCTTAAAAATATCGGTGACGTGGTTGCACCACCTTATGATGTCATTTCCGAAGAACAGCAGCAGGCACTGTGCGACAGGCACCCGGACAATATTATTCGGCTGATCCTCGGCGAACCCGGCGAAAATGAAGGGGACAGCAGCGCGTTTTACAAGGCGGCGGCCGAGCGATTCAAACACTGGCGCTCGGAAGGTGTGCTCGCCAGAGATCAGAAACCGGCCATCTACTTCACATCCGTGGAATTTTCCGTTGAAGGGCAGCAATACATACGATACGGAATTATCGCCCAAGTTGGCCTTGAACCCTTTGAGAACAACGTGGTACTGCCCCATGAACGGACCTCGTCAAAGGTAAAGACCGACCGTCTCAACCTGATGAAAGAGACCTGCGCCAACTTCTGCCAGATTTTTTCCCTTTTTTCGGATGCGGACGATTTTGTCCTCAACACGCTGAAAAACACGGTAAATGAGGTAGAACCGGACATCGATCTCGTGGATGACAGCAATGAGCGGCACAGGCTCTGGCGCATAACCGATCAGACCGTGACCGAAAAAGTAACAACGGCTATGCGGGACAAAAAGCTTTACATTGCCGACGGCCACCATCGTTATGAAACCGCGCTGAATTACCGGAAATATGTAGCGGACAACGATCCGAACTTCGATGAAAATCATCCGGCCAACTATATCATGATGTACATGTCCAGCATGTCCGATGACGGGTTGATCATTCTTCCCACCCATCGCCTGCTCACCGGTCTGCCCGAATCCAGCAAGACGGCGTTTATTGAAGACGCCAGACCCTATTTTGATATCCGGGAAATACCCTTTGACAAGGACAACCGGAACAAAACCCAAAAAGAATTTATTGCAGCCCTTCGCGCCGATACCACCAAAAACACTATCGGTGCGATGATCTCCGGGCGTGATGTGTTTTATTTGTTAACACCAAAACCGAATATCATGGAGGAGGTGTTTGGCGATGATGTTCCCAGCGTACTGAGAGACCTCGATGTTGCCGTTTTAACCAATCTTATATTAATCAAGATTCTTGGTTACAGCCAGGCGGAACTCGATGAGGAAAAAGTTATCGATTATACCAGTGATATCGACGCGGCAATAACGGCTGCCGCAGCCGGCGATTGCGATATCGCCTTTATGTTGAATCCCACAAAGAACGAGCAGATGCGGGATGTCGCCGCTGCGGGCGAAATCATGCCGCGCAAAACCACCTTCTACTATCCAAAAGTCCTCACCGGCCTGGTTCTCAGCACAAAATTACCGACTGACAATTAATTTTCTCTACAACATTTTTAACCCAAATTTAAAATAAGGATAAAAAATGAGTGAAGACTATTCAGATGTTGTGAAGCAAGCAAAGGAATATTATGATAGCTATGATGCCGACGAATTTTACTACCGCGTATGGGGCGGGGAGGATTTCCACCTCGGCATCTATGAACATGAAGATGAACCCATTTTTGACGCAAGCCGGCGGACGGTCCAGACCATCGCCGATCAGGTAACCCTGAATGAAAACACCCGGGTTGTGGATATCGGTGCCGGCTACGGCGGTGCCGCGCGTTTTATCGCCAGCCAATACGGCTGCAAGGTCTCCTGCCTGAACCTGAGCGAGCGCGAAAACGAACGCAACCGCCAGAAAAACAGGGAACAAAACCTGGATCATCTCATCGAGGTCATAGACGGCAGCTTTGAGTCCCTTCCCTATGAGGACGCGTCCTTTGACGTGGTCTGGTCCGAAGACGCTATCCTGCACAGCGGGGACAAAGAAAGCGTGGTCAAGGAAGTGGCCCGCATTCTGAAAAAAGGCGGAAGTTTCGTTTTTACCGACCCCATGCAGGCGGACGACTGCCCGGAAGGCGTGATCGACCCCATTCTGGAACGTATTAACCTGGATTCCATGGGATCGGTGAAGCTCTACCGGGAACTGGCCGCCAAAAATGGCCTGAAAGAAGTTAACGTGATCGACCTGGCTAAATATCTGCCCATGCATTACGACCGGGTACGCCGGGAGCTGGAAAGCCGATATGATGAGATCATCGGCATCATCAGCAAGGAATATGTTGACAACATGATCAGGGGCCTGGTCCGATGGGTGGAGGGCGGGCGCAACGGTTACCTGAACTGGGCGCTGATGCATTTTCGAAAAGAATAAAATCTGGAGGGAAAGAACCAATGAAAGTCCTTGTAAGCGACAAGCTGGGGGAAGCCGGCATTGAAATATTTGAGTATGCCCCGGATATCGACGTTACCGTCAATACGGAACTCACCCCCGAAGAACTGCTAGAGGAAATTGAAGACTATGATGCCCTGGTGATCAGAAGCGCCACAAAGGTTACGGCGGAACTGATCGACGCGGCCAAAAACCTTAAAGTCGTCGGAAGGGCCGGCATCGGCCTTGACAATGTAGATATTCCGGCCGCCACCCAAAGGGGGATCGTGGTGATGAACACCCCCAAGGGCAACACCGTCACCACCGCCGAACACGCCATTGCCATGATGATGTCCCTGTCCCGGAACATTCCCCAGGGCACCGCATCATTGCGCAGCGGCCGGTGGGACAAGAAAAAGCTCCAGGGCCGTGAAGTGATGGGGAAAACCCTCGGCGTGCTCGGCTTCGGGAAAATCGGGTCCATCGTGGCGGACCGAGCCCGCGGCTTGAAGATGAAGGTGATCGTTTTTGATCCGAACATCAACCCCGACCGGATCGAAAAGGCGGGCTTCCAGAGCGTTACCCTGGACGAACTTTACGAGCAGGCCGATTATATTACCATTCACGTGCCCAAAGTTAAAAAAACAACGGGCCTCCTAAACAAGGACGCATTCGCCAAAATGAAGGACGGCGTGATGATCGTCAACTGCGCCCGTGGCGGCATTATCAACGAGGATGATCTCAGCGATGCCCTGGAATCCGGCAAAGTGGCCGGGGCGGCCCTGGATGTTTTCGCCACCGAGCCACCGGGCGAGTCCCCGCTGCTCAAATTTGACAATTTCATCTGCACGCCCCACCTGGGCGCCTCCACAAGGGAAGCCCAGACCAACGTTGCCGTGGATGTGGCCAACCAGATTATTGCCTATCTCAAAGACGGGACGGTGATGAACGCGGTGAATGCGCCCTCGGTGACCGGGGAAAAACTCCAGAAGCTCAAGCCCTACCTGGAACTTGCCGAACGTATCGGCCGCCTTCTGGCTCAGATCATTAATGGGAAGCTAAAGGAGGTCTCCATCGAATACAACGGGGATTACCATGGGTTGGACCTGGACCCGGTCTCCACGGCCCTGCTGAATGGCATCCTGGATCCTCTGATAGCGGACGCGGTAAATGCGGTCAATGCACCGGCCATCGCCCAGGAAATGGGCATCAAGGTTTCCGAAACATCCAGCGCGGAGCCATTTGATTACCGAAACCTCATGACGGTCAAGGTTACCACCACCGAGCGCACAGACACGGTGGCCGGTACCATTTTTGGGAAAATTTATCCCCGCGTGGTTCGGATCAATGATTTTCGGATGGACCTGAGCCCCTACGGACACATCCTGCTGATCCTCAGCGCGAACAAACCCGGTGATATCGGTAACATCGGCGCCGTTCTGGGCGAGGAGGGCATCAATATCCTTCGCCTGATGATCGGCCATGAAGAAGATATAGGGGAAAAAAATCTGATCGTGGTCAGAACCGAGGAGACGGTCCCGCCCGATGTATTCAAAAAGCTGGAAGAGCAGGAACTGCTCATATCGGTAACACCTGTGGAGTTCTAGATGGTCAACTGATAGACAAAAACACAAAAAAACCTTTACAAATCAATTAACAACAAAGGAGAACAATCATGGCTGATTTAGGGAAAATCGCTGAAAGTTTGATAGCTGGCAAGATTGAAGAGGTTGAAAGCATGGTCCAGGCTGCCGTTGACGGTGGCGCTGACCCCCAGGAAACCGTTGAAAAAGGCCTGCTGGCCGGCATGGACGTCGTGGGCCAGCGGTTCAAGGCCGGTGAAATGTTTATTCCGGAAGTTCTCCGGTCTGCAAAGGCCATGCACGCGGGCATGGAGATTCTCCGGCCCCTGCTGTCAGAATCCGACTCCAGGAGCGCCGGCATCATGGTGATCGGCACCGTGGAAGGGGACCTGCACGACATCGGTAAAAACCTGGTGGGCATGATGTTCGAAGGGGCTGGCTATAAAGTCGTCAACCTGGGCATTGACCTGAAACCCCAGGTCTTCGTTGACGCGGTTAAAGAACACAACCCGGACATCGTTGCCATGTCCGCTCTGCTGACCACCACCATGCCGAAAATGGGCGAAACTATCAACGCCTTAAAAGAAGCCGGTCTGCGTGACAAAGTAAAAATTATGGTCGGCGGCGCGCCGGTCACCGCTGAATTCGCCGAAGAAATCGGCGCGGACGCTTATGCGGCCAACGCCGCCAGCTCGGTGGATAAGGCGAAAGCCATTAGCGGATAAGCATACGGCGGGAGACAGGAGGCATATTCAAATTCGCAGGCCCTTTCCAGGGCCTGCGTATCGATACATAAGAGAGGTTTGCTATGAGAATGTACCAACCGGTTAATATGACACCAAAGATGAACCAGTCCGTTAACCTCACGCCCCAGTTCCGTGTTCTTACCGACGACCAGATCGAACAGATCTATTTCGCGGCGCTGGATGTGCTGGAATCAACGGGGGGTGAAGTTTATCAGGACGAAGCACTTGAACTGTTTAAAAACAGCGAAGCCGTTGTGCGCGGTAACAGGGTAAGGATCCCCACTTCCCTGGTAGAACGCGCGCTCAAGGTTTACCCCAGCAAAATTACCCTGAAAGGCCGGAACGGCAAGCGGTCCCTGAAACTCCAGAAGAATTCCGCGGGATTCGGCACGGGCTCGGACCTGCCGTTTACCTATGACCGGAAAACCGGCGAACGCCGGCGGACCAATTACGCGGATATCAGGGCCGCCGGCAAATTCGTGGACTATCTTTCCAACTACGACTTTTTCATGTCCCACGGCATCGTCAGCGACGCCCCCAACCCCCTGACCTATGACCGTCATCAGTTCATGGCCATGCTGGAAGGATGTACCAAGCCATATGTGGTCACCAGCGTGGACGGCGAAGGTCTGGAAGATCTCTGGAAAATGGCCTGTCTTGTTCAGGGCGGTGAAGAGGAATTCCGGCTGAACCCGATGTTCGTGGCTTACATCGAACCGATTTCCCCGCTGAAAAACGACCGGACGGCCGTGGAAAAACTGCTGTTTGCCGCGGAAAAGGGGATTCCCGCCATGTATACGCCCTGCCCCAGCTCAGGGGCCACCGCCCCGGCCACCATGGCCGGCATGCTGGTGCAGTCCCTGACCGAAACCCTGCTGGCCGTGGTGCTGTGTTACCTGAAAAAACCGGGCATGCCGCTGATCATGGGCGGGGTGACTACGGTCATGGACATGAAGACCACCACCTATTCATACGGCGCACCGGAACTGTCGCTGGCGTCCGCCGCCAACACGGACATTTCCAAATGGCTCGGTCTGCTGATGTTCTCCACCGGTGGCTGCTCCGACTCCAAGGTTGTGGATGAGCAGGCCGCGGCCGAAGCCACCACCAGCCTTCTTTATTCCTATCTTTCAGGTGCCAGCCTCATTCACGACGTGGGCTACATCGACAGCGGGGTCAACGCATCCCTGGAAAGCCTTGTCATGTGCGAGGAAATCATGGGCATGGTGCGCCAGTTCGGTAAAGGCGTCTGCACAGATGAATCCCATCTCGGGCTCGAGGTGATTGACGATGTCGGCCCGGCTGGCGAGTTCGTAACCAACGAACACACATACCAGCACTGGAGCGAATGGTTCAGGCCCGAGCTTCAGGACCGGGCGGATTATGACACATGGACTGAAGAAGGCAAAAAATCCATGAACGACCGCATCAATGAAAAAACGGAGAAAATTCTGAGTGAATACGAAACCGAGCCCCTTGATGAAAAGCTGCACGCCGAACTCAAGGAGATCATCGATGCCGCGGAAAAACGGCATGCCTAGGCCGGTCGTCACCCGGAAACCGGATGCGACAGACAAAACTGCAAGACCGAACACTTATATGACAATAAGGAGTTAAATCATGGGCAGCACTCAAACCAATCTTACGGTCAATTTAACCCCTCAATTCTCCATTTTGTCGGAGGATCAGAAGGAGGCCATATATCATGGGGTACTCAGGACGCTGCTGACAACAGGTGCCGATGTCCACCATGAATATGCGCGGGATCTGTTGAAAAAGCACGGCGCCAAGGTCAACGGCCTTCGCGTCCGGTTCCCGCAGAACCTTGTAACCGAAGCCCTTTCCACGGCGCCCCCCTTCACGGAGGTATCCGCCTGGGACGGCGATGAAAAAAGGAAGGTATGGATCGAAAAGGGCCGCAGCCACTTCGGCCCCGGTCCCACCCCGCCCAACTTTATCGATACTGATACGCTGGAACGGCGGCCTTATATTCGAAAAGACGCCTCGCTTGTGGCCAGGGTCTGCGACGCCCTGCCAAATATCGGCTATGTTCAGTCCCTTGGTTCCATAAGCGACGTAACAGTGGGAATGGAAGCAGTATATGAATTCGCCGACATGATTCAGAACACCACCACCCCGATTATGAACTGGGCGTTCACCCGTCAGGCCTGCGCCTATGAACACCAGATCGGGATCATCATGGCCGGCGGCGAGGACGCATTCAAGGAACGGCCCAATTTTATTCATTATGGCGAGCCGATTTCACCGCTTACCAGCGACTTCCATGCCATGGACAAATGTGTTTACTGTGCGGAGAACCGGATTCCCCAGGTATACACCCCCTGCTCCATAGGCGGGGCCACGGTTCCGGCCTCCCATGCGGGACAGATCATCGTGGGGCTCTCCGAGGCCATGGTGGGAGTGGTGGTCTCACAGCTCATCAACCCGGGTACCTGCGTGATCGTGGGCGGCGTCCAGTCAATTCTGGACATGCGCCGCTCCGTCTACTCATACGGTGCACCCGAGCTGAGCCTGCTGAGCGCGGCTATGACGGAAATGGCCCATTACTGCGGTCTTCCCATGTTCTCCACCTCAGGCTGTACCGACACCAAGGCACTGGATCCCCAGTCCGCCATTGAAGCGGCATTCTCCATCCACACGGCCATGCTCAGCGGCGCGGAATTCGTCCATGACAACGGCTACACCGAATCCGGCATCACCGGGGACATCTTCCAGACCGTACTGGATGATGAAATCATCGGCATGGCACGGACGATTCAAAAAGGTATAGAAATCTCAGAAGAAACCCTTGCCGTGGACGTTATCAACAACGTGGGACCGGGCGGTCACTACCTCTATGAAGACCATACTATGAACTGGTTCCGGGAACACTGGCAGCCCACGCTGATGGACAGAAACAGCTATGAAGACTGGGATGCGGCGGGCCGTACCACCATGAAGGAACGGATTATCGCCAAGACACGGGACATCATTGACAACTATGAAGGCCCGATCAACAAGATACCGGAAAGCGTAAAAAAAGACATCAACAAGGTGCTGGAAGAAGGGGAAGCCTACATGGCCCGCAGTACCTCTAAAATCCATTAATTATCTGAAACTTAAGTACAATAAAGATCGAATCGTCGGCCATACAGGTCGATGATTCGATCTTTATTTTCGAGTGCGAAGAGATCTTTTTATTATAATCACGAAGAACATGAAAAACATGAAGCTGAAACCATGATCAATCCTTTTATCTCTTCATGTTCTTCGTGCTCTTCATGGTGAAAATTGAACTTCCAAGGAACTTGTTTTTTTGTGGAAGGCTAAAGCCTTCCGTTACATGAATTGAGGCCATTATTGAATCAGGGGATATTACCTCGTGCCCATCCATAAATTGCTATTTTGCCCGATTTCTGCGTCAGGCTCAAATTTTAATCCTCAAAATACGCAAAGTATTCCTCCGGTTAAAATTTTCGCCTTCCTTGAACTCGACCAAAATATCTAATTTCTGGACGGACACTACCTCGGTTTGTGTAGCGGAGGTCTTTAGACCTCAATAAGTTACTTCCTGCAAAAACAACGCAGTGGGGTTGGAAGCTTTTTACGAAACCGTCAAAATTGTTTGCAGCACCATAAACGATATCATACAGCACATGGAAAATCCGAGAACAGACAAACCCCGCTATCTGCTGGGTATCGATACCGGCGGCACCTTTACCGATGGTGTTCTGCTGGATTACCGTACCCGCGAGATCATATCCGCGGCCAAAACATTGACCACATACGGGGATCTTGCAGAAGGCGTCACCAGCGTTCTGGCGAGCCTGGACATCACGGCGCCGGAATGCATCGAGCTGGTGGGCATCTCCAGCACCCTTGCCACCAATTCCGTGGCCGAGGGTAAAACTCGGAAGACCGGTCTCATCCTGATCGGTTACGATGCGGACCTTGTCGCCGGTTACGGCCTGGGCGACAATTTCGTCGCCCACATGACGGCCTATTTCAGCGGCGGCCACACCTCGCAGGGAGAGGAACAGGCCCCGCTGGACCTCGACAGCATCACGGCGTGGGTTGAAGACAACAAGGACGAGCTTGAGGCGCTGGCGGTGTCCAGCTATTTCAGTCCGTTGAACGCCTCCCATGAAAACCGGGTTTACGATGCCGTGTCCCACATTTCGGATCTGCCGATTGTGCTTGGTCATCAACTTTCCACGCAACTGGACTCCATCAAAAGGGCTGCCACCGCGTGCCTGAATGCATCGCTTGTGGCTGTCATGCATGAGTTCGCCGCCGCTGTCCAGGCTGCACTGAACCAGCGGGATATCAAGGCCCCATTGATGGTGGTCAAGGGCAACGGCTCACTCATGCCCCACACCGAGGCGATTCGAAAGCCCGTGGAAACCGTTCTGTCCGGGCCAGCCGCCAGCGCCATCGGTGGCCGGTTTTTCTCGGATG
Source organism: Thermodesulfobacteriota bacterium (assembly GCA_034189225.1). Lineage (GTDB taxonomy): Bacteria > Desulfobacterota > Desulfobacteria > Desulfobacterales > Desulfosudaceae > JAXHTY01. The sequence goes on from JAXHVL010000090.1 coordinate 9,144, forward strand.
AAAAGAACGCCCTGGTAATCGATGTGGGCGGGACCACCACCGACATGGCCCTGATGCAGAAGGGCGGTGTTTCCATTTCCGAGGAAGGCGCCCGCGTCGGCGATATCAAAACCGCGGTACGGGCGGCCCGCATCCGGACGGCGGTTATCGGATGCGACAGCCGGATCGGTCTGAACGCGGACAAGGAGCTCATCATCGGCCCGGAGCGGGTAGTGCCGCTTTCCCGGCTTGCGGCGGACTTTCCGTCCGTCCGGGAAACCTTTGCCGAGTTAACGAAACGGCGTGGCTATATCTGGAAACCCACCGACATGGTTTACTGGTTTTTGAGCAAACCGGTTGCACCGGAAGATCTGGGCGATTTTCCGGCGACCATACGACGGCTCTTCAGGCATCTTGAAAACACCCCCCTGCCCCTGACCACGATCCTGAAAGAAGCAGGCGTACATCATGAAGTTCAGCTAAATGCCGATGTGCTGCTTCAGCAGGGATACATCGGGGTGGCGACACTCACGCCCACTGATCTCCTTCACGCCGGCGGGGAAATGACCAACTGGTGTGGGCAGACCGCCACCATGGCCCTGACCTGCATGTGCTGCCTGTGTAACCGGGAACCCGAAGAATTCATCGCCACCACCCTTGACCGCATCGTGGCCACCATGACTGAAGAGGCCATGGTGTTTCTTGCAAGGGAAAAGCAGCGGCATCTGCCTGAACGCATCGACGGCCAATGGGGAAAATGGTTTTTCGGACAATCCTTGGCGGGCGGAGGGGCGCTGCTATCGGTCCGGATCGCCAGTGCCGTGCCGGTGATCGGCATCGGTGCGCCCGCGGGATTTTTTGTCAAACGGGTGGCAGAGGCCCTGAATGCCCCGTTTATCCTGCCCGAACACGCCGATGTGGCCAATGCGGCAGGTGCAGTGGTGGGCATGGTGATGGTGGAGGTCGAAGCCCTGGTGTATGTCAAGGAATTCGGAGAGATCCGAAAATTTATTGTTCAAGCTGAAATTGGCAACACCGAATTCAAGGAAGAAAAGGCCGCCTGTGAATATGCAAGACGGACCGTAACAGATCGAGCCAGGGAAAACTGCCTGGCATCGGGCGCCAACAACCCTCAGGTAACAATGAAAGAGACAACGGAAGGGCCGTTGCGACGAATTACCGCATTTGCCGTTGGAACGCCCGGACTTGATACCGTCGAAGACGGTAAACCAGCGGTTAGCGGTTAGCTGATGGCTAACACTTAAATGCTAATAGCTAAATGCTAATAGCTAAATGCTAACCGCCAATTAACGAGGAGACACACAATGAGCCTGGAAGAACGGATTATCGGCATTCTCTCGGAAAATAACATTCACTATGAGGTATTCGAACACGAACCGGTCTTCACCAACCCGGACATGGCCGAGGCCCTAAGCGTGGAGGAGGGCGAGACCGTCAAGTCCATTGTGGCGGAGACCAGGGAAAGCAGGATGATTGTTATCGTTCTGCCGGGCGATCATCGCATCGACTGGAAACTCACGGCCCGGCACGCCGGCACGAATAAAGTCACCTTCGCCCGGCCGGAAGTGGTTGAGCCTGCGGTGGGGTGCAAGGTCGGCTGCGTTCCGCCCTTCGGTCAGAATACCCCGCTGCCGGTATACATGTCCCCTGCTCTGGCGCAAAACGAATATGTTTATTTCAATCCGGGCGTTCACGACAAATCCTTTAAAATCCGGGTTGATGACCTGAAAATCCTTTGCAATCCCGTAATGCTGACAGAAGACGGAGACCATCCGGCATGAAGAAACAGTTTATCCTCTCCGCCGTAGGCGCCAACATCACCGGGATCGTTGCTCAGGTGTCCAGGGAAATTTATGCCGCCGGCTGTAACTTTGAAGACTCTAGCATGACGTTTCTGGGAAAGCATTTTTCCCTGATGATTCTCGTAACCGGTGAAAAAGAAAGCACCTACGAAGACCTGAAAAACCGTTGCGAAACCCTCCGGCGTGAAAATGATCTCAGCGTTTCCATATTCAGGCTCGTCGAGGGAACCGAGACGGAGGGCTCCGCCCCCGTTCCCAACTATGAAATCCGGGTCAAGGGGCAGGACCGCATGGGTATCGTTTATCGTACCTCACAGCTTTTGGCATCCCTTCGGATCAACATTGTTAACATGGAAACCGCCGTGGATTCGTTCGAGCATAAAGACGAGGACGGCAGCCAGCCCGTTTTTACCATGCGCACGGCCGTGGTTGTCCCCGAGACGGTCAACCGGGAAATGCTCCGGAAAGAGCTCGAGGCATTGTCAGAGGATATTTACGATACCGTGTCGTTTACCCCCATTCCGGCGGCACCCAGGCAGGCGGCGCCCCAGAAGGGAGAAAAAAAATGACATCCCTGACGGTTTTCCCCTTCAACAAAACCATCTCTCTACTGCCCGGCGAGACCGTTCATGAAGCCCTGTTCCGCAAGGGCATCGCCCTGGATACGCCGTGCAACGGCCAGGGCGTCTGCGGCCAATGCCGGATACGGGTTGAAAATCCGGCGGATGTTCCGAAGACACCGCACGAAAACCTCACCGCTAACGAGACAGCGGACGGTATCCGCCTGGCCTGCTGCCTGGTTCCCGAACGGGACATGATCATTCATGTACTGTCTGAAATAGCAGATGACAGCGACTTTTCGATTCTTGAAGGAGAGCCGGACGTCGTCTTCAGCGACTGTAACCCCGCTGCAAGGGTTCAGCATAAAGGGGACGATCCGGTCATGCGGTACGAATCCGAAACCCTGCCGCTGAAGATATGGGAAAACACATTCTCCCCGAAAGGCCTTGCCATCGATATCGGCACCACCACCATAGTGGTAAGCCTGATCAGCCTGAAAACCGGCGAGGATATCTCCACGGCCTCGGCCCTGAACCCCCAGATCAAGATGGGCCACGATGTCATGACCCGCATTCAGACGGCCTCCACGCCCGATGGACTGAAAACCCTTTCCGATGCGGTCCATGACGGTATCAATCGCCTTGTAACCGATACCTGTCGCGATGCCGGGGCCAATCCCAATGAAATTCTCGATGTGGTGCTCGGCGGCAATACAACCATGCTGGAAATAGCCGGCAATATCAACCCCGAACCCCTGGGCCATGTTCCGTTTACCGTGGACCTGGCCGGTGGCACACATTACAGCGCCGCCGATTTCGGCCTCAAAACCGTAAACCCCGATGCTCGTCTCTATATTCCGCCCATCGCCCATGCATTCGTGGGATCGGATATCAGCGCTGGCATGCTGGTCTGCAAGGGGTTCTTTGATAAAACCGCCAATGTCCTGTTCATCGATATCGGCACGAACGGCGAGATCGCCCTCCAGGCCGGCGACAAGACACTGATCACTTCAACAGCTGCAGGACCGGCCTTTGAGGGCATGGGCCTGTCCAGTGGCATGAACGCCCGGATCGGGGCCGTGGACGCGGTGGAAACCACTGCCGGCAACACGCTGGCCTTTCATACCATCGGCGGAGCACCGGCAAGGGGCATCTGCGGCAGCGGGGTTATCGACCTCACCGCATGCCTCATCCGGATGGGCGTGCTGGAACTGTCCGGCCGCATGTTGCGGCCCGGAGAGGCCGGTGGCCTTAACGGTGATATTGCCGGCCGTCTTTGCGAAATAGACGGTATGCCGGCCTTTGAATACGGCGACCATGTCTATTTCACCCAAAAGGATGTCCGCCAGGTTCAGCTGGCCAAAAGTGCCATAAAAACGGCTGTTGATGTATTTATCAAGGAAACCGGTCACACCATGGATCAGATTGTCGTCTCCGGGGGGTTTGGCCACACGCTGAACCCGGACAGTCTTGCCGAAATCGGCCTCATTCCCTTTAACCTGGCGCCCCGGGTATCCTTTGCCGGCAACACCAGCCTGCTCGGATGCCGCCGCATGCTGGTGGATGTGTCGGCCCGGCGGTTCATTGAACGGCAGATGGCCGAGGCCGAACACCTGTCCCTGGCTGAACGGCCGGACTTCATGGAAGCATTTGTGGAAAACTCGGAATTCCCGGACAAAGCACCAGCATGATGCATGGCCGTCGGCCGGATGCAAACAGACGAAACCTGAAAAACGATATTGGACGCCGATGAACAATCCACCCGAAAAAATGATTATCGCATGCCGGTCTCTGAAACCGGAAATTGACGCCCTGCTGACAAAAGACAACACCGGAGCGGAAGCAGTGGCCGTGGAATACCTCGACCAGAACCTTCACCGGACCCCCCATGCCATGCCTGACATCATCCAGGCCTCGGTGGAGGCGGTGCCCGAATCGGTTTCCACCATTGTCCTTGGCTATGGTCTTTGTTCAAACGGCATCGTGGGGATCAAGGCCCCCCGCCAGGGGCTCATCATACCACGGGTTCACGACTGCATAGCCCTTTTTCTCGGGTCCCGGCAGGCATACCACGCGGCGTTTAAAAAACGGGCCGGCACCTATTACCTGACGCCCGGATGGATCGCCGAGGAAAAGGATCCCATCGGGTTCATGGAAAACGACTATGAACCCCGATTGGGCCGGGAGGAAGCCGAATGGGGGGCAAAAGAAGAGTTACAGCACTATACCCATATTATTTTCATTAACACCAGGGCCGTGGATGACCCGGCACCGCTTCGCGAACGTGCCAGGGAAAACGCGAATTTTTTTGATAAGCAATATGAAGAGGTACAGGGGGTGCAGAACTACTTTCAAAAAATCGTGTTCGGCCCCTATGATGAGGACGACTTTCTCCATGTCCGTCCGGGAGAAACCGTCACCCAGAAACCGTTTCTTGACATGTGATTCCGGAATTGGTTACAAACGTTAAAAAATCTGAATTAAAATAAGGAGAACCATTATGCAAATCATCGGAGAACTGATCAATGCCAGCCGAAAAGCCATCGGGGAAGCCATTAAAAACGAAGATGCGGATACCATTATGAAGGTTGCCAAAGACCAGCACGAGGCCGGTGCCGACTTCATTGATGTCAATGCCGGTGTGTTCGTGGGCAAGGAAACCGGCTACCTTAAATGGCTCGTCACCACAGTGCAAAGCGCCCTGGACAACGCACCATGCTGCATCGACAGTCCGGATCCCAAGGCCGTTGAGGCGGCCCTGGCCGTTCACAAGGGAACCGCCATGATCAATTCCATCTCCCTGGAAAAGGCGCGGTACGATGCCATGCTGCCCATCCTTGCCGGCAGTGACCTGAAGGTCATTGCGCTTTGCATGAGCGATGACGGCATGCCGGAAACCGTCGACGAACGGGTGGGCATTGCGGACAAGCTGGTCAACAACCTGGTTGCCAAAAACGTGCCCGTGGAAAATATTTACGTGGATCCGCTGGTTCAGCCCATTTCCACCAACGGCAGCTACGGCGTGGCATTTCTGGACGCCATTGAAGCGATTATGGAAAAATTTCCAGGTATCCACACCGCCTGCGGTCTGTCCAACATCTCATACGGACTGCCCGAACGAAAACTGATGAACCAGAGCTTCATGGTGATGGCCATTCTCAAGGGGCTTGACGGCGCCATCATTAACCCGCTGGACAAACGCATGGTCGCCATGATCGCCGCCGCCGAAGCCCTGGCCGGTAAAGACGAATACTGCATGAATTATCTGGATGCATACCGCGCCAAAAAACTGGAACTATAATGGAGGCAATATGTTTGACGGAAAGAAAAAGATAACCGGCGTGGGCTCCGCGCTGGTGGATATGCTCATCCGGGAAGAAGACGCGTTTATCGATACCCTTGGCGCGGAAAAAGGCGGTATGACCCTGGTAGAGAACGACTTCATCGAAAAGGCCCTGGAAAAAAGCCGAAATTCACCGGAAGTGGTCTCCGGCGGTTCGGCTTGCAACACCATCGTGGGCGTGGGCAGGATGGGCGGGGTTGCCCATTTCGTGGGCGTTCTCGGCCAGGACGGATTCGGCGACATCTTTACCAGCGACCTTGAAAAAAACTGCGTCCATCCGCTGCTGGCCGTATCCCAGACCCCCACGGGCAAGGTGCTCTCCGTGATTACCCCGGACGCCCAGCGCACCATGTTCACCCACCTGGGGGCCTCCACAGAACTGGACCCCGCCGGCATCACCGAAGAAACGTTTCACGACACCGCCATTGCCGTGGTCGAGGGCTACCTGCTGTTTAACCCGGACCTGATCAAGGCGACGGTGGATGCCGCCAAAAAAGCCGGCGCCCGCGTCTCGCTGGACCTTGCAAGTTTTGATGTGGTGGAAAACTGCAAGTCTTTGCTGGAAGAAATCGTGCACAGCCATGTGGATATTCTTATCGCCAACGAGGATGAAGCCCGTGCCTTTACAGGTCATACGGACGAGGCAAAGGCGCTGGCGGCCCTGGCCGAATATTCAGAAATCGCCGTGCTTAAGGTTGGCAAACGGGGCAGCTACATCGCCCATGCCGGCCGGACCATCACCGTGGCGCCCCAGGTCGTGGAGAACGCCGTGGATACCACCGGTGCCGGGGATCTGTGGGCCGCCGGATTTCTCTATGGCCTGGTCAATAATTATCCACTGGAAAAATGCGGGGAACTGGCCTCGGCCTGCGGCGCCGAGGTGGTTCAGGTCATCGGCGCCAAAATTCCGGAAGACGGCTGGGAACGAATCCGCAAGCTGCTGTAGCTAGAATTCAGCGAACCACGGAAAACACGAAGGCACAGGTTGATTTACTGAAACCCAGAAATTGGACTTCCAAGGAACTTAACGTGTTAATTCATTCAAAATCAAAGTACTTTTTTTAACCACGGAATACACGGAAGGGCACGGAAAGAGCCCTCAAAGATTCTCTGCGTTCCCATGCAGGAGCGTGGGAACGAGAAAAATTCATTGCACATATCTTCGTGTCCTTCGTGCTCTTCGTGGTAATCAACCCCAAGCAATTGAACCACGAAGTTCACGAAGAACACGAAGGGTGAGTTCAAGAATCACGTGCCTTCGTGTTTCGAATTTAATATTGAGTACCATTTTGAACCTGAGAAAGATGGTAATTTCAAGACGGAGCACTAACGGGTCTGTAAACCCGTATCCCGGCTTTCAGCCGTTTTTTTCAACCCATCCCGCCACAAAGGCCGGGGTGGTTGTTGAGTTTGCCGTCCCAAAGTGACTTCCAAGGAACTTGTTTTTTTGTGGAAGGCTAAAGCCTTCCGTTACATGAATTGAGGCCATTATCGAATCAGGGGATATTACCTCGGTTTGTGTAGCGGAGGTCTTTAGACCTCCATAAGTTACTTTCTGCAAAAACGCCGCGGCGGGGTTGGAAGATTTTTACGAAGCCGTCAACCGTTGATTTTTTTAAAAGAGATATGTATAGTGACGACTGATGATAAGTCACAAAACACGCTGGAGGCGTTCCCATGGCAAGAATGAACAAAGTATCGTTGGCACGAAAGCGGGAGCTGGATCAGCCGGACCGGTTCATGAGCATGTTCCTTGCGACAACCGGTTTTATGAAACAATACCGGAAACACTTATCTATCGCTGCCGGCGGAATCGCCGTACTGGCGGTCATTGTTGCCGGCAGTGTCTATTTCTCCAAAAAAAATGAGGCGGCCGCCTCAGCCATGCTGGCCCAGGTCACCCGCCAGCACCAGGCCGCGCCGGACACGCCGATGGCGGAACTTAAAAATCACTACCAGGATATATATGAAAAATATACCGAAACCATCGCCGGCAAAATCGCCAGAATACGGTATGCGGATGCATGTTACGAAACCGGAGAGGTTGAAACGGCCATTGCGGCTTACCGGGATGCACGCCGGTTTTTTAAAAAACCGGCCATCGCAGCGGATTTGACTTCCAGCAGCCTGGCCTATGCACATGAAAAATCAGGCGACAGGGATAACGCCATTGCCGATTTCAAGGCAATTGCCGAGGAACCGGCTTCACCCCTTAAAGCCAACGCCCTGTTCAATCTCGGCCGGCTTTACGAGGCAGCGGGAGAGATGGAAAAAAGCAGGGAAGCTTACGCAACCATTGTTTCGGATTATCCGGAGTCCCGGGTTGCAAAGATTGCCCGCGAGAAAACCTCCTGATCAGGACTGTTGCCGTTTCATCTCACTGGCCTTCTCAAAGGCTCCTTCAATGGCCTGTTTCAGGACCTTGGAACTCGCCGGCTTACTAAGATACCCGTCAAATCCGCATTCATCCAGCTTTTGTTCATCAAATGAAGCAATATAACCGGAAAGGGCATAAATGATCGTATTGCTGTTGAGCTGCTTGATGCGGCGGCAAAGCTCTAGCCCATCCATGCCCGGCATATTCAGATCCGTTATAACAAGGGGAAATGCCTCATGCTCGAGAATGGCAAGGGCCGCTTCAGAGGAATCTGCCACCTTCACCGCATAGCCGAGTTTAGGGATGAACCGCTGCATCACATCCCGCTGCGACCCTTCATCATCTATCACCAGAATTTTTTTTTCAACCATCGCCTCTTTCCATCCTTCAGGGCATGAGCGTTTCGGCTACCGTCACACACCGGTCACCCAGCATGTTTACATAACTGCCCATTTCATTGTCATACCAGCCGTAAATCACCGCCTGGGTCACCGGGACCCGGATGACATCCTCCTTAAGCGAGGAGAGCACATTTGCGTCCAGGCCGGGAACGTTGTTCAAATCAATTCGGACTTCGGCGGTACGGGTATGCGTTTCGCTGCCTTCAATAATCGCCGCCGCCCGGGGGGTACCAATGATATCGGCCGATACATTCTGCTTGTCAGTATATAACAGGTACTCATCAGGGCTGTCCTGGGCGGTCTGGGCATAAATACGGTTAATCGTCTCACGGTTAACGGGGTTGCCGGCCATTTCCTCCTGTAGATTGAGCACGAGAATAATTAAAGAGCCCGTGCATATGGGTATCCTTACCGATTCGGCGATGAAGCCGATCTGCTGCATTTCCGGAATCACCAGCCGAAGGGCCTTTGCCGCGCCGGTGGTGGTCAGAATAATGTTGTTAAACACGCTTCTGTTCTTCCGCAAATCCGATTTGCCGGCCTTGGGCAGCCGGTCCAGCACTTCCTGGCTGGCCGTGGCGGCATGGACCGTAGCCATTGAAGCGGAAAGAACCTTTCTGGGGCCGAAGTGATCCAGAAGCGGTTTCACCATATGGGCCAGGCAGGTCGTGGTGCAGGAGGCATTGGATAACAGAAGGTGGGTCCGGGGATCATAGTCGCTCTCATTGATTCCCATAACCGTGGTCACCGCATCCTCGGGCATCTTGGACTGCTCGTTTTTGATTTTGAAAGGCGCGGACACCACCACTTTTTCGGCGCCGGCCTCGATATGGCCCCGCAGGGCGCCTTTGGTATGGTCGGCCGGAACGGTGGGGTCCAGAAAAGTTCCCGTCGTATCCACTACCAGCCGGACATCGTTTTCGCGCCACCCGATTTTTGCCGGATTCCGCTCCTTCCGCAGGAAACGGACTTTCACACCGTCGATGGTCATGCACCCCGACGCCTCGTCCAGGTCCCGAATAACCGTGGTTGCATTATAGCCATGCAGAAAATTGTGCAACAATCCGAAACTGGTATCCCGCTCGATATAATGGGCGATATCCTCCAGGCAGTTACCGGCTTCCCGGCCGATATTGACCACCAGCTCATCAAAGTACTTACGTGCCACGTGATGCCAGAGCGTGAGCTTTCCGATTCTTCCCATACCGTTTATACCGAGTTTCAGGCCACCATTGCCGTCCATTTTCCAAACCTCCGTTTCATCGGTTGGTGTTATCATCTGCAAAGCTGAAATCTAACACCGAACTGCGTTTATATCTAATACTTTTTTGTTTTTAACCGGCCCCGATACACTGTTCCTTCCGAACCGTCGATGCTGATGAAATCCCCGGAGGCCAGCTGGATATTGTTGAACCAGCAGACCCTTTCCACCTCGTTGCACATGAGGTTGCCGCATCCCACCACGCATGTCTTGCCAAGACTGTGGGCCAGCACCGCCGCATGGGATGAAAGGCCGCCCCGGGCGGTGACAAGCCCGTCCGTAGCCGATATTTCCTGAATATCATCGGGCACCGTATCGCCCCGCACCAGGATCAGGCTTGTATCCGGCTCGGCCAGCGCCCACTTGTCGATCTCTTCCAGGGTAAACACGATCCGCCCGTTCATGGCGCCGCCACCGACACCGATGCCCTGCCCCAGAAACTTCTCGCCGGAAAGCACGTCCTCGGGGTCAAATACGGAAAGCCCCCGGCTTTCCCGGATTGTCATATCACGGGTCTGAAGAAGATACAGATCCTTTTCCGACGGACTTTCAAACGTAAACTCGATTTCCTGGGGATTCCAGCCGTGCTCGTAAATCAACGCCTCCACCCATTTCTTTAAGGCATTATAGATCCCGGGGAAGTGGGTTTCAAGGGTAATATTGGTTTTCCGCTGTTCCGTCTCCTTCTGAACCTCCGAAATCGGCAATGTGCTGACCAGGCCGGCCACCACATCCTCGCCCTGGTTGCCAACCGTGAAATCGCCCCACAGCCGGATCGTATCGTCCGACAGCCTGGGGCTGTGCGTAAAAAACACGCCGCTTCCGGACTGCTGGGAAATGTTGCCGTAAACCATGGTCTGAACGGTCACGGCCGTGCCCCAGTCGTCCGATATACCGACGATTTTCCGATACGTCTCGGCCTTCTGGGAATACCAGGAATCAAATACGCTTCTGATTGTAACATAAAGCTGCTCAAAAGGATCATCAACCACCTTTATACCCGCATCATCGATCAGTTTTTTATAATCAATGGCGATCTGCCGCATCTGGTCGCCGGAAAAATTTTTCTTGAGCGGCACGCCGGTCTGGGCCTTGTGCGATTTCATCACCGCATCAAAATCATCCCGCTTTAAACCAAACGCCATGCCATAACATTGGAGAAACCGGCGGTAATTGTCCCATGCAAACCATGCATTCTGCGTCTGTTCAGCCAGGCCTTGCGCTATTTCCTCGTTGATGCCCACATTCAGGGAAGTGTCCATCATGCCGGGCTGCGATATGGAAGCACCGCTGCGCACCGATAAAAGCAGCGGGTTGCCGGGATGACCGAATGTTTTTCCCGTGGCCGCTTCCACGCTCCGCAGATGGGTGGAAAGCTGCTGACGGAAAATATCCTCTGCCGGTGCATAGCTATTGATGATCTCCCGGCATTTGAACACCTCAGTGGTAATGATAAATCCCGGCGGTACCGGACAGGCATAGCTCTTGAGCCGGATCATGTTCAGCCCCTTGTTGCCCAGGTGGATAATGCCGTACCGTTTGGTTTCCGCCTGGTCGATCTGGGCGATGGAACGGCCCGGGTCATAATTCAGCAGCTTGTGAAGCATCTCGTCCGGCAGGGTATTTGACTGATGAAACAGCACATTCAGAATCCGGCTCAGAAACAGGTCCAGCTGGGTTAACCCCAGGGAAAGGGCGATCTTCTCTCTGAAAAACACTTCCGACACCCGGTGCGTCAGTTTTTCATGGTCAATGGCGTCATTGTCTTGCCTGCTGGGCAGATACTTGAGCAAAATAACCGAAGCAGACAGGCGGGACATGATCTTTGAAAGATTCTGGGCATGTTTGTTGTGAAAATGATCAGTGATAATATTTTTCACCGCCTTGGCAAATCGCTTGAAAATGTCCAGAAACTGGGAAAAGGAAAACCCCCGTGTCTTGAGGCCCTGGGACAGCAGATCCAGCTGGATCTCCAGCTCTTTGGTGGAGAAACCGTCCACGGCCAGCGCCCGCACAAAGAGCTTCAGGCAGCTGTATATCTGGAAAAAGGTGGTTTTGGTAATGATGCTCAGATCGACATTGTCCACGATTTCTTCAAACAGGACATTCAGCAGGGCCTCGATGCGAAAGGTGAGCCCCAGGGCGTCAAATTTGGTCTCATGGTAACTGCCGTACATGGAAGGAATATCCACGGCTATATGCCGTTTCTCATAAATGTTCTGCTGAATGTCGAACTGTTCGCCCGACAGGATAAGAAATTTGAGTTGCTCCAGATATCCAATCAGCCGGGACGCCTTTTTGTTCGGCTGGGTTTCGGCAAAGGCATCCTTTAATTTTCCAATATCGGGAAAATTGCCTGTGTTGACAAGCTGATCCACATAGCTGTCGATCTCCGTGAAGCCCACGTTATATTTCTGATCCAGCAATTTGTAGAAGGCTACGGCCAGATAAGCGCGGCGCCGGTCTTTGTCCGGCACTTCGGGCACCTCGCTGCACAGCGCCTCGACCCTTTCATCGCTTAACCCCAGCAAACCACGGGGAAGTGAAATGCCCTGATCGGCAAAAAAACTGAATATGCGTTGCATGCCATCCACATGCACCCCGGATGACTCAATGCGGTCGTATATTTCCGGCGGCACATACGGCCGGACACAGATTTTATCGCCGGTGCGCCAGAAACTCATCACCGCCTCCATGAAGGCGATCAACCGGTTGCTGCCCTCCACATGCCCCTGTTTTCGTAAAAAATGAACCAGCACATCTTTTCTGTTGGAGATCTCATCAATTTCCGTGGAAATATCCCGTAAACTCCCTTCGGCCCCTATGTCATTGAAAAACACGGGAAGCTGACGGGTGAGCTGTTTCACCAGGTTATAAACCGTGGCAATATCGCTGTTCAGCAGTTCCGTTATGTCCCGCGGGAAGAGGTCCGTGTCACGGATGAACACACCGCTCAAAGACAGGTGAATGATCAGTGCCGACAGCAGGCGCGAGGATTTCTGCGGGTTCATCCGCACCAGGGCCAGCCAGGTGCGGATATTCTGCAGATGGGCATGATTGGCTTTGATTTTCCAGTCGTCATCCACACCTTCGACCATGGGTGAATGAAACCCCAGGTCGATAACGCAATCGATAAAAAATTTGATCAGGTCGGTATCGTCGGTCCGGTAGACGCTTTCTCCGATGTTTTGCACGCAGTTCAAAGCGGTTTGCGGAAACCGGTTGGTCTGTTCTTTGAGAATCTTGAAAGTCCGGTTCAGCAGTTCCCGGCTCTTTCGGATGTTTTCCCGGAATATGAGATAGGTAAGCGTGGCATTGAGTTCCCGAAGCGATTCTTCATGAAGCGTGGAAAGTCCCGGCGTGTTCATGATGAAAAACAGCGCCAGCATCTTCCACCGGTTGCCCCGGTTATGGGGCGCGCCGGAATTATAAAGATTGTTCGGCAACCTTCGGTAGACAGCTACAAAATAATGATAGCCCGGCAGCTCCAGCAGTTGGCTGCAGGTGGCGGCCGTTTCGGGTGCATTACGCCTTTCAATCTGTTTCAGCTTTGAAACAAGGACACTGATGCTGTTGTGCGAAATTCCGACCAGCTCCGCTTTAATATCCTTTATATGATCCATGTCAGCGGCGGTCGCCTGAATCTCGGCTTCCACTTCTTTCTGAAACCATGCAAGACCGTCTTTTTCATGCTGCCAGTATCTGTAAACACTGCTGTAATAATCCACCAGCAACCGGTTTAAGCTCGTAAAATCAAAATCTGCGTCATCCCCCACCTGCTTGCGTATATCCGCGGCGATATTATCGAGCTGGTAATAACTTTTAACAAAAACAAAAAAGTCGTCCTTCGAGAGCCGGTGGATTCCCTCAAAGGCATCGGTCAGCGCCGGGGCAAACTGCTTCACATCACCGGAAGTGGTTATTTTGCGTAAAAAAAGAAGCAGATTGTCCGCCGCATCGGTTTTTACTTCCAGTTCCCGGGCCGAAGTCACGGCGCTCAGGAATATCGCTGCATAAAGCCTGGCGGCGACCACCCCTTTTTCATGCTTCTGAAGCTGGTGGAAATAATCCAGGGCAAACGTCCTTGCCTCCTTGACGATAAACTGACGGCTCTTGTATGGATGGGAGAGCTCTTTTAAAAATGTGTCAAATCGTTCCATCAACCCGTGGTATTTGGCCATCACTTCCCGCAGCACGAGATACCGGGGGTCGATGGAAACATCCACATGATAATCGGCCAGATTGACTTCAAGTGCCTTGGATTTTACGGACATGATCTTATAACCCGCGCCTGTTGTTAACTTTGAGGGCTTCCGCACACCCCCCTATACCGGGGGCGGCCATCTCGGGTATGGACAAGGGGTGCCGCGGGAACGATCCCAACTATTCTTCTTTCTTCTCCGCTTCGCTTTCCTTCAGCCGCCTGATGAAGGACTGGGCTTCTTCCTCACTGCCGAACCGACGCCTTTCGGTGGCACCATCCCGGTCAATGGAAACCGTTACGGATACGATTTCACCGCTTTTATTTCTTTCCTTTAATAACTTGACTTCGGCCATTGAATTTCCCTTATCTGCTCGCGTGTTCGGTAAACCCTGCAACATATGGTTTAAACTGTTTCCTCAACGCCGGATCCTTTTCCCAGTCATACAGTCTTTCAAAGATGCCCCTGACCCCGCCCGCGGACTGGACAAGGGCATCGCCCTGCTCTTTGTACAAACTGACCGCTGTCTGCGACAAGGCCGAACATATGCCGTCCAGAAACCGCTGCCGTATTCTAAACCCCGCCCCGTTTTTCGTGGGGTGCAGAAGAGATCTTCGAAAAATCGTCATTGCGTTTCTCGCCGCCGCCACGGGTGACCCGATCTTCCGGGTCGCTTCATACACCATGGCCGCAATCACCAGTGGACTGTTATACAATGAATCCGGCGGTATTTTGTTGGTTTCGCCCAGATCCGCGATGCACAGGGAGACAAAATAATCCATGGTGCCACGCTTGCCATACAGATACTGCCCGTTCTCCTGACTCTCATTGAAAAACAGGGACCCCGGCAGATCGGTAATGGTGCTCGGCTGGACACCTATCCGGTTTTTGATACAAAATCGAGCCACCTCCACGCCGGTATTGTCCGTGGGTGAATGAAAAAAGTCATACGGCAGCCCAAAAATAAACGATCCATGAATTGAAATACCATGATCATGGATCAGCTTGATTTTTGATGCATAATAATCGCTGACGGACATGCCGCTTTTATCGATATCCCCCACGATATGCTTGTCAATATAACGAAGGTTCCGTATATCCAGGGATTCAAGGCCGATAAAAAAATGGGTGCCCCCGGATTTCCGGATTTTCTTCAACAACGCCGGGTCATTGGCCACGTCAATGGAAATCTGGACTGCATAATTGATCCGCAGATCGCTTTCGATAATCCTGTCCAGCAGGGTCAGCAGGTTTTTCCGCCCCAGCAGCAGGTTATCCGGGGTAAAAAAGAAATACCGGTTGGAAAAATTAACGCCATCTTTTTGAAAGGACCGCAGCTCCGCGATAAAATCATCCGGGTCCCGCATTCGCAGGGCACGCTGCTTCTTGGGCAGTGTGGAAATGGAGCAGAACTTGCACGAAAAGGGACAACCCGTGTACGGCGCCACCGGATTGATGCGAAAATTTTTCAGGGACATATGCTTTACAACAGGCAGGCGGTTCAGAAAGCCTATGGTTAAGGGGTCTATGGGATCAATATTTTTGAAGTCCCCCCATACACCGTCTTCTATCAATTTATAACCGACATACTCGGGTTTCAGCCGTTGGTTGCGGAGGTCCTCAAAAAGATCACCGAACACCATGGAATCCCCGGCGCCCTTGACCAGGGATACAAGGTCGGGGTGCGGCACATGATCCCGGATAAAGGCATCCACGTCCGGGGGCATGATTGAAACATGAATCCCGCCCAGCACCACCGGTATCCTTGCGTGGTTGAGCACGATGGCCGCCGCGGCCGCGGCCGGAAAATTGGAGCTCATGGCGGTAATAAAAACACCCCGGGGGAGCTGGTTTTTCTCCTGCATCACCCGCGAGAACAGCCGCCTTTTGCCATCCACAAACACCACCTGATGATCCGGGGCAAGCCGGGCCAGTTGATTCTGAATATACACTGCCGAGTACATTTCAATGGCCAGGGTATCCACCATTGTCATCCGCTGTTTCTCCGGATGAAAATCAATAAATTCCAAAAAATTGTCCGCTGATAGCCGGCGGGCATCCCTGCCGGTGAGATAAGAAACCACATCAACCGGGGTTATATTTCTGGCTGGCAGAAGATCCATGAGCTGATAGGTCAATGGATTATATACAACAAAATAGTTTGGCATGTGGTTCTTCCGGGTTAAAGTCTATTGGACATCATGTGAAGCCATTTTATACTATATAGCATACAATGATAGCAGATTGTCAAGGCCGGATGGCGCCAAGTAAATACCTGTGGACCTGAACCGTTTCCCTGTGGTAAGAGTATTAACTGAAATTTACCAAACAACTCTGCAGGAGAAAACCCATGGGAACAACAACCTGCCGTGGCTATAAATGGAGCGGTGTCTGTGCCGGCATCAAGAAAGACCACAAAAAGGACCTCGGGCTCATATGTTCCGATGTTCCGGCCGCTGCCGCTGCCGTATTTACCAGAAACAGGGTTAAGGCGGCGCCGGTGATGCTGGACGCCGAGCGCATTCGGTCCGGCGTATGCCAGGCTGTTATTGTGAACAGCGGCAATGCCAACTGCTGCACCGGTGAACAGGGCATGCACGATGCCGTGGCCATGGCGGCAAAGGCCGCCCAGGCACTGGGCATCAATGAAGACCTCGTGCTGGTGGCCTCCACCGGTGTAATCGGTGCGCCCCTTCCCATGGGGGCCATTGCTTCCGGTATGGCCGATTCCGTGGATAAACTGGACGAGGGCGGGGTTTTTGACTTTGCCGAAAGCATCATCACATCAGATAAATTTCCGAAAATAATCACCACAGCGGTAGAGATGGAAAACGGGGAAACATTTTCCATCTGCGCCGTGGCAAAAGGGGCTGGCATGATACGGCCCGACATGGCCACCATGTTGTGCTTTGTCTGCACGGATGCCGTGGCAGCGGTCGATTTTCTTTCGGAAAGCCTTGCCGCCGCGGTGAACCAGTCTTTTAACCGCATCACGGTGGATGGTGATACCAGCACCAATGATACGGTTGTCATCATGGCAAACGGCATGAGCAAGACAGACACCAACACCCCGGCCGCGCGAGATACATTTCAAAAGGCATTGAACGAAATCCTGCTGCGGCTGGCGAAAATGATCGTCAAAGACGGGGAAGGCGCCACCAAGTGCGTGGAAGTCGTGGTGGAAGACGCGGCCTCCGACCAGGAAGCGCGGGTGGCTGCGGACACGGTGGCCGAATCCAGCCTTGTCAAAACCGCGATTTTTGGCGAAGATGCCAACTGGGGACGGATCATGGCCGCACTGGGACGATCGGGCGTGACCATTGAGCCGGAACGGATCGATATTTATTTTGATAATATCCGGCTGGTTGAAAACGGCCTATGGACGGGGGAAGACGCGGAAACGGCAGCATCCGCCATTTTGAAAAACAAAGAACTCACATTGCGGATCGATTTGAAAACCGGTGGCAAAGGGACCGCCGCCGTGCTGACCTGTGACCTTTCACTTGAATATGTTAAAATCAATTCGGATTATCGCAGCTGAATCACCAGGGTACCGTCCGTGTCGTGGAAAATGCCCATGCCCTGTATAATGTAAACGGATCGCTTATGCGTCTGCAAAAATTCCTTTCAGCAGCCGGTGTGTGTTCTCGACGACGCGCAGAGCTATACATCAAGGAAGGCCAGGTCAGGGTAAACGGCGAGGTCGTCACCCGCCTGGGGACGAAAGTGAGTTCGGAAACGGATGTGGTGGAATTCCGGGGCGCACGGGTCAGGCTTGCCAGTGAAGGCATTTATATCGCCCTGCATAAGCCCGCCGGTTTCGTGACCAGTTGCTTCCAGGAGCAGGAACGAACCGTCATGGAACTGGTGGACATCCCCGGCCGGGTATACCCCGTGGGACGACTTGACAAGGACTCAACCGGCCTGTTGCTGCTGACCAATGACGGACGGCTGCACAACCGGTTGTCTCATCCGTCCTTTGACCATGAGAAAGAGTATGAGGTCACGGTGGCCCGGCCCATCGACGACAGCGCCCTGGCTGCTATGCGCAAAGGCATACGGATTACGGGAAAAAAAACCCGTCCGGCAAGGGTAAAGCGTATCTCTGCCCGGCGGTTTCGAATTATCCTGAGGGAAGGCCGCAACCGCCAGATACGACGGATGGTCAACAAGCTTAACAATAAGGTGCTGGCACTGCACCGCATCCGGATTGCCACCATAAAAATCGGCAACATTCCAGAAGGCGGCTGGCGATACCTCACTGATGCGGAAAAACGGGAATTGCTTGCCTGAAATAGTTGTGACGGATGAGTGATGAGTTGTGAGTTGTGAGGGATGAAGCCCTTTCATACATCACCAATCGCTGAACGCAACACTTACAATACATAACATATAGCGTTTTTCTGACCGAGGCGGAGGCAGAAACCTGGCCCAGAGGCCCGGGTTTTTCCAGAGTGGAATAAATACAACGAGGAATCATGTCAAGCACCCCCCTTATATGGGCTGAAATCGATTTGAGGGCGGTGGCCCGCAATATCGCCCGACTGAAAACCCTGGCGGGCGACCACTGCGAACTCATGGCCGTGGTAAAAGCCAATGCCTATGGCCATGGTATGTGTCAGATCGCCGACACCGCCCTGGCAAACGGCGCCGCAAGCCTCGGCGTGGCAAGAATCGAGGAAGCGCTGGCACTGAGGGATCACGGAATCAAGGCGCCGGTGCTGGTGTTCGGGTATACCCCCACAAGCTTTTGCCGGCAACTGTGCGAAAAAGAGATCACTCCTACTGTTTTCTCATTAGCGGATGCCACCGCACTTTCTCAGGCGGCCACAGCCTGTGGCAAAATAATTCGAACCCACCTGAAGGTGGATACCGGCATGGGGCGGCTCGGCCTTGATGCGGTATCCACGGATGCCGCACCGGAAATTATCCGCATTGCCCGACGGCCGGGGCTGGCATTGGAAGGAATTTATACCCATTTTGCGTCCGCGGATTCGCAGGACAAAACCGATGCCGAAAACCAGCTTGGCATTTTTCGCAGCCTGCTGGCACGGCTTGAAGACAGCGGCGTCAGGATTCCCGTTCGGCACGCGGCCAACAGCGCGGCCCTGATCACCATGCCGGAAGCCCGGCTGGACATGGTACGCACCGGCCTGTCCGTTTACGGGCTTTACCCCGCCGATCACATGCGCGGGGATGTCATCGCACTGGAACCGGCCATGGCCTTAAAAACCCGGATAGTACAACTCAAAACGGTCTGCGCCGGTTTCAAGGTCAGCTACGGGTCGACCTATAAAACCCCGGTCCCCACAACCCTTGCCGTGGTGCCGGTGGGGTACGCGGACGGTTATAACCGGCTTTTGTCCTCGCGGGGGGAAATGCTGGTGAGCGAAGGGCGGGTGCCTGTTGTGGGACGGGTTTGCATGGACCTGACGGTGCTGGATGTGGGGCACATCGGCAATGTTCAGGTCGAAGACGAAGTGGTGGTGTTCGGCCGCCAGGGAGATGCGGCCATCACTGCCGATGAAATCGCCGAAACCCTGGACACGATCAACTATGAAATCGTCTCCACCATTCCCGAACGGGTGCCACGGATTTTCCTGAAATAGCTAAGAAATTATGGGCGGCCTGTTCGCACGGGCGCGCAACCTGTTGATGGCTTTCAAAACCGGGCCGCGGGACACTGCCCACCGTTCCAGCTTGTATTTGCCGGGAAAGTCCATCAGCATCCCCCCCAGCACTATCGTCAGCAGCCCCTGGCCGGGCAGCATCAGCATCAACACACCCGCCGCCACAAACAGGCAGCCCAGCAAATTTTTGCAGACAATAAAAACGATTCGAACGGCGGGATGTCGTCCCGCCCAAGGCAGCTTCCGGCGCTTATGATGGAAAAAATAATCTTCGGGGATATGAACAATCAGCCACGGCACCAGAATCAGCGTCCCGAAAAAGGTCACCACCGATCCCCCCGCCAGCCACCAGAGGAGCGTTTCGTTGTGCTGCAACCATTCAAGCATTTATCTTACCGTCCCAAACTCAACAACCACCCCGGCCTTTGTGGCGGGATGGGTTGAAAAAAACGGCTGAAAGCCGGGATACGGGTCTACAGACCCGTTAATGCTCCGTCTTGAAATTACCATCTTTCTCAGGTTCAAAATGGTACTCAATATTAAATTCGAAACACGAAGGCACATGGTT
>JAXHVL010000091.1:0-39083 GCA_034189225.1 Thermodesulfobacteriota bacterium
GCCCTCTGATCGGGCGAACACAAGGTTCGCCCCTACAAGCTACGTGACATGACGAGAGATGCATCGCTTTGCTGCTATTGGACTTTTTACGAAGCCGTCAATAATAATTAATCTTACACTCGACAATGACGTTACACAACAGCCAAGACACGGAACATCATCGTTTTTATTCAGCCGACGGACGGGAGTTCATCCTCGCCGGCACGGCCCACGTCTCGCGGCAGAGCGCGGAAATGGTCACGGCCCTGGTCGCAGAGGAAAAGCCCGATACGGTGTGCGTGGAGCTCTGCGAGCAGCGGTACCAGGCGATCCGCGACAAGAACAAATGGCGGGAGATGGACATATTCAAGGTCATCAAGGAGAAAAAAGCCTTTCTCCTGCTGGCCAATCTCCTGCTGGCCTCGTTTCAGAAAAAAATCGCGGAAAAGTTCGGTGTCCAGCCGGGCCAGGACATGATCGCAGCCCTGGACGCCGCAGAGCTGAACGGCGCCGCCATCCACCTGGTAGACCGCGAAATCCGCACCACACTGGCCCGGGCATGGAAGGCCATCGGCCTGTGGGGCAAAATCAAGCTGATGTTTCAGATGGTAATTTCCATCCTGGGGGCCAACGACATTGAAGAGGAAGAGATCGAGCAGCTGAAACAGGAGGATGTCCTGAAGATGCTCCTTTCAGAACTCGAAAAATCCCACCCCATGCTACAGAAAATCCTTATCGACGAGCGGGACCGGTATCTGGCCCACAAAATCAAAAACGCGCCGGGCAACAAAATTCTGGCCGTGGTGGGCGCCGGCCACATCCCCGGCATCCGACGGTACTGGGATGAAACCTTCGACATCACGGAACTGGACGCGCTTCCCCCGTCCGGAAAGATGAGAAATGTCCTGAAATGGGGAATTCCCGGCGCCATTATTGCCGCCTTCGCCGGCGGATTCGTTTTCGGTGGGGTAGACACCGGAACGCGCATGCTAGGACTCTGGATTATCGTCAACAGCGTTATGGCAGGTGTCGGGGCCATTGCCGCCTGGGCCCACCCCTTGACTATTCTCTCGGCGGCGGCATCGGCGCCCCTGACCTCGGTAAGCCCGGTAATCGGCGCCGGGTGGATTGCCGGACTTGTGGAAGCACTCATTCGAAAGCCCACTGTTGGGGACCTGGAGGATTTATCCCAGGACATCGCTTCCCTGAAAGGATTCTGGAAGAACAGGGCCACGCGGATACTGCTGGTGGTCGCACTGGTCAACCTTGGCAGCGCGGCGGGCACCTTCGCCGCCATCCCCCTTATTATCAGGCTGCTCGGGGCCTGACATATCCTGACCGGATTCCTTAATCCGATCAGCAGCAAAAGCGAGAAACGAGTCAAGGTTTTCCCCAATCCGTCCACCGCCAGTCAGCTCAAGGTCACGGACAACTCCAAACTAATCAACCTGAATGAAAAAAACGCCGCCGCTGGCGCTGCCATACGAGCAGACCTACAACCTGTGGATACTGGATACCCAGTACACCGAGCAGTTTTACAAGCAGATCAAAATCCTGACGGAAGATCAGCGTAAAAAAGAGGGCAAAAAAACGGAAACTGAATAAACATCCGACCCCAGAGGGGCCGGCTTTGGTTACCCCTATAAGGGGATTGTTTACAGTCTGAACTCACCCTTCGTGTCCTTCGTGAACTTCGTGGTTCAATTGTCTGGCGTTGATTACCACGAAGAGCACGAAGGTCACGAAGATAGATGCATCGCATTGCCCCGGAACACTCCGGTATCTGTTTTGATCATTGGAACACTTGGTATTCGGATTTGTTTCGAATTTCTAATTTCGAATTTCGTGCTTTGGTCCTTACCGGCATAGCCTTTACTCTCTGACCTGGCCCAGAGGACCAGGTTTTATTGACTGAATAAAGATGTCCGTTTTCAGCATGCCGAAGTCATCAAACGCGATTTTCATGCTGAACAGCAGGTTCAGGACCGAGGCCATGATCATGGCACTGAAGATGGCGATCACGATGGCGATCTGATACTTGATGGCGGTAACCGGCACCGACCCGCCCAGAATCTGGCCGGTCATCATTCCCGGCAGCGAGACAATACCCATTGTGGCGATGGTGGCCAGCAACGGACCGGCGGCGGCGCGAAGGGCCCGCTGCATATAAGGCCGAACAGCTTCGGTCAGGGTGGCGCCCAGCATGTGGTAGGTGATGAACTCTTTCTCGTTTTCACGGATACCGGAATAAAACCGCTCCAGGGCAAGAACATTGCCGCGCATGCAATTGCCCAGCACCATCCCTACGATGGGAATCATGTACCGGGCATCATAAAGGGGCGACGGCCGAATGATGAAAAACACCAAGAACAGGGAGACACCGGCGGTGGCGATGGCCGTGCCGGCAAAGGTGGCTGAGAAAAACCGGCGCCACACAAGCCTGGCCTGCCGAAGTATGGAAAAATTGGCGACCACGAGCATGGCCAGAATCCACAGCGCATTGAGCCACCATGCATTGAACTCGAATATCACGGTAAGATAGATCCCCACCAGCCAGAGCTGAACGGTCATCCGCAGAACCGCATAAACCGTTTCCCGTACGATACCCATCCGAAGCCACGCCATCATGGCCACGGGCCCCCCCAGCATCAGATAAACCGCGGCCAGTTCCCATTCCGACAGGTGAATGGTTTCCATGAGCAATCCTCAACTTTCTTCCGTTACGGTTCCACCGGCCACTGTCAGCCGCCGGTCACAGGCGGAAAGCCATTTCTCATCATGGGACACGGACAGCATGGTAAATGCCGGGTTCTGAAAAATGCCGAGCACGATGTCCCGGCTTTCAGCATCCAGGGCCGAGGTGATTTCATCGCACAGAAACACCTTTTTCCCCAGCAGCAATGCCCGGGCAATGGCGACCCGTTGTTTCTCTCCTCCGGAAATATTGATCACGCGTCTGTCAAGCATGTCACCGGCCAGCCCCACCTGCGTCAGCATCTCACGGATGCGTGTCTCACCCGGCTTCTGCGCCCTGTTCACCCGGAACCCATAGGGCAGTAAAATTGAATCCCTGACGGTCTCAGCCCCCAGCATCGGCTCCTGGGCAATATAGGCAACCGAGCGGCGTATTTCCCGGATCGAATCGGAAGAAACCACTTTATCCGCGAATATGATGCGGCCTTCATTCACGGGGAAGATCCCCATCAGGGCGTTCAGCAATGTGGATTTACCGCTTCCCGATGGTCCCGTGAGCCCGGCTTTTTCACCTGGCCGGATATCAAAGGATACATTCCCGAGGATTCGGGTTCTATGGCGCGTCACCCCTACCTTTTCAAAATGTATCAAGGTATTATTCCCCTTAAAATCTTCAATCCGGTTGACAAACAAAAAAGGTATATTATATTATCTGAAAACACAACGGCAATACATGACGTTAACATACGGAAAACCCCTGTGGTTTCCATATATCCACATGATCTCTGACGTGAAAGACAAAACCAGTTGACGGCGGTCAGCCTGCAATACAATAGCTGCCTGCGCTGGTGAAACCATCAAAACTGCATTCATTCGAAAACTGTCTGTCCCTCTTCGGGACAACAGCAAATGTTTTAATTTCTCCACCTGACCTTCAACGCTCATTCTTTTATCGATTGCAACCCTTTGCATATAAAGCTTGGCATATGGCTGGTGGCCAAACCCCAACCGATCAAAGAGGAGGAAAACAATGACACAAGCAAAAACCGGCGATATGGTAAAAGTCCACTATACCGGTAAACTCGACAACGGCGAGGTTTTTGATTCTTCGGAAGACAATGACCCGCTGGAATTCAAAATCGGCGACGGCCAGATTATCGCCGGATTAGAAGAAGAAGTGGTGGGAATGGAAGAAGGTGAATCCAAAACCATCAATGTGGAAGCAGACAAAGGCTACGGTCAGCATCATGATGAACTGGTCGTGGAAGTCAGCCGGGATCAGTTCCCGGAGGAAATCACGCCGGAAGTGGGGCAACAGCTTCAGGTCCGTCAGCAGGACGGCCAGACGATTCCGGTGCGGGTCATCAACACAACCGACACCTCGGTTGCGCTCGACGCCAATCATCCGCTTGCCGGCAAAGATCTCACCTTTGATGTTGAGGTCGTTAAACTCAATTAAACCGGAAAAGCCGGATTACCCACGCTTTCGACAAATAATTTATTTGATATTTATTAAGGCGAGTGGTATATTTTGGGGAAAGAATATGCGCCAAGGCGTGCGCATATTCTTTCCACCAGTAAACAGCCGTTGTTATAGAATGCAGAAAATCAGGATGACAGCGGCACCGCCCGGATTGTCTCGCGGAAGGGTTGCGGTGCAAAAGGGATTACCGCATATGCGCTGAGCGGAACATGAGCATGAACAGGGACGGCGCGCGCGTCATCCATCTACGCGGAGCATGAGGAAATGGGACAAAGCGAGATCATCAGAAACGATTCCGGTATGACTGTCAAACCCAAAGGAAACCTGGTCGCGTCAATGGCGGATGAATTCAGGGGGGAATTGCAGTCTCTCGTAAAGGAACAGCCCGGACAGATCGTGATCGACATGAAAGGTGTGGAAATGGTGGATTCCGTTGGTATCGGTGTCATGATCGCCGTCCACAACTCTCTCTCCAAATCCGAAGGCATTCTGAAAATCGTCAACGCCGACAAGAATATCTACAACCTCTTCAAAACCATGCGCCTTGACCGGCACTTTGCCGTGGAGCAGGGCGGATAGCCAGGCGCCCCCCTAATCGAATCGGCTCACCGCGCGTCAGGTCTTTCATTCCAGGTGATAATACATTACTGCCTGAACACTTTACTTTTGCAAAAATTCCCCCAACCTTTTCTTGATGCGCTCGTAAAAAGTCTGATTTTTTGACCATGAAGCGCATGAAGATCATGAAGAAATAAAAAATTAACAATAATTTCAACTTCATGCTCTTCATGTTCTTCATGGTTGAAATAAAAATATCTCTTTATGGTACTTCCAAGGAACTTGTTTTTTTGTGGAAGGCTAAAGCCTTCCATTACATGAATTGAGGCCATTATCGAATCAGGGGATATTACCTCGTGTCCGTCCAGAAATTAGATATTTTGGTCGAGTTCAAGGAAGGCAAAAATTTTAACCGGAGGAATACTTTGCGTATTTTGAGGATTAAAATTTGAGCCTGACGCAGAAATCGGGCAAAATAGCAATTTATGGATGGGCACTACCTCGGTTTGTGTAGCGGAGGTCTTTAGACCTCCATAAGTTACTTCCTGCAAAAACACTGCGGCGGGGTTGGAAGCTTTTTACGAAGCTGTCAATGCCGGCAGCATAATCAATACCTCCCCCATCAAACCGTCCCTTCACCAGTGAAAACCGTCATCATTCCTCTGTCAGACAAGGCCATTGCGGTCCTCTTTCCGATAACCCGACAGGCGCATCGCCTCCATAACTGTACAAAAAAGGTTGACATCACAGTGAAATTGTAATACATAATTGTACATTCGTACAAAGAAGATCGCCTTATCCAACCCCCAAACCCATTTATCGCAAACTGACACAGAAGCCGAAACCTAACACCCCTAATAGCCGGAGGCAAGATGAAAAAAATGAGAGAGTGTGTCGTTGTTGATGCGGTTCGTTCACCGATTGGAAAATCCGGATGGAAAGGAATGGAAAAAAACGGGCAGCTCTGCCAGGCTTCGGCCCAGGACCTTCTGGCGAACACAATGCGCGGCCTGATTAACCGAATTAAAGCCAAAGCCCCCGATTTTGCGGAAAACGAGATTGAAAATGTGGTGGTGGGATGCCTGTCCCAGATCGGCGAGCAGGGACTGAACATCGCCCGCGTGGCCTCCCTCCTTGCCAAAATCCCGCAGGAGGCCGGTGCCTGCACAGTCAACCAGTATTGCAACGCCGGACTCAAATCAATCAACATCGCTGCCCATGAAATCATGCTGGGCGAAGGCGATGCCATTGTCTGCGCCGGCGTGGAGGTGATGTCGCATTACGGTATGGGCTCGGACCTCAAGGTGGCCATGGAAGCACAGTACCCGGTCCGGCTTTCCTCGCGTTTTGCTGAAACCGGAATGATTGTCACCCAGGGGAACTGCGCTGAAATGATTTCCGAAGATCAGGCCCATACCCGTGAAGACCTTGACCGGTTCGGCGCCTGGAGCATGGCCAAGGCCGTCAGGGCGCGTCGGGAGGGGTTGTTTGACAATGTGATTCCGTTTGAACTCTCCTGGAACAATGAATCCCGGGTCATTGACACGGATGAGGTGCTGAGAGAAAAAGCAGCGGACGATCCCGAAGGATTTATGCAGGACCTGGCAAAATTGCCGGCACCGTTTAAAGGCGGCGGCATTGTTACGGCGGGCAACTCTTCCCAGATTGTGGACGGTGCCGCGGCGGTGATGTTGATGAGCGCTGACAAGGCCGAAGAACTGGGGCTGGAGCCCCTGTGCCGGATCTCCGCCTGCGCCGTATCGGGCGGCGAACCGATCCCCATGCTGCTGGCGCCCATTCCGGCGACCCAAAAGGCCCTTTCCCGGGCCGGCAAAACCATTGATGACATGGACATCATCGAGCCGAACGAGGCCTTTGTCTCTCCCCTGCTTCAATTTGCGGATGACCTTGGCTATGACCGCATGGATGAACGCGTCAACCCCACCGGTGGGGCCGTGGCGCTGGGCCACCCCATTGGCGCTTCCGGCGTGATTTATTTCGGGGAGATGTGCCGGCACCTGAAGCGCATCAACGGCAAAGCAGCAGTGCAGATGGTATGCGGCGGCGGCGGCGTGGGCATTGCCACGGTGGTTGAAAGGGTTTGAAAACCAAAAGGCCTTGACGTACAAGAAAATCATTATTATTTGATAATCATTATTATTTACAACAAAGAGACGTCAGTTGGCAGACCATCAAAAAAGATTCGAAACCATTATTCAGAAATTAAGGGACAGTGCTCACAAGTTAACGCCCCAGCGACTGGCCATTGTCAAAATTCTTGCCAAAAGCCACGACCACCCCAGACAATAACATCAAACCACAAAAGGAGGAGACACAATGGACAAAGAAAGCAAGGATCCGATAATGGGCTCCACTGTCAGTGGCGGCATGACGAACAAAGACTGGTGGCCGAACCAGGTGAACCTCAAAATGCTGCACCAGAACCCGCCTGCAGGCAATCCCATGGGCGAATCATTCAACTATGCCGAGGAATTCAAAAAGCTTGACCTCACGGCGGCAAAAAAGGACCTCTATGCGCTGATGAACGATTCCCAGGACTGGTGGCCCGCGGACTGGGGCCACTACGGGGGATTATTGATCCGAATGGCATGGCACAGCGCCGGCACCTACCGCATGGGCGATGGCCGCGGAGGTGCAGGGTCCGGGTCCCAGCGTCTTGCGCCGTTGAACAGCTGGCCGGACAACGTCAACCTGGACAAGGCCCGCCGGCTGCTCTGGCCGATTAAGCAGAAATACGGCCGTAAGATTTCCTGGGCCGACCTCATGGTACTGGCCGGCAATTGTGCCCTTGAATCCATGGGGTTCAAGACATTCGGCTTTGCCGGCGGACGCGAGGACATCTGGGAACCGGAAGAGGATATATACTGGGGCGCCGAAGAGGAATGGCTGGCCACGAGCGACAAGCCCAAAAGCCGGTATTCCGGTGACCGGGATCTGGAAAACCCGTTGGCGGCCGTTCAGATGGGCCTGATCTACGTAAACCCGGAGGGTCCGGACGGAAACCCGGACCCGGTGGCGTCCGGCCATGATGTCCGCGAAACCTTTGCGCGTATGGCCATGAACGACGAAGAGACGGTCGCGCTTGTGGCCGGCGGCCACACCTTCGGCAAGTGCCATGGTGCGAGCGATGCCGCCCACGTGGGGCCCGAACCCGAGGCCGCGCCCATCGAAGAACAGGGTCTTGGCTGGAAGAGCAGCTTCGGCAGCGGCAAGGGCGGCGATACCATCAGCAGCGGTATCGAAGGCGCCTGGAAACCCAACCCCACCCAGTGGGACATGGGCTATCTGAAGGTGCTGTTCAAGTACGAGTGGGAACCGGTCAAGAGCCCGGCCGGGGCGAACCAATGGCTGGCCAAGGACGTGGACGATGAGGATATGGTGGCGGATGCCCACGATCCATCAAAAAAGCACCGGCCCATGATGACCACGGCGGACCTTTCCCTGAAGTTTGACCCCATTTATGAACCCATTGCCCGGGACTTTCTGGAAAACCCGGAAAAATTTGCGGACGCCTTTGCCCGGGCCTGGTTTAAGCTGACCCATCGCGACATGGGTCCCCGTTCGCGCTATCTCGGGCCGGAAGTGCCTGACGAGGAGCTGATATGGCAGGACCCGGTACCCGCCGTGAATCATGAGCTGATCAACGAAAAGGACATTGCGGACCTCAAGAAACAGGTTCTTGCCACGGGCCTGGCCATTCCCGAACTGGTCGCCACCGCCTGGGCTTCGGCATCCACCTTCCGCGGCTCCGACAAGCGAGGCGGTGCCAACGGCGCGCGCATTCGTCTCGCACCGCAGAAGGACTGGAACGCCAACCAGCCGGAACAGCTGGCCAGGGTGCTCGAAACCCTGGAGGGAGTTCAAAAAGCCTTCAATGACGCGCAATCCGGCGGAAAAAAGATCTCGCTGGCTGATCTTATCGTCCTGGGCGGGTGCGCGGCCGTGGAGCAGGCAGCAAAGAATGCAGGCCATGATGTAACCGTCCCCTTCTCACCGGGACGCACCGACGCATCACAGCAACAGACCGATGTGGATTCATTTTCCGTTCTTGAACCGGCGGCCGACGGTTTCCGCAATTACCAGAGAGCTAAATTCGCCGTACGGCCGGAGGAACTGCTGGTGGACCGGGCACAATTGCTCACCCTCACCGCCCCCGAGATGACGGTGCTTGTGGGCGGCATGCGCGTATTGAACGCCAACCACGAGAAGTCCCGGCACGGCGTCTTCACAGACCGGCCAGAGTCCCTCACCAATGACTTTTTCGTGAACCTTCTGGACATGGGCATAGAGTGGCAACCCGCTGCAGAAGACGACGAAATATTCGAAGGACTCGACCGGGCCACCGGCGACCGCAAGTGGACCGGCACCCGCGTGGACCTGATCTTTGGTTCAAATTCCCAGCTTCGGGCCCTGGCAGAAGTTTACGGCAGCGCCGACGCCCGGGAGAAGTTTGTAAACGACTTTGTGGCGGCATGGAACAAGGTCATGAACCTTGACCGGTTTGATCTTGCCGCGCAGTGCTAAGGGATGCGAAAAAAACCAATATACCTGAATTGTGCCGGATTTTGATTCGTATTCAAGGCGCATCAAAGGGAGCATATCAGGATATATGACCTTTGATGCAACAAAGAATACGGGTCAAAAGACAAGCAAGGCGGGTATATTCGTTTTTTCCGCTTCCCTAAAGTTCACAAACACATTTTGCCGCTACCTGAAAAGATGTTACACTCAATCGCAAACGCGAATTGCCGTAAACGGATTTTGGTGGCCGAAGGCCTGTTCAGAGGCCGGCCTGAGATCAAACAGGATATCATGTTCAGCCGATTTACGAATGGCCCCGAAGCCGGGTTATCCGTATATCCGCTCAAAAACCACCAAGCAGCGGAAGGCAGGTGATGACAAATTCATTTGAAAACGAAAGCCCATGGGCAGGACCACCCAGGCCGCCCGTCCGGCTGGAGGATCTTGACTTTCCCCGCTTGACCCGGAGCGCCAAACTCCTGTTGGGCGGACTTATTGTCCTGGCCGTCCTGATCGCCCTCAACTGGGCCCGGGGCTTTTACACGGACTGGCTATGGTTCTCCAGCCTGGGACACGAGCAGGTGTTGTTTGTCCGGGTGACCACGCAGATCTGGCTTTACCTGCTGGCACTGCTGGTGTTTGCCGTGGTGGCGGCGCCCAACCTGTTGGTTGCCTACCGGAACACTGCCCCTTATCAATGGCAGCCGGACAAGGAGCTCTCCCAGAACAAATACCAGGACGCCCGCCGCCTGATGCTCTGGATCGGTATCCTGGCCCTGGTGATCGTGGGGGTAGTGCTGGCCAGCATCCCGACCGGCCGGTGGGAGATGTTTTTACGTTTTTTGAACTGCGTCCCCTTTAACAAGGTCGACCCGGTCTTTGAAAAAGACATCTCCTTTTATGTTTTTTCGCTGCCGGTTCTCAATCTTGTACGCGCCTGGCTGTTGAGCCTGCTGGCGGTGGTGCTGCTGCTTTCCGCCGCTTTCTATTACATTTCCAGCGGCCTCAAGGCAGAGCCCCTCTCCTTTGAAGGCGCCCCGAGAAAACACCTGCTCATTCTGGGATTTCTGATTTTCGTCCTGATTGCCGCCGGCCACTGGCTGGGACGATACGAGCTACTTTTTTCCAAAACCGGCGCGGTTTTCGGCGTCGGCTATACGGATAAACATATTATTATACCGGTTCGCACCATCCTGACCCTGGTGGCCCTGGCTGGTGGGGGGATGCTGCTGGCGGCCACTCGCACCCGCGGTTACCGACTGATCGCCCTCGGCATCGGCCTCTGGCTGGTCGTTGTAATCCTGGCCGGAACGGCGCTGCCGGCCCTGGTCCAGCGACTGTCGGTGGAACCCAGCGAACTGGCCCGGGAACGGGACTTTCTTGCCCGAAACATCGAGCACACCCGAAACGCTTACGGACTTGCGGACATGGTCAGCAAAGACCATCCGGCCCGCGGCGAGGTCCAGGCGGACACCGTCGATGAAAACCAGGGCACTATCCAGAACCTGCGGTTGTGGGACGAAGGCCCCCTGCTCCAGAGTTATAACCAGATACAGTTTTTCCGCCTGTATTACGATTTTCTGAGCGTGCAGACGGACCGCTACATGATCGACGGTGATCTTCGCCAGGTCATGCTCTCCACCCGGGAGTTGTCCTCGGAAAAGCTGCCCGCGGAAGCCCAGCGATGGGTCAACCGCTACCTCCAGTTTACCCACGGCTACGGGGTCGCCATGAGCCCGGTGACCGAGGTGGCCGAAGGGGGACGGCCGAATTTCTTCCTGCGCGATCTGCCGCCGGTCGGGAAAATCGCCCTGGACCGCCCCGAGATCTATTACGGCCTGAAGAGCCTGCCCTTCGCCATCGTCAACAGCGACATGGAAGAGTTCAATCACCCCGGCCAGGACGGTCCGGTCTACACCCATTACGCCGGCCAGGGGGGCGTCAAACTCGACTCCTTCTTGCGGCGGTTTCTCTATGCCTGGCAGTTCCGGGACCTGAACATCCTCATTTCCGGGGAAATCAGCCCGGACAGCCGCATCCAGTACAAACGCACGGTGGCGGAACGGTTTGCCGAGGTGACGCCCTTTCTGCAGCGCGACGGGGAAGCCTACACCGTGGTGGCGGACGGACGGCAGTTCTTTATCCAGGACGCCTACACCACCACTTCGCGGTATCCCTATGCCACCCCCTGGCAGAACCGCTTCAACTACATCCGCAACAGCGTCAAAACCGTAGTCGACATGTATGACGGAACCATGGACTACTATGTTTATGACGACTCCTGCCCCATCATCCGGACCTACATGATGATCTTTCCGGATCTTTTCAAATCCGCTGATGAGATGCCCGGCTACCTGCGGGATCATGTCCGCTATCCCATGGATTTGTTCAGCATCCAGAGCCGCATGCTGCTCCAGTACCAGATGACCGATCCGGTGGTCTTCTACAACAAGGAAGACCAGTGGTCGGTGCCTCAGCACGCCGCCTCCGGAAGCACCGAAACCCTGCGTCCCTACTATATCGTGGCCCGGCTTCCCGGTGAGACCAGGGAGGAGTTCCTCCTGATTCAGCCGTTTACGCCGGACAAGCGCCACAACCTGGTTGGCTGGCTGGCAGCCAGGATGGATGGGGACAACTACGGCCAAAAAGTCCTGTACCGTTTTCCGTCCGGCCGCCACGTGGACGGTCCGCGGCAGGTGGAAGCCCGGATCGATAACAATGCCGTTATCTCCGAGCAGTTCACCCTGTGGGGCCAGGTCGGATCCGAGGTTATGCGGGGAGACATCCTGGTCATACCGCTGGGCCAGAGCCTGCTCTACGCCGAACCGGTCTTTTTAAAACCCGAATCGCTGGAATTTCCGGAACTCCGGCGCATCATCCTGGCGGACAGCCGCCAGGTGGTCATGCACCCGCGGCTGGAAGATTCGGTTGACGCCCTGGTGGGTAAAAAAGACACCGTGGCACCGCCGGTTGAACGCGAAGAAGAGCTGGAGGAGTACCGGCCAGGAACCGGGCCGGACGAAGCCACGATGGGGACGAAAGGCATGGAGTCCATCCGCCGGGGGCTCCAGGAGGCCATCAACCAGCTGCAGGAGGTAGCCGACCAGCTCGGTGACATGAAAACAAAACAGTGACGGCTTCGTAAAAAGTCCAAGCGCCAGTCACAAATTACAGGTCAGGGTATCCACTGTTTTGATGAGTTCTTCCGGGTCAATAGGGTCTGCTTCTGGCTTTTTATAATTTTATTATATCCTTTTAAAAATATTATAGAATGAAAACATGTGGCTGTCAACCGGCATTTTTTCAGGCATTTCTCCTGATGATCAATGGCGTTACAAAAAGCTGACCGGTGGTAAAGATGGATTATTGGGGGTGACAATTTTTTCAAGAAAGAATAAAATACCTTGCTTTTGTGAAAAAATGGTGTATTGTAACATTATCAACATGGCTTCGCCTTTAATTGGTGAAGCGGTTTTTTTCTGAAGGGCGGCATCATCTCTGATTCTGTTACATCCTCCAGTTTAAAAATTTTGAAAATTTACTATAGAAAGGAGGATGTCAACATGGCCAATGGAATAGTCAAGTGGTTTAACGATCAAAAAGGGTTCGGCTTCATCGAGCAGGAAGACGGCCCCGATGTATTCGTACACCATTCAGCGATCAATGCAAGCGGCTTTAAAAGCCTCAACGAAGGCGACCGGGTTACCTTTGATATCGAACAAGGTCAAAAAGGTCCCGCAGCTGCTAATGTCACCGTAACCTAATTGTGAATTCACAATAAGGGGCACCGGTCTTCTCGTGAAGCCGTGCCCCTTAGTTTTTTAGGCGGAAGTTCCAAGAAAAACCACCTTATTTTTGTTGCAAACCCTCGACAGGTGTGCATTCAGGTGTTTTTTATTTTTTCATATGTTCTCAGGTATATCGGAACTGTGCCGAATCGGGGTTCTAAACCGGCCATTTTGCTGCCTCAATTCTGTGAATATCCGCATTCGCCCCATACACCATCGCACGGAAGATCATGTCGGCGCGCACATTTTTATCTGTGTTCTGGTCTATTATATAGAAAGGAAGCCCGTCATGAATATCTATCTTGGAAATTTGCCCGACGGCATCACTGAAGAACGGTTAACCGCTTTGTTTGCCGAATTTGGTGAAATCGAAAGCATTAAAATCATTAAAGACAGAATGTCCGGAAGATCAAAGGGGTTCGGTTTTATTGAAATGCCCAGCAATTCCGAAGCGGATAAGGCCATTAAGGCACTCAATGGGAATCCCGTCAATGGTAAGATTATTGCCGTCAAGCCTGCCGACCCCGGCGGAAAGCGGCGCAATAAACGCTCTGTTCGCAGAAGGCAATATTAAAGGACTTCCAAGGAACTTAACGTGGTAATTCATTTAAAACCAAAGCACCTTTTTTAACCACGGAATACACGGAAGGAACCATCTTGCCCCCTTTTTCCGTGCCTTTCCGTGTATTCCGTGGTTAATCAAACGGCAGTCGATTACGATCACGAAAAGGTAGAAGTGGCGAAGCAATCTTTTCGATCCCGCCTTAATACGTTACTTCCTGCAAAAACGCCGCGGCGGGGTTGGAAGCTTTTTACGAGACCATCGAAAAATAGGTCGTTTAGTCCCACCTAAATTTTTTCTCGAAAAGCTAACCTCTTGATTTTAAGGACAAATTGGTCGGGGCGGCAGGATTTGAACCTGCGACTCCCTGCTCCCAAAGCAGGTGCGCTACCAGACTGCGCCACGCCCCGAAAGACTGCCGGCGGGAAATTCTTTTTTAGCACACTCTTTTCACCAATGCAAGCACTGATGATACCCTCTCAGGGGCCAGAACGGGATTTGAAAAACCGGTCAATGGCCGTGCAGAGGCAATCGGCAATGGCGGCAAGGGAATCGGTCTCCCGAAACTGCTGTTCCCGGGCGGGATTGGTGATATAACCGGCTTCTACAAGCACGGCCGGCATGCGCGCGCCCTGGAGCACGGCAATACGAGCCTTCTGAACAAAACTCTGCCGATGGAGGATATCTGAAATAGATTCCTGAATCAGTACCGCCAGGGAGCCACTGGCATCCAGATGCGCAATTTGGGCGGTATTCCAGCATACGCGGGGGCGGACGTTCACCGATCGTTTTTCCGTCGGGGACGGAGCCCCTTCCAGAGACGAAATCGTGATGCCCTCCGAGACATGCGAAAAATCCCCTGCCATGTGGATGCTCACAAAAAGATCCGCATCCGCATGATTGGCCGTTGCTGTTCGATCAGCAGGCGCCAGCCGGTAATCGCCGGTGCGCGTCAACATCACACGATAGGCACCTTCGAGACAATCCCGCACCATTCGGGCCAGGGCAAGGTTTATGTCCTTTTCCAGGGTGCCATCCACTCCGGCAGCCCCCCTGTCGTGCCCGCCATGACCGGGATCAAGCACAACGGTACCGGCCAGCCGATCCCCGGCCCAGGCGGCACCGCTGCCGGCCAGAATCAGCACCATCAGGCATACCGCCAACCTGGCTTCCCTTGTTTTGCTTAGAAATCGAATGGTTACAGTTATAATTTCGCTCATATTCACGTGTTTTCTCTTGACATGCGGGACGTTTAACTTTAGAGTATTTGAACCCTGCTGTATAAGGACGGGGTCATGGTACCAGAAAGCCGTTGAAAATGCACTAAAAAATAAACTCGTGTCCGTCCAGAAATTAGATATTTTGGTCGAGTTCAAGGAAGGCGAAAATTTTAACCGGAGGAATACTTGTCGTATTTCGAGGATTAAAATTTGAGCCTGACGCAGAAATCGGGCAAAATAGCAATTTCTTGATGGGCACAAACTAGAGAATTCACGGAAAAAACACCGGCTGACGGCATGCGAGAGTGGCGGAATTGGTAGACGCACTGGACTTAGGATCCAGCTCTGGAAACAGAGTGGGAGTTCAAGTCTCCCCTCTCGCACCATTTTCCGGATTTTTCATTAAACCAAAAAAAGGACGATACACAATGCAAGTTACTGTAGAAGATCAAAGTTCCGTCAAAAAAACACTTCAAATTGAAATCCCCCAGGATGAGGTGGCCAGTGAGCTCAACACCACCTATAATAACCTGAAAAAAGATGTGCAGATAAAGGGATTCCGGCCCGGCAAGGCGCCGGTTTCCGTTATTAAGCAGCACTACCGGGACAAGGTGCATGCCGATGTTACCATGCAGCTCATTCAGAACTCGCTTCCCCAGGCGATCAAGGAAAAAGACATTCATGTAGTGGGCGAACCGGACATTGACCCCTCCGACCTGAGCGAGGAAGCGCCCTTTACCTACACCGCCACAGTGGAAGTAAAGCCGGATATCGAAGATATTGACTATAAAGGAATTGAACTGACCAAGACCCTGTACCAATACAGCGATGACGAGGTGGAAAACCAGCTCAATACGATTCGGCAGAAGAACTTCAGCGAAGTCCGGGATATTGCGGCGGACCGCCCCGCCAGGGAAGAAGACATCGCCGTCATTGACTATGAGGGCCTTCATGAAGGACAACCGCTTGAAGGCGCGGAAGAAACCCACGACTTTAACCTGAAAATCGGGTCAGCCGCAATTTCCAGGGATTTTGACGACAAGGTCAAGGGCATGAGCGTTGGCGACACTAAGACGTTTGACATTGATTTTCCGGAAGACCATCCCAACAAAGAAATGGCGGGCAAGAAGGTCACGTTCACAGTTACCCTGAACGCACTGAAAGAGGAATATCTGCCGCCGCTGGATGATGAATTCGCCAAAAAGCTGGGCCCATATGAAACCCTGGAACAGGTAAAGGATGAAATCCGGAAAAACCTGCAATCCGGATATGACAAGCGAAGCGAGCAGGAGCTCAACGAGCAGGTATTTAGCGCCCTGCTGGAAAAACACGACTTTGAAGTTCCCGAAAGCCTCATCCGCCACGAACAGGACGGTATTGTGGATGAAATTGAGCGCACCTACACGGCTTACAACCTCTCCCTGGAAAACATGGGCCAGACCCAGGAAGGCCTCCGTGAACAATACAGGGAGACAGCCGTCAAGCAGACCAAGCGCCACCTCATCTTAAATAAAATCATCGAACAGGAAAACCTTGAAATTTCCGACGTGGAAATGGAGGACGGATTCGTGGAAATGGCCACCAGCATGCAGCAGCCGCCGGAAGTGATCAAGCAGTTTTATCAGAGCAATCCGGAACAGCTCGATGCCCTGCGATATACCCTACTTGAAAAAAAGGCAATGAAGCTTATAATGGATAGTGGAACCGTGACCGAAGTGGAACCTTCTGAGGAGACCGTATCGGAAAAATAGGACTATATAAGGGTCTGTCAAAAAATAACTGTTACATTCGGTTGCCGCTTCATCCCGTCCAGCGGCGTTGCGCTCCTTGCGACATAGACTTACTATGCCTCAGTCGCGCGCCTTGCCGGACGGGCGAATCGACAACCTCGGTGTGACACACTTATTTTCTGACAGACCCTAAGCGGAGTGGTTTAAACGGGATGGGCCCGTAAGCATTTCTGGACGGCAGGACGGAAATTTTTTACGAAACCATCAGAATATGGTATAATACTTAAATATTTGGAGGTCTATCTTGCCATTAATACCAATGGTCATCGAACAAAGCAGCCGGGGGGAGCGATCCTTTGACATTTACTCGAGGCTGCTCAAAGACAGGATCATTTTCATCGGCAGCGCGCTGGATGATGATTCGGCAAACCTTTTAATTGCACAACTGCTATTTCTTGAATCTGAAGATCCGGACAAGGATATAAACTTCTATATCAACTCCCCGGGCGGCAAGGTGTCTTCCGGCATGGCCGTGTATGATACCATGCAGTACATTAAACCGGATATCGCCACTGTCTGTATCGGTCAGGCAGCGAGCATGGGCGCATTTCTGCTCGCGGCGGGTGCGCAAGGCAAACGGTTCTCCCTGCCCAACTCGCGGATCATGATTCATCAACCCATGGGCGGAACCCAGGGGCAGGCCTCTGATATCGCCATTCAGGCCAAGGAAATCATCCGGATGAAGGATACTATCAACCGGATTCTTTCCTACCACACCGGCCGGGACCTGGAGCAGATACAGCTGGACACGGACCGTGACTTTTTCATGTCGGGCGAGGAAGCCAGGGATTACGGCATCATCGACCATGTTATCACCGACAGGGGCGATCTGGATAAGCTGGAAAAACCCAAGGAGGCATAATTTATGAACAAGCAAGACGATGGGAATGATAAACTCATCTGTTCATTCTGCGGCAAGACGCAGCGCGAAGTCAAAAAACTGATCGCAGGCCCGGCGGTCTACATCTGCGACGAATGCATAAACCTTTGCAGCGAAATCATCGAAGAAGAATATGAACGGGAATCCGAAGGCTCAAGGGAGCTTCTGATCCCCGATCAGATTAAAACCCTGTTGGACGACTATGTCATCGAACAGGAAAGGGCCAAAAAAATCTTGTCCGTTGCAGTCTACAACCATTACAAGCGGCTGGATACTTCCATCCGGACCGATGACGTGGAAATACACAAAAGCAACATCCTGCTGGTGGGGCCCACCGGCTGCGGCAAAACCCTTCTTGCCCAAACTCTGGCGCGTTTTCTGAACGTGCCCTTTACCATTGCCGACGCAACCACCCTTACCGAAGCCGGTTATGTGGGCGAAGACGTGGAAAACATCATTCTCTCGCTCCTTCAGAACGCCGATTATGACGTAGACAAGGCAGAACGCGGGATCGTATACGTGGACGAAATCGACAAAATCGCCCAGCGGACGGACAATCCGTCCATTACCCGGGACGTATCCGGCGAAGGGGTCCAGCAGGCACTGCTGAAAATCATGGAAGGGACCACGGCCAGCGTGCCGCCCAAGGGCGGTCGCAAGCATCCGCAGCAGGATTTTGTCAAAGTGGACACCACCAACATTCTGTTTATTTGCGGGGGCACATTTACAGGGCTTGAAAATGTCATTGAACGGCGGCTCGGCGAAAAGACCATTGGCTTCGGCGGTAAAGTTACCAGAAAAGAAGAAAAAAACATCGGCGAAACACTTCGCCTGATCGAAACCGAAGACCTGATCCGGTTCGGGCTCATTCCTGAATTTCTGGGCCGACTCCCGATTATCGCAACGCTTGATGAACTCAGCGAGCCGTCGCTTGTGAAGATTCTTACCGAACCGAAAAATGCGCTTATCAAGCAGTTTCAGAAGCTTTTTCAGATAGAAGGCGTAAACCTCCGGTTTACTGACAGCGCCCTGTCCATGGTGGCCGAGGAGGCGATGAAACGGAAATCCGGCGCCCGGGGCCTGCGCTCCATACTGGAAAACGCCATGCTGGATATCATGTATGACATTCCTTCACGGGAAGGCATCAAGGAGTGTGTCATCAACGAAGAAGTGATCAGACACAAGGAAGAACCGATTCTGTTGTATGAACAGGGCGAGGAGCAGCAGAAAAAACAGGCGTGACCGGCGACTGGATATATGCCGCAGAAAATCTTTTCTCAGCAGTATATCTGTTTACCGCACTATTGCTTTTAACCGCACAACACTATTTTTGATAACACGATTAGATAATGATACAGATACCCAAGCTATTCAAACAGAACGGGGAGACCGATCCGGCGCTTACCCTGCCCCTGCTGCCGCTTCGCGACATTGTTGTATTTCCTTACATGGTGGTGCCGCTGTTTATCGGGCGGACCAAATCCATCAATGCGCTGAGCGCGGCCATGGAGGGCGACAAAAAAATATTTCTGGCCGCCCAGACCCAGCCGGGTATTGACAATCCCGGTAAAAATGACATCAAAAAAATCGGCACGGTGGGCTCGATTCTTCAGATGCTCCGCCTTTCCGACGGAACGGTGAAAGCGCTGGTGGAAGGCCATACCAGGGCCAGCATATCGGCGTTCATCACGAACGATGACTATTTCATGGTGGATCTGGCCGTTGTCCCGGAAGCCGACGTTTCCCCACCCCAGGCGGAAGCCCTCTGCCGGACTGTTCACCAGAGTTTTGAAAATTATGCCCAGCATAACAAGGAAACAATCACAAAAGAAATCGCCAGCAATATTGCCGCGATTTCCGGTCCCTCCCAGCTGGCCGACACCATTGCCGCGCACATACCATTCAAGATCGAAACCAAACAGGCGCTTCTCGAGGAAACCAGCCTGGAAAGTCGCCTGACCCGCCTTTCCGGGCTTATCGACGCGGAAATTGAAATCTCCGGCATGGAACAAAAAATCAAGCACCGCATCAAAAAACAGATGGAAAAAAACCAGCGGAACTATTACCTCAACGAACAGATGCGGGCCATCAAAAAGGAGATGGGCGGCGGTGACGAAGCCGGCCAGGAGCTTGAAGAACTGGAAAAACGCGTCAAACGAAAGAAAATGTCCAAGGAGGGCGCCAAGAAAGTTCGACAGGAGCTGAAAAAACTGAAAAACACCACCCAGATGTCCGCCGAGTACACGGTCATCCGCAACTATATCGACTGGCTCATCAGCCTGCCCTGGTATAACAAAAGCAAACTCCGGCATGACATTGTGGAAGCCGAAGGAATTCTTGACACGGACCATTACGGTCTTGAAAAGCCCAAGGAACGAATCCTGGAATACCTTGCGGTGCAGTCCCTGGTGAAAAAGGTCAAGGGCCCCATCCTCTGCCTGGTGGGGCCTCCCGGCGTGGGAAAAACATCTTTGGCCCAGTCCGTGGCCCGGGCCACCAGCCGTAAATTCGTCCGAATCTCCCTGGGCGGTGTCCGGGATGAGGCCGAAATCCGCGGCCATCGACGGACCTACATCGGCTCCATGCCCGGAAAAATCATTCAGGCCCTGAAAAAGACCAACGTGAACAACCCGGTCTTCTGTCTGGACGAGGTTGACAAGATGAGCATGGATTTCCGCGGCGACCCCTCGGCCGCCTTGCTGGAGGTTCTGGACCCTGAACAGAACTATGCCTTCAGCGACCACTACCTGGATGTGGATTATGACCTGTCGGACATCCTGTTCATCACTACGGCCAACTCCCTGCACAGCATCCCCCTGCCGCTTCAGGACCGCATGGAGATCATCAAGCTGCCGGGATACACGGAACACGAAAAATACAATATTGCCACGCAATTTCTGATTCCCAAGCAGCTCAAGGCCAACGGCGTTGAAGACTATAACATTTCGTTTTCCAAAAACTCGCTTTATACCATCATTCAGCAATATACCCGCGAGGCCGGCGTTCGAAACCTGGAACGAAACATCTCCACCATATGCCGGAAAATCGCCCGGGAAATCGCCAAAACCACCAATGGCCACAAAGGGTTCCGCATCACCGCCTCATCGATCGCCAAGCACCTGGGGCCGCCCCAGTACCGGCACGGCCAGATGGAAGAAAGCGATCATATCGGGCTGGTGACCGGCCTCGCATGGACCAGCGTGGGCGGGGAACTGCTCAGCATCGAAACCGCCATCATGCCGGGCAAGGGGGAGCTGACCATCACCGGCAAGCTGGGAGATGTCATGCGCGAATCCGCCCAGGCCGCATTGAGCTATGTACGCTCCAGATCCGATACATTCGAGATCGACAACAAGTTTCATGAAAACCTGGATATTCACATCCATGTACCCGAAGGCGCCATCCCCAAAGACGGCCCATCGGCCGGGGTGTCCATGTGCACTTCCCTGGTATCGGCCCTTACCAAAAAACCCGTCTACCGCAACATCGCCATGACCGGCGAAATCACCCTTCGCGGCCGTGTGCTGCCTGTAGGCGGCATCCGGGATAAAATTCTGGCGGCCCACCGCGGCGGCATCAACAAGGTGATTATTCCCAAGGATTGCGAAAAAGACCTGGTGGACATTCCGTCCACCATCGCGCGGAAGCTGGACATTGTACTGTCCGAGCACATGGACGAGATACTGGACCAGGCTCTTAAAACCGACGAAGCGTCTGAAACCAATGTGGATGAAATGCCGGCTGTAATGGCAGCCGGCCAGACCGGCCAGGAAAAAAATATTTCTCTCAAATAGCATCGTTTTTAGCTTGACAAGGACGAGGCAGACTGTTACAAAAACCTTTTACATCAACGCAATATTCTTGGCGTAATTATTTATGGCACGCGATGCAGCCCTATTGCGGACAGGGCGGGTAGCTCAGTTGGGAGAGCATCGGCCTTACAAGCCGAGGGTCACAGGTTCAAGCCCTGTTCCGCCCACCATAAATAATATCATACGAATCTGATGCCGTTGATAAATGCGGGGGCGTAGCTCAGTTCTGGTTAGAGCGCCGGCCTGTCACGCCGGAGGTCGCGAGTTCGAGTCTCGTCGCTCCCGCCACCCTATAACATCAGGGGCTTGAGAGAAATTCTCGAGCCCCTTTTTGCTTTCGGAGATTCTCCCAGGCGTGCCGCCCGTCCTGAAAAATAGCTCTGAACGCCTTCTTCATTGCGACCAACATCCTTAAACAGCTTGCCATATATGTCTTCAGTGATCGGTTCACGATATGTAAGAGGGTGCATCACCTGCCAACTCTCAAAACGCGGCAGCGTGTTGCCACCGGGTAAACAACCGTCTCCTTCTACCCCTATCATGTGCATCCTCAGGCCACCATCGTCAAGTGTAGCGGAAGCCTTCAGGCTTCCAGGTTCCATGTGGCTTAAATAACACTTCTCTGTTGACATGACACCAGGGGTTACCTGCCGGTAAATAGGCGTCAAACTCCTGAAGGGCGGTGCGGATGGGGATGGCAAGCCCCAGCCCTTCGAACTTGCGGGTGAGTTGCTTCAAGGTGTTGATGCCGATGACCCTGCCGGAGATTCCAGTCATTGCCCGGGCTCCTCAGGGGGAGGGGGTCGTATACCCTTAGCAGGGCCAGGTCATGATTGCGGCTGGCACGAAAAAGTGTGGCAGTGAGCTCCCACCCGTTTTTAACCTGGATGGTATAACGCTTGGTACCCCTGGCAACAGTGGTTTTATAGTCGAATTTCTTTTTGTTGGTATGGAAAAAAAGGCCCGCGGTGTTCCGCGGGCCTTTTAAATTCATTTTTTGACGGGTGGCAGATATAGTTTCTTCTATGCGTTTTTCCGGAACCTGCGACGGTTAACGATGGCAAAGCCCGCCAGGCCGATTCCCATCAGAAGCATGGTTGCGGGTTCGGGAACCGGCGCAGGAACTTCAAAGTTCTGCCCCACACCGATTATATTCTGGTTACCATCCAAAACATTCTGATACATAACATCGGGGTTTGTCCCGGCCTGACCGAGAAAAACACCGGTGCCTGTGTACGTTTGCGTCCCGGCAGTAAAATCGCCATCCCACAGAGTCGACCCAAGGTTGAAACCAATGACATTGCCGACTTCCCCGGAAATGGTAAAATCAAAACCATCCCAATGGTTACCGGCATAACCATCATACGTAATCACATCACCAAAGTAGCTGGAATCAATCAGTTCGATACTATCCTGACCTGTTTCAAAAAGAACTGAATCAGTGGATTCAAGGTTCAGGCCGGTGCCAATTTCAATTGACCCATACCAGTTATAGAGATAGTTGACGGGATCGTTATCATTGTTTCCTGTCCAGCGAACAGACCAGCTTGTTCTTGAGGGATCATTGCTCCAGATATAATAGCCTGAGCCGGTGGGCAAGCCAGGATTCCCGCCTACGCCGTAATCCGCATATGTGTCCCCGTAATAAATCGGCGTAGCGCTTACGCTTGACACCAGAACCGCTGATAAAAAAATAAACATTAAAATCCCAACACGTTTCATAAGCAAACTCCTTTCTTTATGTTTTTGGAAAAACAATTACCTTTGTTCAACTTTTTTAAACCCACAAAAATCTGAATTTTGATAGTATTTACAAGCAACATATGTGCCATATAGTCAACTAACTA
The DNA here is from genome assembly GCA_034189225.1 of Thermodesulfobacteriota bacterium. Lineage (GTDB taxonomy): Bacteria > Desulfobacterota > Desulfobacteria > Desulfobacterales > Desulfosudaceae > JAXHTY01. The sequence goes on from JAXHVL010000091.1 coordinate 23,156, forward strand.
TAATTCAAGCTTTTTTTAACAAAAGTAAGAGGGAATAGCATTGTCTGTAAACTTTTTCGACACAGAATTTGACAGTCCCGATGCCAATCATTTTGATTGCTCCTATCTGGAGTGATTGACCGGGCGCATCCTTCATGCACATTTCACCAGACAATGGTTTAAGATATGCGTCTAATTTTCGTGTCGACAATTTTTACACTTGAACGCAAACAGTGATGCCGCGACACTTTCTATCAATGGAGAAAGCAGCAGTGAACGATAAGGAACAATATTTGCGGTTTTTTGCCATGATCGTACAAACCATTAAAGGTGGGTGGAAAAAACAAATTATCTTTTGGTGCTCTTTTGGTGTTCTGTGGAACTCAAAACTAAAAAAAGGTTTAGCCGGAATAGCTAAACCCTTGAATTTATTGGCGCGCCTGGAGGGATTCGAACCCCCGGCCTACGGATTAGAAGTCCGTTGCTCTATCCAACTGAGCTACAGGCGCATGCTGCGTTTTTTGTGTACCATAACAGCCGGTGGTTGTCCATAAAAAAACACCCCGCCGGGCCGGCGTCGGGGGGACGCTGAAACTTCTTCAGCCGGCTGCCCGGTGGTGGGACAGAACAGTCAAACGACGTTGAAAATCACTTGTATCTGCTTGCGTTTTACGTTACCATGGGCCACAATATGCAAAATGGACATGCTGTCCCCGATCATGCGCACCCCCGCCGGGAGCGGCGCCCCACAATGAAGTTGTCATTCCGCTAATCATGACGCATTATCCGCGTGTGGCATCTCCGGATGGGCAGGCAAGGGACCGGCATACCAAGAAGGGATTATCATGGCTGACGCGTCAGCAAAAAAAACCGCAAAGACAAAAAACAGCAAGGAGAAGAAGACGCTGGCCATTGTTCCCGCGGATCCGGCAAAAACACGGAGCCTTGTCAAACTGGACCCGCTTCAGCGGTATCTCAAGGAAGTCTCCAGGTACAACCTGCTGACAAGGGAAGAAGAGATCGATTTGGGAAAAAAAATCCAGGAAGACGGCGATCAGGAGGCGGCTTATATTCTGGCCACCGCAAACCTCCGGCTGGTGGTTAAAATTGCGCTGGAGTTCCAGCGTGTCTGGATGCAGAATCTTCTGGACCTGATTCAGGAGGGCAATATCGGCCTGATGCATGCCGTCCAGAAATTCGATCCCTACAAAAACGTCAAATTTTCCTATTATGCGTCGTTCTGGATAAAGGCCTACATTCTCAAATTCATCATGGACAACTGGCGGCTGGTGAAAGTGGGCACCACCCAGAACCAGCGAAAGCTTTTTTTCAAGCTGAAAAAGGAAAAACAGAAACTCATCGATCAGGGCTTCGAGCCCCGGCCCAAACTCCTGGCCGAACGACTGGGCGTTCCCCAGCGCGACGTCATAAACATGCAGCAACGGCTGGATACCTGGGATATGTCGCTGGATGAACCGGTAAAACATGACTCAGACACCCATAAGGGGGACTTTCTTGACCTGGACGGCCAAGCGTCAGCGGAGGACCAGGTGGGTGACAAACAGTTGCAGAACCTGCTTAGGGAGAATCTGGCCGAATTCAAAAAAACACTGAACGATCGTGAAATTGATATTCTCCACACCCGTATATTTACCGATGAGCCGTTGACCCTGCAGGATATCGGCGAACGCTACAACATCTCGCGGGAACGGGTCCGTCAACTGGAAAACAATATAATCAAGAAGATGAGAGAATTTTTCAAGGAAAAAATTAGTGATTTCGACGCCTACCTTTCGAATAACCAATAGTATCGGGCATTGTTTCCGACTGATCTTGCTGCTGGCGCCAATGGCCGGTGTAATGGCCTGCTCCCCTGCCGTAATAAACGACAAAGGCGCCGCCCCCGCCACCACCGCCGAGCTTTCCTCTGTACCGGGCAACGCATACTATTATTTCACAAAGTCGGAGATCAGCCGGCAGGAGGGCGATCTTGACAATACCATTTACTGGCTCAACCGCGCCATTCATGCAGACCCGGATTCGGCATACCTCAAAAAGGAGCTGGCCTTTATCTTCATCTACCAGGAGGACTACCCAAAAGCCCTTGGCCTGGTAAATCAAATTCTTGACGATCAGCCGGATAACGTGGATGCCATGGTCATGCGGGGCGGCATCTATCATCGTATGGGAGAAAACGATAAAGCCGCGGCTGCTTATGAACAGGTAATCGCAAAGGATCCGTCCCTGGAAAAAATCTACCTCATCCTGGGCAGCATTTATATGGAAACCAACGCGCCCCGGCGAGCAGCGAATGTTTATAAAAAAATAACCACCCGCTTCCCGGACCTGTGGGATGGCTATTTCTTCCTGGCAAAGGCCCATAAGGAAATGGGGAATTTTTCGGCAGCGGAAGAAAATTTTCAAAAATGCCTGGAACTGGATTCCCAGCTGTTGAGTCCGCGGTTTGAACTGATCTCGCTTTACAAAAAATGGAACACCGGTGATATAAAAAGCAGAACGGTCAAACCGGGCGACACCCTTTCCGGTCTCTGCCGGGAGGTCTATGGGCGCTATGACGATAAAATCGCGGAAAACGTGCTGGCGGCAAACCCCGAAATAAGCGATATGAATGCCTTGAAAGCAGGTCAGACCATTGTTTTTCCGGCCGTGGAAACAGCAGCCCCTCCCCCGACTGTAAGGGATGATAAAATCATCTCCCTTTACCAGAGCATTCTTGACGACTATCCGGACAACTATAAGGCGGCCATCGGCCTTTCCCTGTTCTATCACAAAACGGGTGAACAGAAAAAAGCCCGGGACCTCATGAAATCGCTCGGAGAGAAAAGCCGCTCGGATATCGGCGTTGTCCGGGCCCTGTTTCAAGTGCTGATCGACCGTCAGCAGTATGATGAGGCCCGTACCGTGGTGACCGGTATGCTTAAAGGGGCGCCGGATGCCGCGGGCCTGCATTACATGATGGGGGTCATTCTCGACAAGGCCAAAGAAAAGCAAAAGGCTTTGCACCATTTTGAAAAGGTGGCCGAAGGCACCCGATATTATGAAAATGCGCTCGTACACATGGCCTTTCTCTACGAAGAAACCGGTGCCACCCGGCAAGCCGAAACCACTTTCCGCCAATTGATTCAAGACAACCCCGACAACCCGAAGTTCCATCTTTATCTCGGATCGCTTTATGAAAGAGAAGAGGCTTACGAAAAAGCCAAGCAACTTTTCAAACAGGGGCTTGAGATCGACCCTGGCAATATCGACCTGATGTTCCGTCTGGGGGTGGTGTACGATAAAACCGGCAGGAAACAAGCAGTCATTCAACAGATGAAAGACCTGCTGGAAAAGGATCCGGATAATGCATCGGCACTGAACTATCTCGGCTTCACCTATGCGGAACTCGGCGAAAAACTGGACAAGGCCCGATCGCTTATCGAAAAGGCCCTGCGCCTGAAACCGGACGATCCTTACATCACGGACAGTCTGGGCTGGGTATATTTCAAAAAGGGGGATCTGGTCAAGGCACTGGAAATGCTAAAAAAAGCAGTAAACCTGGAACCGAATGACCCGGTACTGCTGGAACATCTGGGGGATGCCTACCAGAAACATGGCGACAGTGAAAAGGCACTGGAAATGTACAGGCGCAGCCTGGAAAACACCGGCAACGGCGTTAATGAATCCGATCCCGCCGAAATCAAATCAAAAATTGACCGGATATTAAAATCGACCGAGCATTAAAACGGTACTGTCAAAGATTGAGACACAATTCCAGACAACCAATGCTTGCAATCCGCCATGAATGGGGCCGGATTATACCGGGGGGGCTTTTCCTGATCATGGTCCTTGTCCTGGTCAACGGCTGCGCAGTGATCATGCCCCGGCCGGAACAGAGACTCCCGGCAAAGGCGTTGAAAGCATTCACCCGCCTGCGGGATTTCAACCAGGACCTTTCGGCCTGTAAAGGGCTCGGTAAAATAAGGATTCGCAGGCAAAACCGGGTACAGGCGGTGCAACTGTTATGGTTGTGCAAGTTCCCGGATAAAATGCGACTGGAAGCCCTTGCTCCCACGGGCCGGTCCATGCTTTCCCTTTCCCTGGACGGTCAGCACGCCTATATCCTGCCCCATTCAAAAGGTGGAAAACTTGAGAAAAGACGGATGGAAAGCGTAAACCTGAAACACCTTATCGGTATTCCGGTAAAATCCGACGATATCATGCATTTTCTCGCAGGCCGCATCCCGATACGCGATTTTCATGATGCGGCCATCACCGCCGGCCCCGAGGGGCAACCCATGCTTCGGCTAAACGGCCTGTTCGGGGGAACGGTACAAACCATCGCTTTTGACGAGGAGCTGCACCATCCCCTGCGCGTCACCTATTACAGCGGGTTCTGGCATAAAACCGCCCATACGGTCACATTTGAAGATTTTCAAATCACCGGCGGGTTTGATATTCCCCGGACCATTGGTTTTACCGCCGGACAATTAGCAGCCACCTTCACGATCCGCCGGTACTGGGCCGACCCCGAAATTCCGGATGACCGGTTCATCCTCACCGACCCCCGAGTTCCTCCGGAAAGCAAAGGTTCCAGCTAGTGTCATGTCAACAGAAAAGTGTTATTTATGCCACATGGAACATGGAAGCCTGAAGGCTTCCGCTACACTTGCCGATGGTGGCCCGAGGATGCATATGTAGCGGTCCGCTGGCCCGGACCATCAGGATTTTAGTGACATATGACGATTGACATGACACTAGCCCGCAGTTCGACAAACTGCAATAAGGGTTCGTCACAAAATAAGTTGGGCAAATTTGGCGCCGGAATTTTTTCCGTCTTCGATACGCGAGGAGGGAAAATAGCAAGCTATTTGACCGACGAAGCAACAAAGAAGACGGGAAAAAGAACAAGCCAAATGGTCAAGTTATTTTGTGACGAACCCTAAGGATCCTGGAAAGGAATTTTTCCATGACAGACGACAGAAAAGTTATTGCCATTGAAAACCGCCTTAAACGCTGTCGGAATGTCATCACCCTCGGAATGCACACCAACTTCTCCGATTATTCCCGGCAAGAGGCGGAGTTGATCCGAAACGCCGGCAAGATATATTACCCCACAATCTTTTATGCCGACATCCTTGACGCCATGGGCAAAGCCCTGTTCCCCAGTTATCACACTTACAAATGCGTGCAGGACAAAATCAAGCAGACCGCTCTTCTGCAATTGCTGGGAATTCCACACCCCCGTACGAGAACATATTACGGCAGCCGGAGGGTGGAAAAAATCTTGAAGGATTTCGATTTTCCGTTTGTGGCCAAGGTGCCCAGGGGATCGGCCATGGGACGGGGTGTTTACCTGATCCGTGACACCGAATCCCTGGAGCGCTATCTCCGGACAGTCACGCCGGCCTACATCCAGGAATATATCGAAACAGACCGGGACATGCGGGTGGTGGTGATCGGCGGCAGGATCGCACATGCCTACTGGCGTGTCGGCGCGCCGGGCGAATTTCGCAACAACGTTGCCGCCGGCGGCGTCATCACCCTCGACCCCTTGCCAGAGCAAGCCCTGGATCTCGCCCTGCACACTGCCCGCAACTGCCGGTGGGATGATGTGGGCATCGATATCATTCAAACGGGAGAGGATTTTTACATCATCGAGGCCAACATGAAATACGGAAAAGAAGGGTTTTCAAAGGCAGGCATCGATTATTATGCCCTGATGGAAGACATGATTGCAAAAGACGAAATTTGACGGCTTCGGAAGCTTTTTACGAAGCCATCACGATTTGATCACCACGATGGCGGTCCCCTCCAGAGCCCGCACCAGTTTGATGCTGGGATCCCCGAGCACAAACTCCTCGGCTTTGGACATCCGCTTTCTTCCGATCACAACCATGTCGTACTTTTCTTTAGCAAACAGATCCATGATACCGTCGCTGATAGTTTGGTATGGCTCGGACACAAGCTCTGTTTCAATATTATCCGGGGGAAAGCCGCCTTCCACGAGCCTGTTTTTGGCCTCGTCCATAACGGCCTGATACCGGTCCGCCTGTTCGGCCATGAACTTTTTCCCCATGAGCTCCTCGCCGGAAGAAGGTTGCCGGAATACATGCACGATGCTGATACGCACATCATCCGGGCAAAACGGAAGGCCTTCCAGATAATTCACCGCCGCCCTTGAGCTGGCGGAATCATTGACCGCAAACAATATGGAAATACTCACGGGGGACCTCCTGCCGTTTCAATATGGAAAATTTTTCAAAAACCACTTCAAATCCGCAATCATCTCATCTACTGTCTCATAATAGATCGTCGCGTTGCTTGAGAAAAACATCAAAATACCGTTCAAAACCTCCGGTATAATCGGATAAATCTTGGCCAGATTGATAAACCGTCGTTGATCCAGCAACGCAAAATCATCCGGTTCAAGTTTTTCCGCCAGTTCCTTGTACCGGGGGTCGGTCCTGATCATGTAATACGAATGGAACCCTTTGCCCACCGCATATGACAGAATATTGCCGAGTCCGAAAATATCCAGGCCGAAGGGGTTTTCCGTGGCCTCGAAATCATAATCAAAATCGATCCACACATAATTACCGGTCCGCTTCTCCACTATAATATGATCGTTCCGGATATCGCCGTGTTTGAAACCGTTTTCATGCAGAAACCATATGGATTCAAAGGCCTCGATTAAATGCGCCAGGATGCCTGGCAGCTCCTTTTTAAAATATGTCTCGTACGGCATGTGAAAAGAATCAATGTGATGGAGAAAGCTCTGTCCCCGGACCCGGTCGATAACGCGGATGTTATTGCCGTGCTCATCGTGAAATACCTCCCCCTGCATGAACAGCGGATTGCCCCGGACCAGTTCAAGAATTCTTCCCTCCTTGTCCGGATCCCTGAAACATTTTATCTTAACGCCAGCCAGGCTTGAATAAAACGACTCAAAATAGGCAAGCTTGATAATTTTCCGCTTGCCGGTTTCTTTTTCAATGACCTGCTTCACCCAGAACTTGGGATCTTCAATGCCGAACCGGAGTTCCTTTGCATGACCTGTGACTTCATAATGCTTTCCGTTGATAACGATCTCATCGCCGCTGTCAATGGAAAAAAAATCGGAAGTGTCGCTGATGAAGTTGTCCGGTTCCGCCATTAAAAAATAACACCTCGTCCCTATAAAAATAGATTCAATATTACAAACAGACACCCTGCAACAGGCGTGGCGGGACGCTGCATATCGCCGACTTGACCCCCTCCAGGAAATTTTCCAGACCGTTTTTCTCCAGCACCACCGCCAGTTGAAGCGCCAATGTCGAAATCGAATCGATGTCCTCCTCGTTGAAATCCAGATGCTCCCCCGTATACATCCGTAAAAGGCCCACCACCGTATCCCTGTACTTGACAGGGACCGACAGCATGGAAACAACCCCTTCCTTTTGCGCGGCCTCCGGATAGTGGACCAGTTCGCTTTGCTGCATGTTTTCAATATACACCGGCTCACCGCCGAAAAATACCGAGTACTTCTCGTCCACGAATACCGTGGTGCTGGTATAGGCGTCAGTCAGCCCGTAGCTGCTGACCCGGAAAAGCTGTTTCTCCCGTTCATCGAACAGCATAATGCAGCATCCCTTGAGTGAAAACGTCCGGCAAAGCCCCTCCACAATGTGTGAAAACAATAAATTCAGATCCTCGTAATTGGAAATTGCCCGGCTGATCGCCTTAAATTCCTTGAGGTAAAATTTCCTGCCGACTTTTTTGGTCATGTGCACCCCCATGGGACCGGCATTCTTGCGCCCCGGATATAGCCCTGATAGTATCCTGATATTGCCCTGATATTACACTGATATTACCATTGAGTTTCATCCCTTGATTTTCGTGGCGGTATTGTCTTCACCTGCTTACAGGCGCCTGTTCCAGGCGCCACTTGCCTTTCAGCGTCGGTTGGGCCACGCACTTTTCCAGCACCTTCAAGAAATGCTCACGCGGTATCTCTTCGGCGCCAAACCTTACCAGATGGGGCGTTGTCACCTGGCAATCGATCATGGCAAAACCGTTCTGAACCAGAAACGCCGTCAGCTTGACAAAGGCGGCCTTGGATGCATTGCTGACGGTGGTAAACATGGACTCCCCGAAAAAGCAGCTTCCGATGGCAACGCCGTAAAGTCCGCCAACCAGGCGGTCCGCCTGCCAGGCTTCCACCGAATGTGCATATCCCGCTTTGTGAAGCCGGGTATAGGCGTCGATCATTTCATCAACAATCCAGGTGCCTTCCCGGAAACCCCGCCGAACATTCGCACACGATGTTATCACATCTTCAAAAACCGTGTCCATAGTAAAGGTGAATTCACCCTTGTTCATGGTCCGGCGGAGTCGCCTGGAAACGTGAATGCCATGCGGAATCAAAATCAAACGGGGATCAGGTGACCACCACAGGATGGGGTCCCCTTCTGAATACCAGGGGAAAATACCGAGCCGGTAGGCTGCCAGCAGGCGGTCCACATTCAGGTCGCCGCCAACCGCCAGCAGCCCGTCACGATCGGCTATTTGCGGAGAAGGAAACGAAATCGCGTTTTCATCAAGAAAAAACAGCGCCATGGCACGGATTATAAGATGACAGCTCAGGCTTGACGGCTTCGTAAAAAGTCCAATTTCTTTGTTGCGCTGCATCTCTCGTCATGTCACGTACGGCTAAGTACGCTCCATTCCTCGAGAGTAAGATAGGCACGCCGCATCTTGAACTTTTTACTTTGCCGTCCGCAAGCCTTCCAAGGAACTTAATCTGCCAATTTATTGTAAACCGATCAATTTTATTCGACTTTACAATTTATTGTCAGGTTTTTCAGTCTACCGAAACAGCTGAACAGCAACACGTGCCCCGCCCCTTGCAGCGCAGCCGAGCAGGGGCGGTTTTTTCGGAAGACGCGGGCAGACTGTATGAGCAGACGAGGTTTACCGCATCTGCACAAAATGAAAGGCGAGTTTCTGCCCGCGCCGAAAAAAGCGTCCCTGCGAGGGCAGCCGAAGGCCAAGCTGCGGGGCGCCCTTTCTTTTGCATACTTTTCTTTGGGCGAGCAAAGAAAAGTATGAAAGAAAAATGGGTCATTTAGCATAAATAGCCGTAAAAACCAAGTATCGCGCAAGTTACTTACTGTAAAAACACCGCAGCGGGGTTGGAAGCTTTTTACGAGACCTTCAGGCCTCGTCATACGAAAAGGTGAGCACATCCTCGCTGACATCCACGAAGACATCGCCACCTTTCGCCAGCCGGCCGAAAAGCACCTCATCCGCCAGCACGTCCTTGACCTCTTCCTGAATCAGGCGTTCAAGCGGCCGGGCACCGTAAGACGGATTGTGCCCTCTTTCTGCCAGCCATCGGATTGCGGCAGTCGACAGGGACAGGACGATCTTTTTCTCTGCAAGCTGAACCTTAAGCTGCCCGATAAATTTTTCCACAACCTGCTCCATGATGACAGGGGTCAGGGCATTGAAATGAATGATTCCGTCCAGCCGGTTCCGGAACTCGGGGGTGAAGAATTTCTCCACCGCCTTTTTCCCCTTGCTGGCCGACTCCCCACTGTCGCCGGCAAAACCGATAGTTGGGCTGCTGATCTCCCGGGACCCCACGTTGGAGGTCATGATGACAACAACGTTGCGAAAATCGGCCTCTTTGCCGTTATTGTCCGTCAGCGTGGCATGATCCAGCACCTGAAGCAGAATATTGTAAACATCGATATGGGCCTTTTCGATTTCATCGAGCAGCAGCACGCTGTGGGGGTGCTTCCGAATGTTGTCTGTCAACAGACCGGCCTGGTCAAACCCAACATATCCGGGCGGCGCACCGATCAGCCGCGCTACGGCGTGCTTTTCCATGTATTCGCTCATATCAAACCGGATAAACTTCACGCCAAGAATATCGGCGGTCTGCCGGGCGATTTCCGTTTTGCCCACGCCTGTGGGGCCGGTGAACAGAAAGGAGCCAATGGGTTTTTCCGGCTTGCCCAGCCCGGCACGAGAGCGTTTGATGGACGTTGAGAGAAACTTGATGGCCTGGTCCTGGCCGAACACTACCGACGACAGGCCGGTTTCCAGCACGGCCAGACGATCCCTGTCGTTCCGGGACACGCTCTGGGGCGGTATCCTGGCCATACCGGCCACAATTCTTTCAATGTCCGAGGGGTGGACCTTTTTCCGGTAGGCACCACCGGAAAGCCGTATAGCAGCCCCGGCCTCGTCGATGATGTCAATGGCCTTGTCCGGCAGATAACGGTCGTTCAAAAACCGGGCAGAAAGATCCACCGCCGTTTTTAAAGCCGGTTCGGTAAAGGTGATATTATGGTGATTTTCGTAATAGGTTTTCAACCCCTTCAGAATCTTAATGGTCTCGTCCGTGGACGGCTCGTTGATGTCGATCTTCTCAAAACGCCGGGACAGCGCGCGGTCCTTGGCAAAATGATTGTTATATTCCTCATATGTTGTTGACCCAATGCACCGGATTTCACCGGTGGCCAGCACCGGCTTGAGGATATTGGACGCGTCCATGGAACCGCTGCTGGTGGCACCAGCCCCCACGATCGTGTGAATCTCATCGATAAAAAGGATCGCACCCCGTTTCTTTTTCAAGGCATTAACCACCTTTTTGAGGCGCTGCTCAAAATCGCCACGGAATTTCGTGCCTGCCAGCAGGGACCCCAGATCAAGGGAATAAATCCGGGTATTGGAAAGCATGTCGGGGACTTCCGCTTCGCATATCTGCTGAGCCAGTCCTTCGGCAATGGCGGTTTTGCCCACCCCGGGTTCACCCACGAAAATGGGGTTGTTCTTTCGGCGGCGGCAGAGGACCTGAACGGCTCGCCGCATTTCCGCAGCCCGGCCGATCACCGGATCGAGCTTCCCCTGGGCGGCCCGCTGTACAAGCTCAACGGTAAAGGCCTCCAGCGGATCCGTGGTTTTCTTTTTCTGATCGCTCCGCGCGGTGCGTTCCGCCTCATCCGGATGAGACGGGAAAATATCGTAATCCGGTCCATGGGATATCTGCTTGAGGACCTCCAGCCGCGTGATGCCTTCGGCCTCAAGAAAATAAACCGCATGGGAAGATTTCTCTTCAAACAGCGCCGCCAGTATATCGCCCACGGCCACCTTTTCCTTTTCAGCGGAACGGGCATGGTTGACCGCCCGCTGGATCACCCGCTGAAAACCGATGGTCTGCTGAAGCACGTATTCGTCCGCCTCAGGCACACAATCGATTTTATGCTTGAAAAAATCTTCCAGCGCGCTCTTCAACACGCCAACACTACCACCGCATCCGCTAATGATCTCAATGCCCGTGCTGTCATGAAGAATGGCATAGAGAATGTGCTCGAGGCAGACAAACTCATGGCGGTATTTCTTCGCCTCACTCACCGCAAATCCCAGTGTGGCGCTAAGTTCTTTGCTAATCATTTTATTCTTCCTTGATTATTCTTCCTTTTCCATGGTGCACTTTAATGGAAACCCTCTTTCCCGCGCGAAATTATGCACCATATCGATCTTGGTTTCCGCAATTTCATAGGTAAAAACGCCGCAGACACCGATGCCGTTGTGATGGACGTTCAGCATAATCATCGTGGCTTCCTCAAAGGTTTTGCGGAACACATGCCGCAACACCTCGACCACGAACTCCATGGTGGTATAATCGTCATTATGAAGCAACACCCTGTACAATGAGGGTGATTTGACGTGTTGTTTTTCCCGGACCTTCTGAACAACGCCGGGTTGAAATTCTGTGTTTCGGTCCGTCATATTGGCACCTTATATCCGCGTTTCACCGGGTAATAATGCAGGTCAACTTGAAAGGAGATCAGATACACTACGTTACCCCGCCGCACATTAAGGTTGTTAGTCCATCCATCAAACGCGCAAGGTTTCTGAATATAACTGCGGATATTTTTACATTTACAATAACATAATACAGGAATCACTGTCTTTAATTCGTATTGTACACATTTTGAAAGGAAAAATCAAGGCCGGAATCGTTTTGAAAACGGAACATCTCCCGGTTCGGTTGGATTCTCGGACAAGCCCTGCCGACGTTGGTAGTCCCGGAAAAAGCGGCCAACCCCGTCGCATCGATTTTTTTGCAGAAAAATTTCTTGCCTTGGCTTCTAAATCAAAATCGGAATGGCATCATAACTTATCGATATCGATTTTGAATCGCTTTCCTTGAGCTTCAATCCGGGACGGCGTCTATCAGGTCGCCCCGCAGCACTTTTTATATTTCTTTCCGCTGCCGCACGGACAGGGCGCATTTCTGCCGATCTTTCCGTCCTTCCGCTTCACCGGTTCCTTCTTCTTCTCAGACGCCTCGTTTTCGCCCCTTGAAAGCGTGAACTCCTGCTCCTGGGGCTGGGTCAGCGTTTCCACTGCCTCCTGGCTCTCAATCTGGATTCGGAAAAGGATCGAAAGGGTTTCCTCCTTGATCCGGTTCACCATCTCCTGAAACATGGCAAAGGCTTCCCGCTTATAGATGACCAGGGGATCCTGCTGGGCATATCCCCGCAGGCCGATGCCTTCCTTTAAGTGGTCCATTGACAGAAGATGGTCCTTCCACAGGGTATCCACCGTCTGGAGCAAAAAAATCCGTTCAAGCTCCCGCATCTCACCTTCACCGACCATCGTCTCCTTCTGATTGTAAAAATTCACCGCCGAATCCGCAATAAGATCGGCAAGCCCTTCGGCATTGAGTCCTTCCAGAACATCCTCATCCAGCGTCAGCCGAATATTGAACTGCTTGAAAACCGCCTCCCGGATGCCACCCAGGTCCCATTGCTCGGGCAGCATGCTTTTGTCCGCGAACCGGTACGCAATCTGGCCGGCCTGCTCCTCGATCATATTCAGCATGAACTCCCTGAGGTTTTCCTTGCTCAGCGCACGCCGCCGCTGTTCATAGATTACCTCCCGCTGCTCGTTCATCACATCGTCATATTCCAGGAGATGCTTCCGGATATCAAAGTTATGGCCTTCCACCTTTTTCTGGGCGTTTTCAATGGCCCGGCTGATCATGTTGTGCTCAATGGGATCGCCCTCCTGCATGCCAAGGGTCTCCATGATGCTGCCCATGCGATCGCCGCCGAAGATTCTCAGCAGATCATCTTCCAGTGCCATATAAAAACGGGAGCTGCCCGGATCGCCCTGGCGGCCGGAACGGCCCCGCAGCTGATTGTCGATGCGGCGGCTTTCGTGACGTTCCGTTCCCAGAATGTGAAGGCCGCCCAGTTCGGCCACGCCTTCGCCCAGCACGATATCGGTGCCCCGGCCGGCCATGTTGGTGGAAATCGTCACCGCATCCTTCTGGCCGGCGTTAGAAACGATTTCCGCCTCCTGCTTGTGCCGTTTGGCGTTCAATACGGCATGTTTAATGCCCTTTTTCTTCAGTTTTTTGCTCAACAGCTCCGAGACATCAATGGACACGGTGCCCACCAGCACCGGCCGCCCCTGTTCGTTAAGCGCCTCAATTTCCTGAATAACAGCCTCATATTTTTCCTGTTTGGTTTTGTAAATCACATCCGGATGATCCGTCCGGACCATGGGCTCATTGGTGGGGATCACCATGACATCCAGGGAATAAATCTTCTGGAACTCCTCGGCTTCGGTATCCGCCGTACCGGTCATGCCGGCAAGCTTGTCATACATGCGAAAATAATTCTGAAACGTCACCGTGGCAAGGGTCTGGTTTTCGTTTTCGATGCGCACGCCTTCTTTGGCCTCCAGGGCCTGGTGCAGTCCCTCGCTGAAACGGCGGCCCGGCATCAGGCGGCCGGTGAACTCATCGACGATCACCACTTCCTGTTCATCGGTCACTATATAATCCACATCCCGTTTGAAAAGCACATGGGCCTTGAGCGCCTGATTCACGTGGTGCAGCAATTCTACATTTTCAGGTGCATAAATATTTTCCACCTTCATGGCCTTTTCCACCCGGCTGACACCCGACTCGGTCAGATTGACCGTGCGGGCCTTTTCATCCACCGTATAATCATCATCCCGGCGCAGGGAAGGCACAACGGTATTGGCCTGATAATAAAGCGTGGTGGACTTTTCCGCCGGTCCGGAAATAATCAGCGGGGTCCGGGCCTCGTCGATGAGAATGCTGTCCACCTCGTCCACAATGGCAAAATGCAGCTCCCGCTGGGCCAGGGAATTTCGCTCGTATTTCATGTTATCCCGCAGGTAGTCGAATCCGAACTCGTTATTGGTCCCGTAGGTAATATCCGACCGGTAGGCATTTTTGCGCGTTTCATCGTCGATATCATGGGTGATCACGCCCACGGACATGCCCAGAAAATTGTAGACATTGCCCATCCACGCGGCATCACGGCTGGCCAGGTAATCATTCACCGTGATCACATGGGCGCCCTTTCCCGTAAGAGCATTCAGATACAAAGGCAGGGTGGCGGCAAGGGTTTTGCCTTCTCCGGTTTTCATCTCCGCAATCCGCCCCTGATGCAGCACAATGCCGCCGACCAGCTGCATATCGAAATGGCGCATGCCCAGCGTTCGTACCGATGCCTCCCGCACAGCGGCAAAGGCCTCAGGAAGCAAATCGTCCAGGGATTCGCCGTCCGCATACCGCTGTTTAAAGATATCCGTCTGCGCCCTCAGTTCTTCGTCGCTCATGGCCTGCATCTTCGGCTCAAACGCATTAATCTCCTCTACGAGGGGATAAATTTTTTTCAGCTCCCGCTCGTTCTTGCTGCCGAACACGGACACCAGGGCATTTCCGATACTCCCGAATATATTATTGAAAAAGTCACCGACCTGTTCCAGTCGTTCCATTGATTGCCATTCCTCCTGAAAAACCGGTTTTAACCGTCAAAGGCTGTCGCCCGCCGCAGTCATCAAAATTTTACCATGAAAATTACTTTTTCAAGGTTTTATGCATTTATCCGCAATTAACGCCCCCTCCCAGCTGTTTCATGATCGTCTTAACATCCTCCCACACTTCCCGTTTTTTACCGCTTTCAGAAAGAATATCGGCGGGATGCCAGGTGGGCACAACGGTGATATTGCGCCACCGGCGGGGTTCGGCACGCAGTTCGGCAAGCGGCGCCGCTGTATCCAGCAGCCCCCCTGATGCGAAAGCCCCCAGCGTACAAATAACTTTGGGCGCGGCCGCTTGAATCTCGACTTCCAAATGCCGACGGCAGGCAACCACCGCATCGGTCTCCGGGGGGGTATTCGGCGGCGGGCAGCATTTCACCAGGTAACTCACATACACGTCCCCCAGGTCCAGCTGCATACCTGCCGTGATAATACGGGCAAGCAGAGCCCCGTCATCTCCGGCAAACGGATCGTCAGCAGCCGCAGCCGCCCGGGAGGGATAGCCCGGTATCATCATCAGTCCCGCCGATGCCGTGCCTTTGGCAGCCATCGGCCGGGCATTCAAACGGGATAGAGGGCAGGGTTCACAGATACCGGCTTCGGCAGCTGCCGGCGGTGCCAATGACCGAACCGTCAGGCAATCCGGGGCCGTCCACTGCTCCAGTACCCGGGTGGTCTCCTGATCGCACGAAACCGTTCGACATCCGGCCCCGGCATAATACTGGAGAGTCCCCTTTGCGGCCTCGAGCAGCGAAACGATGGATTGAACACGATCGGCAGGTTGTACGGCATTGGCTGCGGTCATTTGGGTCGGGCCTTTTTCGATAAATTTTTACCTGAATTAAACAGCCCGACACAAAAAATGTCAAGAGGCGGAAAATACTTTAATCATTTTATAATGCCATGATAATCTCGTAAAAAGCTTCTAACCTCGCCGCGGCGTTTTTGCAGCAAGTAACTTGCGCGAGACTTGGTTTTTGCCGCTATTTGTGCTGAATGACCCATTTTTCTTTCATACTTTTCTTTGCTCGCCCAAAGAAGATGGTCTCGTAAAAAGTCAATTTTGGGACGGCAAAGTAAAAAGTTCAAG
>JAXHVL010000092.1:0-3692 GCA_034189225.1 Thermodesulfobacteriota bacterium
AATATCAAATGTTCCAATGATCAAAACAGATACCGGAGTGTTCCGGGGCAATGCGATGCATCTATCTTCGTGACCTTCGTGCTCTTCGTGGTAATCAACGCCAGACAATTGAACCACGAAGCTCACGAAGAACACGAATGGTGAGTTCAAGAATCACATGCCTTCGTGTTTCGAATTTAGGGTCTGTCAAAAAATAAGTGTGTCACACCGAGGTTGTCGATTCGCCCGTCCGGCAAGGCGCGCGACTGAGGCATAGTAAGTCTATGTCGCAAGGAGCGCAACGCCGCTGGACGGGATGAAGCGGCAACCGAATGTAACAGTTATTTTTTGACAGACCCTTAATATTGAGTACCATTTTGAACCTGAGAAAAATGGTAATTTCAAGACGAAGCATTAACGGGTCTGTAGACCCGTATTCCGGCTTTCAGCCGTTTTTTTCAACCCATCCCGCCAGAAAGGCCGGGGTGGTTGTTGAATTCGTCATCATCCGTAACTGCTGCCGTCCCAGCAATGCGTACACACCCGCTCCTTGGGCAGCCCGATGGCCGCGATCAGGTCATCAAGACGCTGGAATTTGAGAGACGTCAGCAGCAGCCGCTCACGGATCTTTGCAACCATGGCCGTATGCTTTTCAGACCCGGCCCGGGCATATTCTCCGATATCCCCCATGCCCCCCCCTTCCAGCTCATGGATGACCTGCCGGCCGATCAGGTCGAGGGTTGACCGGGACGCGGAAAAATTCAGATATTCACAGGGATAAATCAGGGTGGGGCAGGCCGTACGCATGTGTACTTCCTTTGCCCCGAAATCAAACAGAATGCGAATGTTGTCCTGAAGCTGGGTACCCCGGACGATGGAATCATCGCAGAACATCACCCGCTGGCCTTCGATGATCTGGGGGATGGGAATCAGCTTCATCTTGGCCACAAGATCCCGCATGGACTGGTCCTGGGGCATGAAACTCCGGGGCCAGGTGGGGGTATACTTGACAAAGGGCCGGCGATAAGGAATCTGCTTTTTGTTGGCATACCCGATGGCATGGCCGATACCGGAATCCGGAATGCCGCTCACATAATCCACCAGTGTATCGTCCCGGTCGGCCAGGGCCCACCCGCACCGGTACCGCACCGCCTCCACATTAATATCCTCGTAACTGGACGGGGGATATCCGTAATAGACCCAGAGAAACGCGCACACCTGGGATGCTTCCCCCGGTGGCTTCAGCTGTTCATATCCATCAGCGGTCAGATAAACGATTTCACCGGGACCGAGATACCGCTCCGTCTCATAACCCAGGTTAAAAAACGCGCAGCTTTCAGAACTGACCGCATGGGTACCGTTCTTTCTGCCCACCACTACCGGCGTCCGGCCCAGCCGGTCCCGTGCCGCGTAAATGCCCTTTGCGGTGAGCAGCAGCAGTGAGCAGGAACCCCGTATCATATCCTGAGCACGGGCGATGCCCTCGGCAAACGATCCCGCCTGATTGATCAGCATGGCCACCAGCTCGGTGGGGTTGACCGCCCCTTCCGAGGCTTCGGAAAAATGCAGGCCCTGATTGAATGCATCCCGGGCCAGTTCATCAAGATTATTGATCTTGCCGACCATCACAATGGCAAAGGTTCCCAGGTGGGAACCGATGATCAACGGCTGGGCATCCGTGTCGCTGATAACCCCCAGCCCCTTTTCCCCGGTCAATTTCGCAAGCTCCGGCTCCAGCTTTGTTCGAAAATAGGTATTTTCAATCTTCTTGATGGATTTTTTCATGCCGTTACGGTTCTGAAACACCAGCCCGCCCCGCTTTGTTCCCAGATGGGAATGATAGTCCGTGCCGTAGAAAACATCTGCCACGCAATCCCGGTCGGAAACGCATCCGAAAAAACCGCCCATACAAAATTCTCCTTCACGCTGTTTTTGATAATTCCCCGGCCAGCAATTCTCCCCGCTTGTACGCCGCTTCCAGATGTTCGGGATGCGCCCGGGCATCGCCTTCAAAATCAAGGCCCCGGATCAATAAAGAATCCCACATGGCCGTGTCCAGTACATCAAAAAAATACTTCATGGTCAGCTGCATGCCGTCAAACAGCTTTTTGCCTTTTGTGGCGCCAGCGGCAATCACCAGGCCCTGCCGTTTGGGCACCCACTGGTTAAACGGGGTCTGCTCGACCCAGTACTTATTGACCCATAAGGACTGGCACCGATCCATGAAAAGTTTCAGGTGGGCGCTCACCGTATAGAAGAAAACCGGCGTGGCAACGATAATGCCGTTGCAGGCCAGCACCCGGTCGCGAACGGTCTGAAAATCATCCTTTATAACGCATTCCCCCTGTTTTTTGCACCCGTAAATTTCAAGACACGGGGAAATGTTATAATCCCTCAGAACGATCTCGTCCACCGACGCCCCGGCCGCCGTAGCCCCGTCCACAGCCGACTTCAACAGGGTCGCCGTATTGCCTTTCCGGCGGGGGCTGCCATATATGGCCGCAATGTTCACCATTTGTGTATCAGTTGCCATTTTTGGTTCCATCGTCAATAGTCAGGCCCACCGGGCAGTGGTCCGATCCGTAAATATCGTTGGCGATAAACGCCTCCTTTACCCGGCCGTCGTCGATCATGTCCCGGCTGACAAAAAAATAGTCGATCCGCCAGCCTGCGTTTCGTTCACGGGCCTTGAACCGGTAACTCCACCATGAATATTTCACTTCATCGGGATAAAAATGCCGAAAGGTGTCCACATACCCGGCCTCGACTATGGCATCCAGCCAGTCCCGCTCGATGCGCAGAAAGCCGGACCGGTCGGCATTGGCCTTGGGATTCTTCAGATCGATTTCGTTGTGGGCTGTGTTGTAGTCACCTGTGATGACCAGACTTCGGCCGCCCTCTTTCAGGCTGTTGACATAATCAAAAAACGATTTGTAAAACCGGAGCTTGTACTGAAGCCGCTCGTCGCTCATCTGGCCGTTGGGAAAATAGACATTAAACAGGACAAAGGTACCGAAATCCAACTCCAGGATGCGGCCCTCATCATCAAATTCCGGAATGCCGATGCCGCCACGGACGGACCTGGGTGACACCCGGGTCCAGGTTCCCACCCCGGAATAACCTTTTTTGACACTGCTGTGCGCCCAGTGGGATGCATACCCCGGAATGTTTCGCACCGTATCTTCGAGCTGATGATCCTGAAGCTTGGTCTCCTGAATGCAGAACACATCCGCATCCAGTTGATTAAAAACGTCGATGAAATTCTTTTTTAAAACCGCCCGCAACCCGTTCACGTTCCATGAGATCAGCCGCATCCGTACTCCATGTTCTTATTTGAAAATCAGGGGAATTAGACCCAAAACCTGTTAGCCGGCATGGCGTACGCTTTTTTACGTTCTGGTTTTACAAAAAATTTTTCCTGCACCGCTTTTTATTACATATTCCGCCAGACGCTGCCATGGCACCGCTTCCTTAAATAACAAACCCCCTGATGCCGGTCAATAATTTTATCCCCCCTGTTACGGAATAAAACATCTTGTTTTTAACGCTAAGAATCACTGGCGCGAAAGATGAGCGTCCAGTGCATCCGTTTGTTGGGATTTTCTTTCTTCAAAATCGAAATCGCTATCGGGATCGGAATCGACGCTGTAGGCCGATTGATCCTCTCGAACTTGGTAGCCTCTTCCGCCGAGACGGCTGAGCATCGCGGCCAT
>JAXHVL010000093.1:0-5225 GCA_034189225.1 Thermodesulfobacteriota bacterium
CTCCTTTTTTTGTTATTTTTCTTGGTCATGGTAATTGAGCAAATTATACTATAACTATTCGTATTTTTGAAGCATTATTTTTTTCGACCGAGAAATTTTTACCTTAAGGAAACGGCATTGAATCTAAATCAAGCAATCGCTCTTAAATATGATAGAAGCAAGTCGTTGTTTACAGAAAAGAAAGCAGAAAACTACAAGCCAGTTCTTGATGGTCGTAATATCAATCGGTATGAATTGGCTTGGAACGGGCAGTATTTATCTTATGATGTTAAAAACATTCATTCTTGTAAACGAACGGATATCTTTGAAGCAAAGGAAAAAATTTTTTTTAGGCGTGTAGGAGATCGTTTAATTGCTACTTACGACGACCAACAATTTTATGCATTGAATACTTTGGTTGTGATTACGCCGCGAGAACAAATTAATTTTTCTCTTAAGTATTTATTGGCGCTAATAAATTCAAACCTTTTGAATTTTTATTATGTAAAATATTTAAAATCTACCAAAAAAGTTTTTTCTGAAATTCAGGCTCGCCAATTAGCACAACTCCCCATCCGCACCATCGACTTTGATGATCAGGCGGACGTGGACCGGCACGATCGCATGGTCGCCCTGGTGGAACAGATGCTGAATTTACACCAACGGCTGAATGCCGCCAAAACCGCCCCGGAAAAAGAGGTCCTCACCCGCCAGATCCAGACTACCGACCGCCAGATCGATCAACTGGTTTATGAGCTGTACGGTTTGACCGACGAGGAGATCCAACTGGTGGAAGCCGGCTCGGTCTTATCGATAGTGACTTCAGAAAATCCCGGGCGCGGCTGATTCAAAAAATACATACCCTCTTTTGATTACCTAGTGTCCGTCCAGAAATTAGATATTTTGGTCGAGTTCAAGGAAGGCGAAAATTTTAACCGGAGGAATACTTTGCGTATTTTGAGGATTAAAATTTGAGCCTGACGCAGAAATCGGGCAAAATAGCAATTTATGGATGGGCACTACCTAAACAAACCAGAGGCCACCGTGCGATCCATCTAAAAAACATATCACAGCAAAAACAGGCCTTGACTTCCCCAACCGGCGGCGCGCTTTGGGGCGCAATTTTGGGCAGTCGCAACCGCCGCAAACTGATTTTTATTTGCAAAAAAGCGGTATTGCGTTAAAATAATAATGATGACAAAATACCGTCATAATTAAAAATTCCATCAAGAATCAAAGGACAAATATCATGAACACTTTTACGGCAGTTGTGGAGAGATGCCCCGATACCGGTCTTTATGTGGGTTTTGTACCGGGTTTCCCGGGGGCGCATTCGCAAGGAGAAACACTCGACGAACTCAATAAAAATCTGAAAGAAGTTATCGAGATGCTTTTTGAGGACGGTACTCCCAAAATGGAAGCTGAATTCGTAGGTACGCAAACCATACTGGTGGCCTAAATGGGTAATGTTCCTGTCTTGAAGCCGAAAGAAGTTGTTTCCGTTTTGCGGCAGCTTGGATTTCAGGAGCTTCGCCAGCGTGGATCTCATAAGCAGTTTCGGCACAGTGATGGAAGAAACACAACAGCACCTTTTCACCCCGGAAGAGACATATCACCCATTTTACTTCGGCAAATCTGTAAGGATATTGGCCTTACAGTAGATGAGGTTATCCAGAACAGATAGGGTTGCACCATCAACTCTGATGATCAGGCGGACGTGGACCGGCACGACCGCATGGTCGCCCTGGTGGAACAGATGATGGATTTATCCCAACGACTTAACACCGCCAAAACCGCCCCGGAAAAAGAGGTCCTCACCCGCCAGATCCAGACTACCGACCGCCAGATCGATCAACTGGTTTATGAGCTGTACGGATTAACCGACGAGGAAGTCCAACTGGTGGAAGCCGGTCCGGCCTGATTTGTTCAAACAGGCACTGGTCTGTTGTCACATCCTGCAAAGGGCTTTTGTAAAAAGGGTCGTCAAAAACCATGACGGATGCAATTTCCATTGCAATCCTTTCGGGCAAGTCGTAAACTGCCTGTTTGATGCCTGACGGTGGAGGAGACCGGGGGCGGAATTCAGAGGCTTGCAAACATGAGCGGCGGTGATGCCTGCCACAGGCTTTCGTTTATCAGCGTATTTCTTTTATGCATGGCTTTCCTTCTGGCTGCCGGCTGTGCCGCCGTGGGTCCGGATTATGAACGGCCGCAAACGGCGATGCCCGAATCCTGGCATACCTCCCTTGAAAATATCTCCAATGAAGATCAAGCGTCCGCTTTAACCGGCTGGTGGGCCAGCTTTGACGATCCTCTTTTGTCCGACCTGATTCAGCGGGCTGTGGCCGCCAACCTGGAACTGAAAACCGCCATGGAGCGCCTGGTCCAGGTCCGTGCCGAACACACCGTGACCCGGTCAGCGCTTTTTCCCCAGCTGGATGCATCGGGGTCGGCCACCCGCGCACGCAGCAGCGGCACCACCCGGACCACCTATGCAACCGGCTTTGACGCCGGCTGGGAAATCGATATTTTCGGCGGGACACGTCGGGCTGCACAGGCGGCCGAGGCGGATATTGAGGCAAGCCGGGCGGCTGTGCATGACGTGCTGGTGTCCCTTGCGGCCGAAGTGGCACTGAACTACCTGGAACTGCGAACCTTGCAGGCCCGGCTGGACACAACCCTTGAGAACCTTTCCATTCAAATCGAAACCTTTTCCCTTGCCCGTAATCGTTTTGATGCCGGGCTTGACGATGAACTGATTTTGGAGCAGGCCCGGGCCGCCATGGAAAACACCCGGGCCCGCATACCCGACCTGCGGACGGCCATTGCGCAAGCCAGGAACCGGCTGGCTGTTCTGCTGGGTAAACAGCCTGGCGGTCTGGAAGAAGAACTTGAAGGACGTTTGCCGGTGCCGCAGGCGCCTGCGGCCATCGTCCTGGGCGTGCCCGCGGATCTGCTGCGCCGAAGGCCGGATATCCGGCAGGCCGAGCGCGAACTGGCCGCACAGACCAACCGGATCGGCGTGGCCGAATCCGAGCTTTATCCCAAACTGGTTTTAAGCGGGTCCATCGGCTACGAGGCCCTGTCCACGGACGATCTCTTCACCGCGGGAAGCCGGTTCTGGCGCTACGGCCCGCGCATATCCTGGCCAATTTTTCAGGCCGGTGCCATTCGGGCCAATATAAAGGTTAAAACATCTCAGCAGAAACAAGCCCTGCTTGCGTATGAGGCAGCAGTGCTTGCCGCCCTGGAAGAGGTGGAAAATGCCCTGATGGCCTATGGCCAGGAGCTGGACCGGCGGCACTCACTGGAAACAGCCGCAGATTCGTCCCGGCAGGCCGCGGAACTGGCGCAAAACAAGTACGATGCCGGGCTGATCGATTTTACCGTCCTGCTCGATGCCCAGCAGACCCGGCTTTCCTATGAAGATGAAATGGTACAGAGCCGCGCATCGGTGAGCATGAATCTGGTTCGCCTGTATAAAGCTTTGGGCGGGGGATGGACATCTCTGGCCGGTGGAGAAATAGAATGATGACACAGAATAATCATTTCAACGATCATGCCGCACAGTCATCCGGTGCCGGTGATGCGGAGATTCAGCAGATCCTGGGCCTGGACGGATCGGGCGGCCGTAAACGTATTGGGATGCACGTCCTCATATGGGGTATGGTCGCGGCGATTCTCATTGCCGGCCTGGTTGTCTGGCGGACCCGTGACACCGGCGGAAAGCAGCGATATGAGACACGCCCCGTGACCCGGGATAGCCTTACGATAACCGTGAGCGCCACCGGCAACCTGGAACCCACCAACCAGGTGGATGTGGGCAGCGAGCTTTCCGGTATTGTGGAGACCGTGACCGTGGATTACAACGACCGGGTCAGTGTGGGGCAGGTGCTGGCCCGGCTGGATACCCACAAGCTTGCTGCGGATGTGACCCGGTATCGGGCGGCCCAGGAATCGTCCCAGGCAAAGGTGGCCCAGGCCAGAGCGGCGGTAAAAGACGCAAAGGCTCAATATGAAAGACTTTCCCGCGCCAGTGAATTGAGCGGTGGCAGAATCCCGTCCGCCTATGCGCTGGAGGCCGCCGAAGCCTCGTTTGTCAAGGCGCAGGCCGATGTGACCGCGGCCCTGGCCCAGGTAAAACAATCAAAAGCAGTGCTTGAATATGCGGAAACCGATCTTGGTAAGGCGATTATCCGGTCGCCCATCGACGGCATCGTGCTGAGCCGGGATGTGGAGCCGGGCCAGACCGTGGCCGCTTCCCTTCAGGCGCCGGTGCTGTTCACCCTTGCCGAGGATCTGGCCCGCATGGAACTGCACGTGGATGTGGACGAGGCGGATGTGGGGCTGGTTGAAAAGGGACAGGCCGCCACATTTACCGTGGATGCGTATCCCGGCAAGACTTTTCCGGCCGGTATCACACAGGTGCGCTATGCGGCGCAGAATACCGGGGGGGTGGTGACCTATGAGACCGTGCTTCAGGTGGACAATGAATCCCTGCTGCTGCGGCCGGGCATGACCGCCACTGCGGATATAACAGTCAATCGCGTGGAAGATGCCATTCTGGTGCCCAATGCCGCGCTCCGGTTTGCACCGCCGGCGCCCCCGGAAAAAGGGACAAAGGCTGAAAAAGAAAAGAGCACAAGTTTTACCCGCAAGCTGTTTCCGCGGCCGCCGCGTCGTAGGGAACGATCCGGCAACGGCATAACGGATAAGGATAAGGTGTGGGTGCTCAAAGACAAACGTCCGATTCCTGTGTCCGTTGCCACCGGTATTACCGACGGGGTCAAGACGCAGATCACCGGCGGGGATGTTGAGCCGGGAATGGCGGTGATTGTGGGCGTGATCGGGGCGGTGGAATAGGGAAGCAGCCTGTCTATGCATTCCCACGCGGGAGCGTGGGAATGAGGTGAATAAGGATGGTCTCGTAAAAAGCTTCCAGCGCCACGCGCGGCGTTTTCGCAGAAAGTAACGTGCGCTTGGATCGACTTTTTTACCGTGATTGCTTTAAACAACCAATTTTTCATTCATACTTTTCTTTGCTCGCCCAAAGAAAATAGTCCCGTAAAAAGTTGGATTTGGGACGGCAAAGTAAAAAGTTTAAGATACGGCGCAGCCCTATCACTCCCGAGGAATGAGGCGTACTTGGCGTACGCCGCAGTGACGAGGGATGCAGCGCAACACAGATATTGGACTTTTTACGAAGCCGTCAAAGAAAAGTATGCAAAAGAAAGGGCGCCCCGCAG
>JAXHVL010000094.1:0-6387 GCA_034189225.1 Thermodesulfobacteriota bacterium
ATTTCTGCGTCAGGCTCAAATTTTAATCCTCAAAATACACAAAGTATTCCTCCGGTTAAAATTTTCGCCTTCCTTGAACTCGACCAAAATATCTAATTTCTGGACGGACACTATCTGGTTTGCAACAAAAGTCGGATGTGATATGCTGGTATTCACTATTAACCGGTTTATTTCAGTCCATTAAACTTGGTCCTTTGGGCCGGGTCAACTTATCGTCTCTGCATCATGAACTTTTTACTTTGCCGTCCCAAAGTGACTTTTTACGAGACTATCAATAATGCGGGTAGAAGATGCGGATCGGATCGGTTCAGATTGACAACAAGACGGTGCTGGCCCCGCTGGCCGGGATCACGGACCTGCCGTTCCGGCTGCTGGCCAAGGGATTCGGTTGCGGGCTGGTGTATTCCGAAATGATCAGTTCAAACGGGCTGGTGTACAAGTCCCGAAAAACCCGGACCATGCTGGCCAGGGACCCTGCGGAAAAGCCCTTGACCGTTCAGCTTTTCGGGGCTGACCCCTGTAATATGGCCGAGGCCGCGCGTCTGGTGGCCGCATCCGGTGCCGATATCATCGACATCAACTGCGGGTGTTCGGTGAAAAAGGTCCTGAAGACCGGCGCCGGCAGCGCGCTGATGGCCGAACCGGAACGGGCGGAAGCGGTTTTCAGGGCCGTCCGGGATGCGGTGGAGGTGCCCGTTACCATCAAGATTCGCAGCGGCTGGGACGCCTCGGGGGATGACGCATTCCGGATGGTCGAGATCGCCAATCGTATCGGCCTGGATGCCGTTGCCATCCATCCACGTACCGCCCGTCAGGGGTTTTCCGGACAGGCGGACTGGGGCGTTATCGCCGCCGTTCGGCGATACACCGATCTGCCGGTGATCGGCAACGGGGATGTGTGCAGCGCCGACGATGCCCTGCGAATGCTTGAAGAAACGGCATGCGACGGCGTGATGATCGGCCGTGCAGCCATCGGCGCGCCCTGGATCTTTCAACAGGTAAATGCCACCCTGAACGGGGACCCGGTTGTGGAACCTTCCCTTGACGATCGGTTTATGGTGATGCACCGGTACCTGGGGACTGCGGTGAAGCATATCGGCGAGGCGCACGCCTGCCGGATCATGCGCAGCCGGCTGGGCTGGTTCACCAAGTCTCTGCCGCACAGCGCGAAATTCAGGGAATCCATTAAACGGATCGCCACTCAGGCCGAGGCCGAGCACCTGCTGACCGAATATCACCGTCTGCTGACGCAGAATATTCCGGATATTCAGTTCCCGTAGGGCAGTTCGTGTGGATTCGGGTCGATTCGTGGGAAAGGAGTGTGAAGCGCGCCGGTTCTGTTGTTTTAAAACTGGATTCGGTCGCTGTTTTGGTATATGGCGCGGTAGATTGCGACGGGGGCTTGTTGCCTTTCGTCACAAAAAACAGACACGAATTAACGGAGGAGAGAAACCCATGGCAAAAAAATGGTTGATGACGGCGGTGGTGTTCGGCCTGGTGGTCATGATCGGCGGTTGCGGCGGCAAGTATTCGGATGTCATTGAACTCAACAAGCGGTTTGTCAAGCTCATGAACGACTTTTCCGATGAAGTGATCGAGGTCAACAGCGCCGACGGAGCGGCTTCGGCATTGAACGGGCTGGCGGACGAGATGGAAAAACTGGCACCGGAAATGCGGGAAATGAGTGAAAAGTATCCGGAGCTGAACGATCCGGATAACCTGCCCGAACCCCTTCAGAAAAGCCGTGAAGAATCCCAGGCCGCCGGCCAGAGGTATGCCCAGTCGTTCATGAAGCTTATGCCCTATATGTCGGGCAGCGGCGTTCAGGCCGCCCATGCCCGTCTTGCCAGGGTCATGAGCGATATGGGACCGGCGCAGAAATGATAAAAGACGCGGCCCATAAGTGTAAAGCACGTAACGCGAACCCAAACCGGCAGGGGTGATTTATTCAGTCAATAAAACATGGTCCTTCGGGCCAGGTCAGCGATAAAAGGCGATGCCGGTAAGGAGCAAAGCACGAATTTCGAATTTCGAAACAAATCCGAATATCAAATTCCAATGACCAAAACAGATACCGGAGTGTTCCGGGGCATCAATGCTATGCATCTATCTTCGTGACCTTCGTGGTAATCAACTCCAGGCAATTGAACCACGAAGGGTGAGTTCAGACTATAAACAATCCCCTTGTCGGGGGAACCAAAGTCGGCCCCGCTGGGGGGCGGATGTCAGGCTTTCAGGTTTTCCACATCGGCCAGATCCTGGGGACGGCCGGTAGCGAGTTTGTTTTTTTTCAGGTTTTCAAGATCGATAAAACAGATGCTGAGTCCCTCTATGTCAACCTCAACACCTGCATGCTGGCACTCTTTAAAGGACATATCGGATAAAGTTGTTAAAATATCAATACGGTTGGGTGGATAGCCTAATTGTATGATGTGATCTTCTTTGAGGAAGTCTTCTGTTTTTAAATCAAGAGCGCCAAAACCAAATTCATCCAGCGCTGCTAAGACACGATGGGCGTTTTCCGGGGAACGTTCAATCCAGATATCAAGGTCTTTGGTATACCGGGGATGGCCGTGCAGGGCGACCGCATACCCGCCCACAACCAGATAGTTAACTTTTTTTTTGTTTAACAATTCGATAAACTCTTTGAAATCCTTGCTCAGCATCATGTCTCCATCTGTTGTATTCCATTCTTATTTGCTCCAAAGCTTCAAGACGCTGCGCGTAAGAGAGCGATTGCCAGTAAGAAAAGTCATTGGGCTGGGTTCTCAAGGTGTATTTATGGACGACTTTAGCGATTGCCATCATATATCCTTATTTGCAGAGGATATTTTATCATACCGGGATAAAAGCCGCATCAGAATAATGCATCTGCCCGGATTTTGTCACCGCAGGTCATCGGGGATGGTGCAGACGGGAACCGGAACCATCTTATGCCGGTTGGCCCGGTTGAATTGCCGGTAAATAGCCAGGACTTCCTGCTGCCGGGGGCTTGATCCGCTTAACCCGTTTAATCCGGGCTCTTGGATTCCCCTTTCCTCCGCGTCCATGGCCCACTCCAGTTCTTCATAGGTGGCGCCGATCTGATCCTCGTCAGACCGGTTGTCCATCCATAATCCGTCGGTAGGCGGGGCGCTTAGAATTCCTTCATTGATGCCCAGGTGTTTCCCCAAGCCATAAACCTCGGTCTTTTTCAGGTCCGCGATGGGCGAGATGTCCACGCCGCCATCCCCGTATTTGGTGAAAAACCCCACGCCGAAATCTTCCACCTTGTTGCCTGTGCCCGTCACCAGCATCCGGTGGTGGGTGGCATAGGCATACAGGGTCACCATGCGAAGCCGCGACCGGGTATTGGCCAGGGTCAGATCGTCGCCGATATCCGGGGGAAGGGTCTTCTTGAAGCTGGTAAACACCGGCGAAAGGTCAACGGTTGATACCGTCACATTTTCAAAATGCCGGGTAAGCCAGGCACACTGCCGGTCTGCCATGGACAATTGCCGTGTATCCTGAAAGATCGGCATGTTCAGCACCTGCACCGGCAACCCGGTCCTGGCGCACAGGGCGGATGTCACCGCGGAATCAATTCCCCCGGAAATGCCCACCACAAATCCCTTCATGCCCGATGTTCCGCAATAATCCTTTAACCAGGTGACAATATAATCAATTACCTGTTCTGTCTTCATGGCTGGTTTCCTTTTTATTTGCTAATGCGTTTTGAAGATTATAAACAATGACAAATACAGAGGCAACCATGGATATGAATGCTTTAAAAAGATAAAGGTCTGGGTTACCAAACAGCATGGTGGAAGCAATTATGAATGACCGATTGGGCATCCAGCCGGTTGATTGACAATCAAGACGCCCTTTGCTATTTGTCAAAGGCATGAATCTATTAACATGCTTGTTCAGGAGGACGGGATGCATCAAAAATATAGTTGGGATTTTCTTTCTTCGGAATCGAAATCGCTATCGGGATCGGAATCGACGCTGTAGGCCGATTGATCCTCTCGAACTTGGTAGCCTCTTCCGCCGAGACGGCTGAGCATCGCGGCCATCCGGTCGAGTTCATCCAGTTTCTCGTGTCCAAGCGCCATATCTCTTCGATCTCGATTTCGATTTGGATTATCCCAACAAAGGCTGAGACGGGTGATAATAGCAGCACCATGGTCGCCGGCTCCGGGGGCGCCGGTGGATGTTTTATATGGACTATTTTACCCTGAATCCGGCATGGTTGCTATGCCACAGCAATTCTATTCAGTCTATCGAAAGATCTGGGCACGTGTTGCTGTTCAGTTGTTACGGCAAACTGAAAAACCTGGCAATAAACTAAAAAATTAAATAAAATTGACTCATTTACAGCAAATTGGCAGATGAAGTTCCTTGGAAGCCTTCGAAAAATTAAATCAAATTGATATGTTTGCAGTGAATTGATGAGGGGTGCGTTTATGGGAGATGACGCAATAACCACCGTGGTGTTTGACCTGGGGGGTGTGTTGCTGGAGCTCTCCGGTATTCGGGCGGTGTGCGAATGGACAGAGGGCCGGATGACGCCCGAAGCGCTTATGGAACAATGGCTCGTTTCACCGGCTGTTCGGGGGTTTGAAAGCGGACAAACAGGGTTTGTAGAATTCCGGGAACAATTGAAGGCGGAACTTGGAATCGACGTGTCCGACGAAACCTTTGACCGTACCTACCGGCAATGGATTCGGGGGATGTTCCCCGGGACCGAGGACCTGTTGTCTGACCTGGCGGCCCGTTACCGGGTGGCGTGTTTCTCCAACACCAATGAAGTGCATTGGGAAATGATTGAAAATGAGCTGGGCCTGCTCCGGTTTTTTCATGAAGCCTTTGTCTCGTTTCGAATGGGGCTGGTTAAACCGGATGCAGCGGCGTTTCAGCACGTGCTTGATGGCCTGGGGTGCACCCCCGGGAAAATCGTTTTTCTCGATGACAGTGCGGTCAATACAACGGCCGCAGAAGCCTTTGGCATGCATGCCCGTCGGGTTTACGGGGCCCATGGGGCACGGGCGGCACTGGAAGAAATGGGGGTTTTGTGAGGGAC
This sequence comes from Thermodesulfobacteriota bacterium, assembly GCA_034189225.1. GTDB lineage: Bacteria > Desulfobacterota > Desulfobacteria > Desulfobacterales > Desulfosudaceae > JAXHTY01. The sequence continues at coordinate 5,063 of JAXHVL010000094.1, forward strand.
TCGTGCAGATTCGTGTCAGTTCGTGAGGAAATATGTCACGAATTTTTACAGATAAACCATGCGCTGCGTCCCCTCCGCGCGGTGAGGTCCCGCATTATATCATAAGATGTTTTACCTTTTCCGGGCGAATGGCCATCATGGTGAGGGACTGCGTCTTTTTGCCGGTGGTGGCAAGAACCCGCACCGGCTCTTCGGCAGGTGCCTTGCTGTAACCTGCGCAGATGCCGGCCGCCAGCATGAGGGTGCCTTCCGCCGTTTCGCCGGTCAGCAGGGCGATGGGGCCGGGGATTGCGTCCACCTTCAGGACGGTCATGCCGGCATCGTCTTTATGTTCAAGAATATCCTGGTTGTCCTGTTTTGTCCGGCCCACGATCAGTTTGGTTTCCGGAGAGAGCCGGAAGTGCCGGCCATACCGCAGCAAGTGAAAATCATTTTCGGGATATTCGTGCTGGTGGTCGAACAGGTCCCGCAGGCGTTTTGAAAAGACCGCCTCCGTAAGCAGGCAACCGCCGGCAGGCGATGGGTAATCCTTAATGCCGTATTGCTCAGCCAGGGCCATCTGCCGTTTACGGGAGCGGCCGGAAATGTCGAGCAGGCGGTGCCGGTCCACCAGTCCCTGTTGCTCCGGGAGTGTTTCCGGCAGGCATTGGGCGCTGAGGGGCCGCAGAAGCAATCCCTCCATGCCCGAGTGCTTTTCCACGTACCGCATCGAAGACCTGGTCTGGGACATGGGCCGCTGGCCCGCTACCTCGCCGCTGAAGATGAAATCAAATCCCCGCTCCTGCATGATGTCGCCGGTCAGCCGGGCCATCAGGGCATGGCAGTCCATGCAGGGATTCATGTGCCGGCCGTATCCGCAGGGCGGGTTCTTGAGCATGGGCAGGTATTCGGCCGTAATGTTTTTGACGGTGATGGGAATGCCCAGCCGGTCTGCCGCTTTTTTTGCTTTTTCAGCGGAAAAAAACGGGGTTTCAAAACTGATCCATTCGACCCTGATCCCCTGGTCGCGCAGCACTACCCCGGCAAGGATGCTGTCGAGCCCGCCGGAGGAAAGACCCAGTGCGGCAGGGGCGGAATCGTTGTTGATCGCCTGGGGCGTGCTGTTCATGGCTCCTGTCCGGAAAATTGTGTTAGTACCCATCCATAAATTGCTATTTTGCCCGATTTCTGCGTCAGGCTCAAATTTTAATCCTCAAAATACGCTAAGTATTCCTCCGGTTAAAATTTTCGCCTTCCTTGAACTCGACCAAAATATCTAATTTCTGGACGGACACTTGTTAACACCCTGATCGGGATAATTGGATAATCCAATACCATTTTCAGGT
>JAXHVL010000095.1:0-4476 GCA_034189225.1 Thermodesulfobacteriota bacterium
AACATTTGATATTCGGATTTGTTTCGAATTTCTAATTTCGAATTTCGTGCTTTGCTCCTTACCGGCATAGCCTTTTATCGCTGACCTGGCCCAGAGGACCAGGTTTTATTGACTGAATAAATACTAATTCATTTTATTATAAAATGAATTATAACTTACTGGATAATTTATTTGAAAGGTATGTGATTGTATGTGCTTCCTTTTTTGCTCTCCCACGCAGAAGAGGCTGTGTCGCAATTGATTTGGGTTATTCCTTTTTGTATATCCTTTTGCCGACCCGGTTGATGTGATCAATCAATTCTTGATCGTTTAGGCGGTGGTATATGGAAAGGTCAAAGGTATAGGGCAGCATCAGATCGTCAAGTTCAAGATGAAGCTTGTTCATTTCCCTGAGGTTCAGATGCTGTCCTTTCAAAACCAGATCAACATCCGAGCCCTCTCTGTGAGAGTCCTTGGCCCGGGAGCCGTATAATATAGCTTCATCTATGTGGGGATTTCTTTTCAACACTTCAACAATCCGGGCAAGCACTTCTTTCTGCATGCCGAACCACTGCGTTCTCAACTGGTCACCCCGGATATTTCATGAATTTTTTTGATAATTGGTTCATTTTGATCATATTTTAAAATGCTATCACTCATTTTGTCAGTTTATCAAAATACAAACTGTAATTTTGCTTGAAGGAATCAAGTCAATTTTATATCAAAAAATTTCACCCTTCGGACGAGTCGCGTTCGCCGCACCTGCTTTGTTGCAGCATGCTCGCAGTAGATTGACTACAGCGTCGCATGCTGCGCCTCGCATCTGCGGCGAACGCAACTCGTGAAATAACCGGGTTACCGGTCAATAAGCGTTTCCATTTTTTTGTCCAGGGCCGTAAAAAGAGGATAATATTCGTTTAAAACGGCTTCTACAACTTCTTTTGCGGTTTCCTCGTTATACGTGTGGCATGTTTTGGTGCGGCTTACATAGGCATCCATCCATTTTTCCCCATCTTCTATCAACCCGGATTTAAACGATTTTTTTATGGCGTCCCTTGAACCGTAAATATCGATCTGCCCCTGGTATTCAAGAAAATCTTTCAACACCAGCCATGCCAGCTCATAGGTATATTCAAAAGCCTGTATCGCCCCTTGTTCTTCCAGTTCCGTCAGCTCGCCTTTTTCTACAAATTTACGAAGCTGTGACAATGCTTTTTTAAAATTGGCAAAACGCTGCTGCCATCGAATATCTTTGTCCGGTTCAGGCATCTTTTCTTTCTGTCCTTGTTCCATAAACATAATTAATGCCAACAAAATACAGACCGGCTGTCGAGGTGCTTCCTGAAAGCCGGCGATTGACAATGACTCACGGCCGGGCTGTATACTGAAATGAAAGTATGTTTTTTATAAGCCCACGAATTCACACGAATTGGCACGAATAATGATGCTTGGATGGTTTATAATGGAAGCGGCATTTCCTGGGGAAGTGATTTCATAAAATGCCGGTCATTTGAAATAAACAAGTCAGCCTCTGCATGAAGTTCCGAGGCAATAATCAGACTGTCAACAGCTTCTCCTCATTGATCAAGACTCTTGTACCTGGCTTGATATTTGTTGCCCCGGAACTATTTTTCGGCTTGCTTGGCATCTTTTATTCCATTGCTTGATTTATTTGTGCCACATACTGCTCGACTTGATCAAGGCTGGAAAGCAAAGACTTGCAGATCCGCTCACCATCTAAATACAAATAGTGCAGTAATGCACCTCTATAGATAGGATCGACATTAAAATGCTCAAGGCATCCCGCCTCAATGTCTTTCAGTGTGCGAACATATTCAATGTAATTGTCGCAGGAATTAAGTATCACGATATCGATATCACTGCGGTTTGTTGCACGCGATAGCTCATTCTAAAGATCAATCATGCTCTTTTCATACGCGGTAATAGTCACGGTACCATTCGATAAAGGCCGAGATGCCGGTTTGAATGGGGGTGGCGGGCTTAAATCCGGTTACATTGATCAGGTCCTCAACATCGGCCCAGGTGGCCGGCACATCCCCCGGCTGAAGGGGCTGAAGGTCTTTTTCGGCGGTTTTGCCGAGGGCGTTTTCAATGGCTTCGATAAATGCCATCAATTGCACCGGCTGGTTGTTGCCGATATTGTAAAGCCGATAAGGCGCAGGGCTTGAGGACGGGCTGGGCGCATCAGACGACCATTTGGTGTCGGGTTCGGGGATATGGATCATCACCCGGACCACGCCCTCGATGATATCGTCGATATAGGTGAAGTCCCGCTGCATGTTGCCGTGATTGAACACCTTGATGGGTTCATCGTTTAAAATAGCCTTTGTGAAAAGAAACAGCGCCATGTCCGGCCTTCCCCAGGGGCCGTATACCGTAAAAAACCGGAGGCCGGTTGTCGGGAGCTTGTATAAATAACTGTAGGTATGGGCCATGAGTTCGTTTGCCTTTTTAGACGCGGCATAAAGACTGATGGGATGGTCCACATTGTGATGCACGGAAAAGGGCATAGTCGTGTTCAGTCCGTAGACCGAGCTGCTGGAGGCGTACACAAGGTGTTTCACCCCGGAGTGCCGGCACCCTTCGAGGATATTGCCGAATCCGACGAGGTTGCTGTCGATATAGCATTCCGGATGTTCCAGGCTGTAGCGCACCCCGGCCTGGGCAGCTAGGTTAACCACATAATCAAATTGATTGGCGGCAAAAAGCGCCCTGGTTTTTTCTCTATCTCCGATATCAAGTTGTTCAAAACAAAAGTGCTCATATTCCTTTAATTGGGAAAGCCGGGCGTTTTTAAGGGTGACGTCATAATAGTCATTGATATTGTCAAGGCCACATACGGTATGGCCGTCATTCAGCAGCCGTTTTGAAAGATGGAAACCGATAAAGCCGGCTGCGCCTGTTATGAGGATGTTCATATTTTATACCTCTTTATTTTTGAGTCGGGAAGGGGTTTTCCACACAAGACAAGCATGAAATTTCGTTTTTTTATGCTGGGCCATCAAAAGGGTTCCTTACCCCCTGGTTCCCACGCTCCTGCGTGGGAACCGTTCCAATTGCATCTCGCCAGGACGCAAAGATCGCAGGGACCGAAGAAAAATTTGCCTGGCGATCTTTGACGGCTTCGTAAAAAGCTTCCAACCCCGCCGCGGTGTTTTTGCAAGAAGTAACGTATTATGGCGGGATCGAAAGATTGCTTCGCCACTTCTACCTTTTCGTGATCGTAATCGACTGCCGTTTGATTAACCACGGAATACACGGAAAGGCACGGAAAAAGGGAGCAAGATGGTTCCTTCCGTGCTCTTCCGTGTATTCCGTGGTTAAAAAAGATGCTTTGATTTTAAATGAATTACCACGTTAAGTTCCTTGGAAGTCGTTTTGGTGCCGACACAATTCATATCTGTTTGGGGCAATCTTCCGATCATCGACACTATGGCCAGACGATCTGTTCTTCTTTGACACCCGTGTTTCGGAGGTTTACAAACAGACGTGCCCGGTTGACGATATCCGTGATCAGGATTCGATCTGCCGGCAGGCGGCCGAGGTGTTCGACAGGGATGACCGAATAACCAAAAAATTTTTTGGCCTGGGGTGCCTCATCCGCAATTGCAAGCAGTTTCAGGGCGGTCTCCTGAAGGGAGATGTAGGCGATTTCTGCGTAATCCGTGACCCCATAAAAAGCAACGCCTTTTATATCCTGGCTTTCCAGCGACTGAAGGCGTTCGTGTAAATTATGCCGGGCCTCCCTGTAAAACTGATACGAATGAAGGATGTATTTGTAGGAAAGGCGGGTTTTTTCTGCAAACCCTTTGGGCGTAAGAATATACTTGAACCGGTTTTTGGGGGTTGCCACGACTTTGCAGTATCCCTTATTGGCGAGCCGCTTGATAAACGAATTCACAAGGCCCAGGGAGATACCCAGATGACCGGCAAGATGCCGCTGGCTCATCTGCTCGTTATTGCCGATCTCTTCCAGTATTTTTAATGTGCGGAGGTCGGTTTTGTCCATGGGAAAATTAATTGGTGTTGGGTTTCGCAGTCTCGACCCAACCTGCTTTTCGTTCCCACGCAGGAGCGGGGGAGTGAGAAAAGATTACGCCATCGCATACGCTCTTTGAAATGACAGACATCTGGAAGCCTGAAGGCTTCCGCTACACTTGCCTCTGGGCGCCGGAGAATGAGCATGCAACGGAAGGTTTTAGCCTTCCATCCGAATTTAAAGATACCTATCTGTTGCCTATCAGGATTTACTGCATAGCTCCGCCCCCTGAGTTACATGATGTAATTCTTGTCAGTAAAAGCACAACTGGTGGGTGATGTAGAATGTTCATGTTTTGAACATCCTCATTTAAGCATTTGACTGATAAGGTGTCAAGCACAAATATTGATGCTCTCGTAACAAGTCAAAAAGTGGGGGGGGAGCCAGTGGTGGGCCCACAGTAGAGGGGAAACAAAAGTAGAACCCCAACAAAAAAA
>JAXHVL010000095.1:4486-9926 GCA_034189225.1 Thermodesulfobacteriota bacterium
GTTCGCCCTCTGATCGGGCGAACACAAGGTTCGCCCCTACAATCTACATTGACGAGGGAGGGATTTAGCGCTTTGCTGCTATTGGACTTTTTACGAAGCCGTCAATATTAAAAAATGTCATTGTCAGTGCACCACTGATACGCATTTGCAATGCCTTCCCGCAGAGAATACTTTGCCTGCCAGCCGCGGGCAGACATCCTGGATACATCAAGCAGCTTTTGAAAAGTGCCGTCCGGCTTTGTGGTATCAAAAACCAGGTCACCGGCGTAACCGGTAATATCCTTTATCAGGTATGCCAGCTCGGAAATGGATATATCCCTGCCCACGCCGATATTGACAAGCGGCGTGCCATAATCGTGCACCAGGGAATCAAATTCCTTATCCGGCAGGTTCATGAGGAAAAAACCGGCATCCGCAAGATCATCGGAATGAAGGAATTCTCTGCGCGGCGTGCCGGTGCCCCAGACCTCGACAGTGGGGCGGCCGGCGGTTTTGGCCTCGTGAAACTTTCGAATAAGCGCTGCCATGGCATGGCTGGTCTCCGGATCAAAATTGTCGTGTGGTCCATAGAGATTGGTGGGCATGATGGCCAGATACCGGGTGCCGTATTGACGGTTATAGGCCTCACACATTTTGATGCCCGCGATTTTGGCCACGGCATAGGGTTCATTCGTAGGTTCAAGGGGACCTGTGAGCAGATGGGTTTCCTGCATGGGCTGGGGGCACTCCCGGGGGTAAATGCAGGAAGACCCCAGAAAGAGCAGCCGCTTCACGCCGGTGCGGTATGCAGCGTTGATGATATTGGTCTGAATGGCCAGATTCCTGTAGATGAACTCCGCCGGATAGGTGTTGTTGGCCATGATCCCGCCCACCTTGGCCGCAGCCATGATCACGTATGACGGTTTTTGATCCTCGAAGAAAGCATCCGTTGCCGCCTGGTTTGTCAGGTCAAGTTCGCTGCGGGTCCGGGTGAGCAGGTTCCGGTATCCTTCGGCGTGGAGGCGCCTTAAAAAAGCGGACCCGGCAAGGCCTCTGTGGCCGGCAATATAAATAACATCGTCCCTGTTCATTGCATCATTCCCATAATCAAAATCTTATATGTAAAATCTTATATCTCCTGAATTTTCATTTTTTCTGGTCATGACTTAGATGCAGGCCGGCCTGATTTTTGCGAAAACAGCTCGACATCGGTTAAATTGGCATCGTCGTGCTGCTGGTTTAAACCCGGTACATTGCTGGCATCTTGTTCCCGTGCATTGGAAATGTACTCAACCAGAAATGCGGCAAAAATGGCCAGAAACATGCTGCAAAATACGGCCAGCAAGCTGGTTATCTGAATATTGACGCCACGGGTAAATTCTACTTGCGGCTGACTGATCGTTCTCACCGCATTTTCGTTCCGCTGTGTCAGAAATTTAATATTTAATTCATTGGCAATGCCAGCGTACATAATAATTTTTTCTTTTATATCCTTTAAAGCGGATTGAACGTATGCGATATTTGCCGGCGACACTTTATGCCCGGTGTCTTCTTTTAATGCCGTCATTTTCTCCTGAAGCGCGGCAATATTAACATCCGCATCATTGGCCTTGCCCTTGGCTTCCATATAGGTTTTTAAAAGATAATCCACCGAATCATTCTTTTTCAGTCTCTCAATAAACGAGGCATCCACAAGAAAATTTGCATCTGTTTCTGAAGGTGACATCCCCAGTCCCTGTGGGAGGTTGGATACAGCCGGACGGTTCATCTCAGTAAGCAGTTCATGGGAGACCTGCGCCTTTCGGGTAAATTTTTCTTTTTGCATCTCAAGCTGGGCGATCTTGTATTTATATGTTGTTATCAATGCCTCGGCATCTTTTGAAATTTGAAGATGCTTGATAATGGCGGAAGCTTTCGAAAGGGAGGTGTTTTTCAACAACTCCAGTTCAGATTGCAAACGAGAAAATGTGTAATCTTCCACTGACATTTTATATAAACCAGGCTGATCGATTCTTGGGGCAGCAAGGGCCAACATCCTTTCAATAGTCTGTTCAAAGCTTGCAACAATGTCCATGTAATCATTGTTTTCAAGAAAATTATCCGGAAAATCCATATTAACAAATGGCACTTCCAGATACTCCTGCTGAAAAAAATCAGCATACACATTAATAATATTATCAAGAAGCAATACCTGCGCCTGACGATCAAGTACCCCCCCCACAGTTTTGGCTTTATGAGCAATAATGAACTGATTGGGATAGTAGGTGTACACAACCCCCTTTTCCTCTGCATTGACGATCTTCTGCTCAATGTTTTCTGGAATGACAGGCGTTATATTAACATTATTAAGTATCTTACTTCTGTGTTCATCAACAGCCTCATCCGTTTTCGTTTTTAACTTATCAAACGCTTTATCCAAAACAGCAGGGGCAATAATCTGCTCTTGTTTAAACACCGATCCGTCTGGATTCTTATGTTCCTCGATGCCCTTGAAGTTTAAAGCAATAGAACTTTTGACAACCCGGTGGCAAGGGAATATCATCCACAACGCGACTGGAACAACAAAGGCGACGCATACTACAATACCGATTATTAAATATTTCCGTTTCCATAACACCCTGAACACATCAATCAATTCAATTTCGTCGGCATAATGTTCCCCTTCTTGCATAAAACATTCTCCTGCAATCAATGTATTTATAAAACAGATGATTACATCATCGCTTCAAAGCTGTTGGGCACCGGATAGCCGTTGGCCTTGCACACTGCTTCCCGGCAGGCCTCGCTTAAATCACAATCCACCATTTCATGAACAAGGGCATCAAAGCTTATATCAGGCCGCCAGCCAAGGGTGCGGTCAGCTTTGGTTGCGTCCCCAATCAGCGAAACCACGTCAGCAGGCCGGAAATAGGACGGGTCAACAGAGATCAGGATATCACCGGGGCTGAGCCGTGAAAATCCCTGCATCCTGCCGTATTTTTCCATCAACGGACTGCCGGCATCCACCTTGTCAACGATTCCCTTTTCGTCGATGCCGGTCCCTTCCCATGTTAACCCGATCCCCGCGTTGGCAAAGGCTTTTTCACAGAACTCCCGCACGGAATGCTGCTCGCCGGTGGCCACCACATAATCGTCCGGTTTTTCCTGTTGCAGCATGAGCCACTGGGCCCGCACATAATCCGCTGCATGGCCCCAGTCCCTAAGGGCATCAAGATTGCCGAGGTATAAATGATCCTGCATGCCCAGGGCGATCCTGGCGGCGGCCCGGGTGATCTTCCGGGTCACAAAGGTCTCTCCCCGAATGGGGGATTCATGGTTAAACAGAATCCCGTTGCAGGCGAACATATCATAGGCTTCACGATAATTCACCGTGCACCAGAAGGCATAAAGTTTGGCACATCCATAGGGAGAGCGCGGATAAAACGGGGTTGTTTCGGTCTGGGGCGTTTCTCTTACCTTGCCGTAAAGCTCGGACGTGGAGGCCTGGTAAAACCGGACATCTTTTTCCATGCCCAGCATCCGCACCGCCTCAAGCAGCCGAAGGGTGCCGACCCCGTCCACATCCGCCGTATACTCCGGCGCGTCAAACGATACCATTACATGGCTCTGGGCGCCCAGGTTATAGATTTCATCCGGCTGCACGTGCTGAATGATGCGAATGAGATTGGTGGCATCGGTCAGATCCCCGTAGTGCATAAAAAACCGGACATCGTGTTCATGAGGGTCCTGGTAAAGGTGGTCCACCCGTGCCGTGTTGAACAGGGACGCCCGGCGCTTGATGCCGTGGACTTCATAGCCTTTTTTTAACAGGAACTCGGCCAGATAGGCCCCGTCCTGGCCGGTGATGCCGGTGATCAGTGCTTTTTTTTGTTTTATGGTCATATCATCAAATCTTCAGGGTTTTGCGCGTCGGTATTTTGAATTGTTGATATATTCAAAGAAAAAGGCCAGAAAGATGGCAATAAATATGGAAGCCACACCCGCCAGTGCAACCGATAAAACAAGATTGGCTTCCCGTGCTTCAACATCCATAATGTCCGTTACTTGCCGGATCGTACCGTCCAGACTTTCCTTCATGTATTCCGAATAAGTGGCATTGGCCCTGTCACAAAGCGAAATCAAGCGGTTTTGGAGTTTTACGATAGCCGGGGGAAGTTCGCCTGGATTGGCAATCTCATAATCCGCCTGGAGTGATGCCAGATCCACCCTCAAATGCTCCACTTCAACTTCAGCATTAATGGCCTTTTCCACCAGGTATTTGCGAACATCCATCCTGCTGTAATACTCCAGTGCCTGGGAATCCAGGATCACGCCTTCGGCCTGTTTTCCCTTATTGTCTTCGGCCTGTTTTTCCATATTTTCATGTATCAATTGATTCAACATATCCCGGGTAGCCGAGGCTTCGGCCTGCGCCTTTTCAATTTTCCGGGACAGGATATTATGTTCCTTCACAAACGCATTGTTGTAAAATTGGGGGAGCACCTGGGCGGTTGCATTCTTCAACAAAATATCATTGAAAATACCCACTTCATGGGCAACATCATTTAACGAGACATTTTCTGTTTTTGATTTGTAACGAACAGCTTCACCTTCTAATTCATCAATTTCAGACCGCAGCTGCCCGGTTTTCTTTTTGATCACATCAATGGCCTCAAGCGGCGTCATTTCTTCAATCATCAATTTTGAAGACACAAGAAAGGTTTCAATATACCGGCGTTCAAACATCGTTTTGTAAACATCAATAATCGCCAGAAGGAAATCTTCGGTCAGAAACCTTTCGGAAAAAACAGTCTCGCCATCCCGGGTTTGGGAATATACCAATAGTTTAAATTTTGTGGGGAAGAAATCCTCTGCTTCTTTAACATCGTCAGGTACGATGGGGGTTACGGACACAACATCCCGCCAGTTCGCCAGCACCTGGTTTTTTTCAATGTTCTTCAGGCGCTCCACCGCCCGGTTGATGACCAATGGGGCGATCAGTTGGTCCGGTGAAAAAGGCGTCCCATCCGGGTTTTGGCCTTTTTCAATACCGGGAAAACTCAGCGACAAAATGGCGGCACTGCCGGTCCGTGCGGGATATAGCATCATCACGACCGCAAATGTGATACCCACCACGATTGCCGCAACCAGCACAAGGAACCACTTCCACCGCCAGATCACCCGAAGGATATCGATCAGTTCGATTTCATCCTCATAATACCGTTCCTGCTGATCCATTTATCCTCCTGCCTTTGGAAAATAGTCTGCCAAAATAGTCTGCCTTTGAAAAATAATATATACCTGAAATTCTATTGCTCCGCAATAGACTGCTTCGTAAAAAGCTTCCAACCCCGTCGCGGCGTTTTTGCAGGAAGTAACGTATTATGGCGGGATCGAAAGATTGCTTCGCCACTTCTACCTTTTCGTGATCGTAATCGACTGCCGTTTGATTAACCACGGAATACACGGAAAGGCACGGAAA
>JAXHVL010000096.1:0-2495 GCA_034189225.1 Thermodesulfobacteriota bacterium
AAATTTTAATCCTCAAAATACGCAAAGTATTCCTCCGGTTAAAATTTTCGCCTTCCTTGAACTCGACCAAAATATCTAATTTCTGGACGAACACTATTTATGATTCAGCAATGTATGTGCCAATTTTGTAACTATTTGATATAAAAAAATAATTAAAAAAAAGGCGATGTGTGTGGGAATATTAATTACAAATTTGTAATGTTTGTTTAATAAAATTTCCAGATTTGTAATTTTATGTTGATTTTATTAAAAGAGAAAGGTATTTTTTACAAAATTGTTTTTACGGAGGCGGTTGAATGAAGGAAATAGAAAAAATAACAATATTTTATGCGATCAGCAAGGCGTTGAACGAGCAGCTTGATCTTGAAAAGCCGTTATACAATGTCATGGGGATCCTCGCAGACCAGATGGGCATGGTACGGGGAAATATTGCCATATTAAATCCGTTGCGGGATGAGATCAGCATGGAAATCGCCCATGGCATTTCCCGCAACGCCATGAAAAAGGCCAAGTACAAAGTGGGCGAGGGCGTCATCGGTGAGGTGATTCGCACCGGCAAGTCCGTTGCCATTCCCCGGATCAGTGAAGAACCCCGCTTTCTGAACCGGACCGCTTCACGGGGAATGCAGAAAGATGAAGAGTTTTCTTTCATCTGTGTGCCCGTGAAGAAGGGAAAACAGGTAATCGGTGCCCTGAGCGTGGACAAGCCCTATGAGGCCGGCTATTCGCTGACTGAAGGCAAGAAGATTCTTTCCGTGGTTGCCACAATGATCGCCCGGCACGTGATCAACCTTGAAAATATCCGTGAAGAAAAGGAGCGACTGGAAGGAGAGAACAAGCGCCTGCGCGACGAGCTGGAACGCAAATACAGTTTCAGCAACATCATCGGTAACAGCAATAAGATGCGTGAGGTGTTTCAGATGGTGTCCCGGGTATGCCAGAGCAACGCCACCGTTATTCTGCGGGGGGAAAGCGGCACGGGCAAGGAATTGGTGGCAAACGCCATCCACTATAACAGCCAGCGGGCAGAGCGTCCGTTTATCAAGGTGAATTGCGCGGCCATTCCGGAGAACCTCATCGAGAGCGAGCTGTTTGGCCATGAAAAAGGCGCGTTCACCGGCGCCATACGGCAGCAGCAGGGAAAATTCGAGCTGGCCCACAAAGGGACGCTGTTTCTGGACGAGATCGGGTCCATGGACCTTGACCTCCAGGCCAAACTGCTGCGGGTGCTTCAGGAAAAAGCGTTTGAGCGCGTGGGTGGCCAGCGGACGATCAAGTCGGATGTTCGGATGATCGCCGCCACCAACAAAAACCTGGAAGTGGCCGTGGAAGAGGGGGCCTTCCGTGAAGATCTTTATTACCGGCTGTGCGTGTTTCCGGTTTATCTGCCGCCGCTGCGGGAGCGCAAAACCGACATCTCTCTGCTGGCCGAATTTTTTCTGGAAAAATACGCCAGGGAGAACGATCGCAAGATCAAGCGCCTGTCCACCCCGGCCATTGACATGCTGATGGATTATCACTGGCCCGGCAATGTCCGGGAGCTTGAAAACTGCATCGAGCGGGCCGTGCTGCTCTGTGACGGCGGCGTGTTGCACAGTTACCATCTGCCGCCCACCCTTCAGACCGGTGAACAGTCCGGCACACTGCCCACCCGGACCCTGGAGGATGCCGTGGCGTCCGTTGAACAGGAGATGCTCATCGACGCCCTGAAAAACACCCGGGGCAATATCACCCTGGCCGCGGAGATGCTCGGCACAACAGTGCGCAAGTTTTCCTACAAGGCCGGGAAGTACGGGATTGATTATAAGAGTTATCGGTGACGGCTTCGTAAAAAGCTTCCAACCCCGCTGCGGTGTTTTTGCAGAAAGGAACTTATGGAGGTCTAAAGACCTCCGCTAGTGCGCCTGTGAGCGCACACCAACAGAGAGGTGAAAGTCCTCTCCAGGCCAGACGCTCTCCGGGCCTGTAACCGAATGTAACTGCGTCGCCGTGAGGCGGGGTGGAGAGCAACAGGAGGTGAACGACCAGTCCGTAGAATAACGAACTCGATTCGGCCGTGCGTACCGGCGAGCCTGCTAGCGAATGGCGAAGCCAGGCGCTGCAAAAGAAAAAAAAATGCAGCGATCTGTCGGGGTAAAGGGCAGCGTGATAAACCCGCGACAGGGGGCGTGAGGTGGTTGGAGACGGAATGGTCAGGAAGGTGGTGTGCGTTAAGCAGGGAGACCTGTTCGGCGGGGAGAGCCGGACAGGAGTCAGAGCGCCCATAGTAGTGAAGAAGCACCGGTAATCGGTGTGGAGCGAAGGGAGCGCAGGAAGATGGATGCATGAAGAACAGATCCGAGGAACATAAACCGGCGTCAGTGTCGGAAGCGACTAACCCTACAACGCAACTTACTTTCAACCAAAGCCGATAATTTTCCTCTTTCTGTGCGACAAGTATGCCCTGTGATTTCGGTTTTGGATCCACTGAATAAGCCAAAGAGTTTTTTCACCAT
>JAXHVL010000097.1:0-2984 GCA_034189225.1 Thermodesulfobacteriota bacterium
AACATTTGATATTCGGATTTGTTTCGAATTTCTAATTTCGAATTTCGTGCTTTGCTCCTTACCGGCATAGCCTTTTATCGCTGACCTGGCCCAGAGGACCAGGTTTTATTGACTGAATAAAGAAACTGTTTCCTTGTCCACAACGTCCTGGCCGTATTCTTCGAACAGCGAGGCAAAGGCCTGGGCTTTGACGTGGACGCAGTCGACGAGAACGCCGTCAAAGTCGAAGATCAGGGCCTGGGTATTGGGGGAGATGATGGTTATTTTTTTATGAGCCCACGAATTGGCACGAATTAGTAGATTTTTTAAATAGGTTATCAGGTAGAGATGGAATGGTCCGTTTATGTTGGTCTTTCATGCGATGGCACTATTCCGCTATATTTTCCTTCCGATAGGTAAAAAGTCCAATATCTGTGTTGCGCTGCATCCCTCGTCACTGCGGCGTACGCCAAGTACGCCTCATTCCTCGGGAGTGATAGGGCTGCGCCGTATCTTGAACTTTTTACTTTGCCGTCCCAAAATTGACTTTTTACGAGACCATCTTTGACTGAGTTTGAGTTTCTTTTTTTCACAGATCCACACCGCAGCGCCCGGCGATTGTTCCAGCCAGGTTTTTAAAATCCCAGTAGCACTGCACAACGGCATGCACGTGGGAGCCGATGGCGCCGTCGGCGGGTTTGAGGTGAAACATGGGTTTGCGTGCTTCCTGTGCCATGGGCATGAGGCTGCGGTAATCTTTTAGTGCGGCCAGGCAGTTGGAATCATTTTTTGCCTCAAGACCCGAATCGGTTTCTTCGGCCAGCACTGCATCCTGGTATGTTCCGGGAATGCGGGAAATCCATTTTTCAAAGGCCTTGACCGGGCGATCCAGGCGGACGGAATGCTGCATGATGACATAGCCCGCCGGCTGCATCTCTCCTGCGGGAAGGTCAATGCCGGCGGGGCTTTCTTCCAGGCGTCTGCGCCATCCCCGGCGCCATTCCCGAAGGGTCGGCCCCAGGTTCTGCAGGCCTTTTAACGAAAACAGATCAGGGCCCAGCGGCACCACGACCCGCTCTGCGGCAATGAGCGCGGCCCGGTTAATCGCCCCCAGGTTGGGGCCCACGTCAATTAACGCGATGTCGGCCTCCCTGATCCGGGCGGCCTTGCGGATCACCTCGTGAAATGCCCCGATCACCCGGAATGCCCGTTTATCGCCATCCAGGCAGCGCGGCCACTGCTGGGAGAGCTCGTCTTCAAACCCGGACAGCCCTATATCGCCCACGAGCAATCCGATATCCTCGATACGCTCCACATACGGTTCGCCTATTCCGCCTTCGCCTTCCAGAAGGGGGCGCACCGGCCCGAGCACTGTTTTTTCTCCGGCTGCAACAGGCCAGAATTCCTCCAGTTTTTCCTCATCCATAAACATGGTGGATAAATTGGCCTGGGGATCGAGATCCACAGCAAGAACCGAAAGCCCCAGATCATTGAACATCCATGCCAGGTGATAGACCAGAGCGGTTTTGCCCACGCCCCCTTTGTTATTGAAAAACGCTATGGTTCTCATTGGGCGGCCTCCACTGTGACAGCGGTCTGGGTGCTTTCAAATTGAAAATCCGGGGACGGATTGCCGTTTTCCTGAAGCCGGCGACGGGCCAGAGGAATGCCGTAGCCGAATCGCTGAATATAGCCCAGCACGCGCATGGCCTCGGCAATCAGCGGGTTGCGGTAATCGGTGGCCCCCTGCCCGAAGTTGGCCTCAGTCACCTGGCCGTAAAGTCCGCCCGGGTTACTGATCTCAATCCTGCCGGAAAACCAGTAAACGCGCACCGGCGCATGGGTTCCCTCGAAGCTGCGATGGATCAGGGCATTGCGGATAAGCTGCTGCAAGGCAGATGCCGGATAGTCGGGCTTTTTCTTATCCCTTGACGCGGATTCGATATCCACGGACACTTGTATATGAACTTCCAGAAGCTGATCAACACGGTCCATTATTTCGGGCAAGGGACCGGACAGCATCTTTTCATCCTTGATGGGATCACCCATCCGGTCGCCGTCAATTCGCAAAAACTGCAGGTATGCTCCGGGGATCCGCTGTTGGGGATCCCTGCCGAATATCAGAAGGGAGCCATAGTTGGGCCGGCCTGATGTCAAAAAGCGAAGGGATGCCAGCTTTTGATTTATATCTCTTTGGTTTTGTTCAAGAATTTCGGGCGATATCGCGTTGGGAAGGTATTGCTTTCCAAAAAAATCCAGATCAAGTTCATCTGTAGCAGAGTCCTCCACAGGACGGTGGTCAAAGGGAAGATCAGCAGCCCGCCTGCGCTCCGCAAGCCGC
The DNA here is from genome assembly GCA_034189225.1 of Thermodesulfobacteriota bacterium. Lineage (GTDB taxonomy): Bacteria > Desulfobacterota > Desulfobacteria > Desulfobacterales > Desulfosudaceae > JAXHTY01. The sequence goes on from JAXHVL010000097.1 coordinate 2,321, forward strand.
TGTTCCTGCTCCGGGGTGGCCCCGCGGTTTGTTGTGCCGATTCTCACCCATACCTGCCCCCTGTATCGCACAGGCGGCTGAGCGGCAGGACGGACTTCCACCACGGCAACATGGCAATCATCCATCTCGGCCGCGTAGACTTCGACATCCGGCCGTGGAAGGATATCACCGCCAAGGGCCCAGTCTGAAAGGCGTCTTTGCACTTCATCCGTGATTTCTAAGCCGGCACAGGTCCCGTCATCATGAAGGCCTACAAAAATCACACCGGGTTTTCCGTGGCCTGCCAGATCGTTTGCAAAAGCACAGATCGCACGCCGGATGGGGCTGGACTGGGAGGTGGAGGGTTTGAACTCAACCCGTTCTGATTCAAGATTTTGCTTTAATAAAACAAGGTCTTTTTTCGCAAGCATGAAAGATCCTCAGTCCTTTGGCGAAAAGAGCAGCTCAGGCATGGATGACATCTTGGCCGAGAGGATTTCTACGACCACCTGATATCGCTCAGGATCACTGGCGCGAAGAATGAGCGTCCAGTGCATCCGTTTCTTGGGATTTTCTTTCTTCGGGATCGAAATCGCTATCGGGATCGAAATCGACGCTGTAGGCCGCTTGATCCTCTCGAACTTGGTAGCCTCTTCCGCCGAGACGGCTGAGGAGCATCGCGGCC
>JAXHVL010000098.1:0-53176 GCA_034189225.1 Thermodesulfobacteriota bacterium
GTTGCTTGTGCGGCGTACATCTAGTACGCCTCCGCGCAACTCCTTGTTTTCCTTGATCTTGCTAAAAAATTCTCATTTCTGGATTGAAAACTTAAAATTGTGTCACCATTTCGAAATGGATGGAAACTATTTAGTGTGCCCATCTTTAATTCTGGACGTACACCATATAAAATAATGCGTTGAGCCGTTTGTTTCAAGCAAATTTCGAAAGGCAGAGGGCCTTATGACGGGATACGTTAAAGATCACAGCCTGTTGAAAAAAATTTCTTTTTACAGGCGATAGGGTTACCCCTGTAATGTGTCTGTGGGCAGGTGGCAACAACGGCAAGCGTGGGGTGTCGGTCAACCAGCCCGTCGCTATTGATTTTTCCCGGCTTTATCGGATGAATTGTGCTGTCTGACGGCTTCCAGTTTTTCTGTCAGGCTTTTTTCCACCCTGCGGTTGTATTCGCTGAGTTCCTTCTTGAGCGCCATTTCTTCTTTATGAAGTGCCTCATACGCCTGGTTCAGCTCCGTGACCTGTTCATTGTACCGCTTGCGTTCGGTACGGGAGGTGATGTTTTTTCCGCGGGCCTCCAGTGCCTGTCGCTTTTTTTCCAGGGCTTCACGCTTTTTTTCAAGAGCAGCCTTTCGCGATACCAGATCGCCGTGCTTTTTGTTCAGACTGTCGTTGCCGCCCTGTGGCTGCCGTTCAGAGGGTTTGCGGTCTTCGGTGGCAGGTTCCCGTTCGACAGGCGGGGTAGACTGAATTTCCTTGTCCTCGATGATCTCGTTACGGAGTTGCCTGGGAACGTTTGCCAGGCTGTTGGTATAGTGCACCTGGCCGTTGTCGTCCGTGTATTTATAGAGCTCTGCAATTCCCGGCGCACCGGCCAATATCACTACGGAAACAAGCATCACGGCAATAAGTAATCGTTCCATGGCGCCTTCCCTGATGGTTAACCGAAAAAGTATAAATTAAATAATATTTTACTTTTTTAAAGGGGTTATGTCAAGCGGTTATCAGCCGTTATCAACTGCCGAGCATGAAACTCCAGAGAATGCCGGCGGCAGTGGCGGACCCGATAACCCCCGAGGCATTGCAGGCCATGGCGTGCATTAGCAGGTAATTGCTCGGATCCTCATGCTGGCCCACCAGATGAACCTCCCGTGCGGAGCCGGGAACGGCGGACACGCCGGATGCGCCCAGCAGGGGATTGATTTTTTCCTTCCAGAAAAGATTGAAAAATTTGGCGAAAAGGACGCCGGAAGCGGTGGCTACGGCAAACGCTATCGCGCCAAGCGCGAAAATGCCGATGGATTTGGGGATGAGAAACACATCCGCCTGGGTACTGGCTCCCACCGTCATGCCGAGGAATATGGTGGCCGCATCCATGATAACGGTCCGGGCGCTCTGGGCCAGCCGCTCGGCCTGGCCGCATTCCTTCAGAAAATTGCCGAAAAAGAAGGGGCCCAGCAGGGGGATGGAGGCCGGCGCGGTAAAGCAGCAGAGGAAAATACCCACCACTGGAAAAATCAGTCGTTCCAGTCTTGACACTTCCCGCATGGGCGGCATCTTGATGAGCCGTTCCCTGCGGGTGGTCAGCAGCCGCATAATGGGCGGTTGAATCACCGGTATCAGGGCCATATATGAGTAGGCGGCAATGGCAATGGGACCGATAAGGTGCGGCGCAAGCTTGGCCGTGAGAAAGATAGAAGTGGGGCCGTCGGCGCCGCCGATGATGGCCACGGCTGCCGCTTCTTTCGGGAGAAAGCCCAGGCCAAGGGCGCTCAAAAGGGTAAAAAATACGCCTATCTGGGCCGCCGCCCCCAGCAGCATGAGTTTGGGCATGGACAGCAGGGACGAAAAATCGGTCATCGCACCCAGCCCGAGAAAGACAATGGATGGGTACAGGCCGCTGGTAACCCCGAAATAAAGGTAATGCAGCACGCTGTTGTCTTCATAAACACCGAGCCCGAATCCCTTGAAAAAAGGCACATTGCCGATGACGATGCCGAGGCCGATGGGGATGAGGAGCAGGGGTTCAAAGCTTTTGGCCGTCCCGAGATAGACAAAGGTGCAGCCCACGGCAATCATGACAAAATGACGGTATTCGGCAAGGAAAAATCCCGTATTATTTAAAAAATCCAGCGCCAGGTTCAGCATCGTACCACCTATTGGTTAAGGTTTATAAATTCCACGTGAACTTGCCATCGCCTTCCGGCAAAAGCAGGCCTGCTTCGCGCATGCTTTTGATGGTGAGGTGGGGGTGGGGCAGGCCCTTCTTCTGTGATACGTCATAAAGGGCGGAAAGCGGAAAGGTTTCGCCGATATCGGTGGCGCATTCTTTGTATATTCCGCCGATTTTCAGGAGCCCTTCCCGGGAAAAATCATCATACGCCGGTGCATCCTCGCCGGTTTCCGGTTTATGGTCGTCCGGCCCCTTCTCTATTTGAAAAAGAGTGCTCGCCCTGTCAAGGAGCGCCACCACTTTGGGTACCCTGGAGATGATAAGGGCCAGAAGCGCCAGGCAGGTCATATCAATGAGGATCCCCAATGCTGCCATGGACCATCCGTTTTCGGCGGCAATTCTTTGAAAACTGAATAAATCAGCCAAAATATCCTCCTTTGGCCTAGTGTTGTCGGCCATCACAAAGTCGATTTCCGCATTGTATTTCAAAGTTTATCGTTTTACTAATAATCGTGGGCAGATGTCAACAAAAAAAGCAACATACCAGAAATGCTCAGGCCCGTGCCGGCACAGCAGGGATGCAATTGGGCCGCTGGGCGATGGTTTTCGGCCGTATTGACAATTACGCATATTCCTGTAAGATCAAAAAGTGACGGCTTCGTAAAAACGGCACGTGATATAAACCCTTATGCTTGATCATGAATCTTTTGTGTCAGAATTCCGGCCTGATTTTACCGCAGCGAATTGGTCAACGGTTGTTCTATTTAAAAAAAGATCCCGGTGAGCCAGGCAGTGGGGGCGGTCAGGCCTTGCAATTTCACACGGATACAGAAACAGTCGAACGGTCCGAACCTGAAGTGCCGAAGCTTCTGCTCTGCCGTCAATGCCGCCAGCCCATCACTACGCCTGAACACCGGATCGTCGTTAACAATTACCACTGTCACACTTTCGCCAATCCGGGCGGCATTGTCTTTGATGTGGGGTGTTTTCAGCGGGCCCCGGGATGCGGCCATACCGGGGCACCCACCGATGAGTTTACCTGGTTTCCGGGATATAAGTGGCAGATTGCGGTCTGCGGTGGCTGCCTTCTGCACATGGGATGGCGGTTCACATCGCCGGCAGGGGAATTTCATGCCCTGATTCTGGATAACCTGGTTCCTTCGCAGGATAAAAAGACGGCTTCGTAAAAAGCTTCCAACCCCGCCGCGGCGGTATTGATACAGAAAGGAACTTCGGGCCGGCGGCATCATTTTTTGCCGTCATTGCTTCTTGATTATTGATTGAATATCAGCACTTTATGTTAGTTATCCGCTCGCCAAGCCGCAAAGATCGCCAAGAATATTCTTTTCATTCTCTGCGATCTTTGCGAGAGGCAACTTTTTCTCAAATTTGCCAATTTATTGTAAACATATCATTTTATTCAATTTTTCAGTTTATTGCCAAGTTTTTCAGTTTGCCGAAACAACTGAACAGCAACACGTGCCTCGCCCCTTGCAGCGCAGCCGAGCAGGGGCGGTTTTTTCGGAAGACGCGGGCAGATTGTCTGAGCAGACGAGGTTTAACGCATCTGCTCAAAAGGGCAGGCGAGTTTCTGCCCGCGCCGAAAAAACCGTTCCTGCGAGGGTAGCCGAAGGCCTAGCTGCGGGGCGCCCTTTCTTTTGCATACTTTTCTTTGGGCGAGCAAAGAAAAGTATGAATGAAAAATTGGTTGTTTAAAGCAATTACTTGATCACCGCCGCGGGCGGACCGAAAAGACCCTCCGCCGCTTCCGGCGTCATTTCAATGCCAAGGCCGGGGGCCGTCCCGGGGCCCTGGTCCACATTGTTCCCTGCGCTTTGCCTGTCCACTGAACCGGGAAGAAACAACGGTGGCTGACCGAACAACAGGGATGATCCCGTTTCCATCAGCAAAAGGCCGGGCGCGGCTATGGCAAAACAGACGCCGGCCGCTTCCAGAATCCGGCTTTCCCCCACATGGGTCCCCAGGTGACACGACAATCCGTTAGCCACGGCGAATTCGGCCATTTCAAGGCTTCTCAGCAGTCCGCCACATTTTGAGATTTTGATATTAATGCGGTCAAACAGGCCGCTGTCGACAATGCCCTCTGCATCCTGAAGGCAGCAGGCGGATTCGTCGGCCACGACGGGAATGGGGATTTTCGGGCGTATATGCTTCAGGTCTGCGGATGCCGACGGGGCCAGGGGTTGTTCAAAAAAGGTGAAGGTTTCCACCGGCATCTCTTGCAACAGGGTTTCAAGCTGTTGCCGGCTGAGTTTGCCGTTGCCCTCCAGCCCATACTCCGCATAACGGGTCAATGATTGAAGCATCCGGATTCGTGCCATGTCAGCCGACGGATCGCCTGAGAGTGCGATTTTAAAATGGCCGAAGGGATAATTGAAAACCACGGAAAAATGGGTTTTGACGGCTTCCGGGGGAAGGATAAGGAGGGTTGTTGAATAGGTGATTTCGGACCGCTGTGGTGGCCCCAGCAGGGCGGCCACCGACATGCGGTTCAGCCGGCCCAGGGCATCGAGGAGGGCCAGGTCCACCGCACCCAGTGCGGCATTGATGGGAATATGCGGGGACGCGGAGTCGGCACCAACGTCATCCGTGATCGCACGGATATCTCTTGCCGTGTGACCGGCGTTGAGTTCGGTTTCTATCAACCGGGCGGCCGTTCGGGTTTTCAGGACAGACAGGACGCTGTTGCAATCCTCGCCGGTCACATAGGGCCGCGGTGTGCTTTCGCCCCATCCGAAAAGACCGTTATCAAAACCAATCGCCATGACAATGGATCGGGCCCCGGTCCAGTCTTTATGGGGTGATTTAAACCGGAACGCGAACGGCCGCCGGTTTTCATAGAGCACAATTTGTTTTATCCGCACCCGCCTGCCGCTCCTTCAGTAAACGCCACGGTTATTTTCTGATCTCTTTTTTCAGCCCTTCTTCCAGCTGCTCAAAAAGTTTTTTCTTGCGGTCAGCCTCGTTTTTTTTCATCGCCTCGATCTTCTTGTCCCGCTGCCGCTGTTCTTTCCGGAACTGCTCCAGCTCTTCTTCCATTCCGCTTTTCGGCGTGTCATCGGAAAGGTCTTCAATGGCCATGTGGTTCTGTACAAAGAGACGGGCTCCGTCGGCGCCTTCAATGATATCGACAATGCCCTGTGACGCCAGACGCCGGCAGACCATATGGACCTGTTCCGACGAGGCCCCCAGGCACTGGCATACATCCTCAATGCCCGGTGCCCGGTTTTTTGGGTGGGACAGCACACGGACAGCGGCCACCACCAGATGCGCTTTTTTATACAAAGACAGCGTTTCCATTGCCACACCCCCAGATAGCTGATTTTTTGCATTTTACCAGTGATTATAAAATCCTTCCCGGCTTGACACAAGCCCCTTTTGGTAGTAGCATCGGATTTTATTTAACGCCAGCTTTTATGGTCTCGTAAAAAGTCGCTTGCCGACGGCAAAGTAAAAAGTTCAAGAGCAAGGCGTCGATGTATCTCGAGGAATGGAGCGTACTTGGCTGTACGTGACATGACGAGAGATGCATCGCAACGCAGCTATTGGACTTTTTACGAAGCCGTCAGCTTTGACTATTAATATATTCCCTGGGAGGATATACCATGATTGAAATCATCGACGTTAACGCAAGAGAAATACTTGATTCAAGAGGAAATCCAACGGTGGAAGTTGACGTTACCCTTGCCTGCGGCGTCATGGGCCGGGCGGCCGTCCCGTCGGGGGCATCCACCGGGGCCCGGGAGGCCCTTGAACTTCGGGATAAAGACACCACGCGGTATATGGGCAAAGGTGTTACCATGGCCGTTGCCAATGTCAACGAAACCATTTCTCCGGCCCTGGCCGGCATGCCGGCGGACAACCAGGCCCTGATCGACAAGACCATGCGGGAACTGGACGGCTCTCCCAACAAGGACAACCTGGGTGCCAACGCCATTCTTGGCGTTTCCATGGCCACGGCCAGAGCGGCGGCGGATGCCTATGACATGCCGCTGTACAAATACCTGGGCGGTATTTACGCGCGGCACCTTCCCCTTCCCATGATGAACATCGTCAATGGCGGCGCCCATGCGGCCAACAGCCTGGACATACAGGAATTCATGATCATTCCCGTGGGTGCCACAACAGCGGCCGAAACCATCCGCATGGGCGCCGAAACCTTTCACCACCTGAAGAAAATTCTCAAGGACAAGGGCATGAGCACCGGTGTGGGGGATGAGGGCGGTTTTGCGCCGGATCTGGAATCCAACGAGGCGGCCATTCAGAATATTATCGCGGCCATCGAGGCGGCTGGCTACAAGCCCGGCAGGGACATCGGGATCGCCCTGGATGCCGCGGCCAATGAATTTTTTGAAGACGGCAAGTATCATCTCAAGGCCGAAGGCAAAACCCTCACCGCCGAAGAACTGGTCGATTATTACGCCAAACTTATCGACAGCTATCCGATCCTGTCCATTGAAGACGGCCTGGCCGAACAAGACTGGGACAACTGGCCCATGATGACGGACAGGCTGGGCAGCATGATTCAAATCGTGGGAGACGACGTTTTTGTGACCAACCCGGCAATTTTCAAAAAAGGCATTTCCGAGGGACTGGCCAATGCCATTCTGGTCAAGCTCAACCAGATCGGCACCGTCACCGAAACCCTTGACACCATTGATCTTGCCAAACAATCCGGCTATGCCACGGTGATTTCCCATCGTTCCGGAGAGACGGAAGATACTTTCATATCGGATCTCGTGGTGGCGGTCAACGGCGGCCAGATCAAAACCGGTTCGCTGTCGCGGTCGGACCGGGTGGCCAAATATAACCAGTTGATTCGGATTGAGGAAGAGCTCGGTGAAGGGGCGGTGTTGGCCAACAACCTGCTCCCAATGCGTTAGCTGCTGTTGCGGCGTCATTGCAATTTTTACGGCTTCGGGACCGGCAGAGCATCGGTAAAACCCCAGTTAAAGCGGGGACAGCAAACACAGCGGAGACAGGCGGATGAAAGTGGAAGGTGCCAGCCCTGAAACCAGCCTTGATAAAAGGATAAGCAGCGTTTTGTGGCAAGTGGTTTGTGCATCCTCATGCAGGCGGGGCAGTTGCCGGGTATCCGGGAGGCATGATTTGAGTATACGGATGGTGTGGGCCCTTCTGGCGGTGATGATTGGCCTTTTATATCTGCCGCCGGCCTTCGGGTATGTGCTATACGGGGAGCATCTCATCGAGCGGATGGTCCACCGGCTCGACAGCGGTGCAAAGGGTTTTGTGGTGAGAGAGGTAATCGCCTCGGAAATCAACCCCTGCGACGCCATTGTCGACGGTGATTCCGAAGCCCAGGCAAAGAAGGGCATCGCCTGGTATCGTCCCGCCGGGGATTTCCGGGCTGAAGTTCAATCGGGTAAGGCCCAAAATATCTATGTGGCCGCCAGCGGTGAGGCCCTCACCATCATCGATGGTAAAATCCGTGGCACCGCGGAAAATAACCTTTTGCGATATACGGCACCACTCCTTTACCATGAGCGGGAGCCGCTGGTGGAACGGATGAAGGCGATGGGCATCGATACTACCGTCTCCAGCCTGGGGCGGATGGGCGATACCATCGTCTATGTGGTGGGAGCGGAATATCCCGATGAAACCGTTTCCCAACTGTGGCTGGACAGGGAGAGTTTTCTGCCCGTCCGGCTTATGCTTGTACCGTCCCCTCAGAGAACCGCCACCCATGCCGCCGCACCGTTGGCAATGCATCTATCGGAGGGTCGCAATGCCGGTGCCACCATTGATATACGCTATCAGAACTGGGCCCGGCAGAATGCCATCCGGTACCCCATGCGGATACTTATCCATGAAAACAGCCGTCTGATGCGGGTGATCTGCGCCACCGGTGTTGAAAGAAAAGACTCGTTTCCCGACGATTTTTTTGATATAACAACCCTGAAAGCCAGATATCCCATGGCGGAAACCATCGGCGGGGGAGAGGCCGCGGCCCAACCCACCGATGAAGCAGACGACGTTCAGCAGACAATCGAGGATTTCAAAAAACTCTATCAATAAACCAGCAGGGGAATGAATGGCATCGAAATCAAAGTTCATTTTTGTGACAGGCGGGGTGGTCTCCTCCCTGGGTAAGGGCCTTGCATCCGCGGCGATCGGCGCCCTGCTTGAAAGTCGCGGTTTAACGGTGACCATACAGAAGCTGGATCCGTATATCAACGTGGATCCCGGCACCATGAATCCGTTTCAGCACGGCGAGGTGTTTGTAACAGACGACGGTACTGAGACCGATCTGGACCTGGGCCATTATGAACGGTTCACCCATGCCAGGATGGGCCGGGATAACAACTTTACCACCGGCAAAATCTACCATTCCGTTATTTCAAAGGAGCGGCGCGGCGATTATCTCGGCGGCACTGTCCAGGTGATTCCCCATATTACCGACGAAATCAAGCAGAGCATCCGGTTGATCGAAAACGACGCCGACGTGGTGATCACAGAGATCGGCGGCACCATCGGCGACATCGAAAGCCTTCCTTTTCTGGAGGCGATCCGGCAGATGCGGGTAGATGAAGGCCGGGAAAATACCCTGTATATTCACCTGACACTGGTGCCGTATATTCCCACGGCACGGGAGGTCAAAACCAAGCCCACCCAGCACAGCGTCAAAGAGCTTCGCAGCATCGGTATTCAGCCGGATGTCCTTCTCTGCCGGGCCAGCGGTTACCTTTCCGAAGATATAAAGCGGAAGATTGCCCTTTTCTGCAACGTGAGCACCGACGCGGTGATTACGGCCAAAGACGTGGATAATATTTACGAAGTGCCGCTGGTTTATAACCGGGAGGGACTGGACGACAAGATCGTAGAGCTGTTGCATATCTGGACGCGCGCCCCCCGGCTGGATTTCTGGGAACGACTGGATAATAATATCAATCATCCGGTCCATGAGGTGAAAATCGCCATTGTCGGAAAATACACCGAACTCACCGAATCCTACAAAAGTCTCAACGAAGCCTTGTATCACGGCGGGTTTGCCAACAACAGCCGGGTCAATCTGTTGTTTATCGATTCGGAGTCCATCACGCCGGAGAACTGCGCCGAGATCCTGAGGGGGGCGGACGGCATTCTCGTGCCCGGCGGTTTCGGGGCCAGGGGGGTGACGGGAAAAATCGAGGCCTGCCGTTATGCCCGGGAAGAAGGGATTCCCTATTTCGGCATTTGTCTGGGCATGCAGATCGCGGTGGTGGAGTTTGCCCGCAACATCGGAGGGCTGGCTGGCGCCCACAGCTCGGAATTCGATCCCGACACGCCTGATCCGGTGATTTATCTTATGCGGGAGTGGTTTGACGAGCGCACCAATTCTCTTCAGAAACGGGACGTCACTTCAGAGAAGGGCGGGACCATGCGACTGGGGGCATATTCCTGCGTGCTTGAAAAAGGCACCTTAGCCTATGCCGCATACAGCAAGAAAAATATTTCCGAACGCCACCGGCACCGGTATGAATTCAACAACGACTATCGGGAACGGTTACAGGAGCAGGGCCTGGTCATCAGCGGCACCTCTCCCAACGGCGAGCTGGTGGAGATCGTGGAAATCAAGGATCACCCCTGGTTTCTGGGGTGCCAGTTCCATCCGGAGTTCAAGTCCCGGCCGGAAAATCCCCACCCCCTGTTTGCCGATTTCATCAAGGCGTCGCTGCCCGAAAAATCCGGGGACTAACCCACCTTAATCAGCGATTGTCCTGGTCCTGGCGCAGCGCCAGCGGCGGGGCAAAGATCTCCGTCCATACCACGGCCCTTCGCAGCTCCAGAATCCGTTCCCTCCCTGGTGGCCGCCGCATGAATGACGACGAGCCCGCCTGGGAATAGGCCGTGTGCGTGGCTTTCTGGGGTTCTCCGTAAAGGGTGCTGGATGCAGGCGGAGTTGTCGCCCGGGGTTTGGGGCGCGACGAGGCGCCCTGCCCGGTGGCGGTTACCGTTATCGGGTCCGACGGCTCGCCGGTGGGGCTGTGCTGCAAATCCGTTTCACCGTCACCGCGGTTATCATCAAATGCTGACAGGGGCGTGCGGGTGGCCGGTTCCGGCTCTTGCCTGGCCGGAGATTCCGGCATGAGGGCCTCCCATCCCATGGACGCCCGGCCGTCACTCTTTTTTTCAGCCGGTTGGGGCGGTGTGGTAGCCGCGGCCCTGGCGGCCTCGATTTCCTTCTTGATGCGCCGGAGGATGGCATCAAAAAGTCCGGGGCGGTCTTTTTGCACGGTTTCTCCAGGATTGCCGCGGTTTCGGGCTTTTTTGATCAGGCCCCCGGTAAGCTGTAGCCCCACGATGACCACGAGAAACAGAATGGAAAAAACGGTATCAAGATCCATGATCAGCTTTCTCCTTTTTCCCCGTCCCCGGGCGAGGCAATGGTATCGCGCATCTGGGTGTCGGCCATGATGTTTTTCATGCGGTAGTAGTCCATCACGCCCAGATTGCCCTGTTCAAAGGCCTGGGCCATGGCCAGCGGCACCTTTGCCTCGGCTTCCACGACCTTGGCCCGCATTTCTTCCACCTGGGCCTTCATCTCCTGTTCGCGGGCGAACGCCATGGCCCGCCGTTCCTCGGCCTTGGCCTGGGCGATTTTTTTGTCTGCCTCGGCCCGGTCGGTTTCCAGTTCAGCACCGATGTTTTTGCCCACATCCACGTCCGCGATATCGATGGACAGGATTTCATAGGCCGTGCCCGAATCCAGTCCTTTTTCGAGGACCCGTTTGGAGATGATGTCAGGATTTTCCAGCACATGCTTATGGGTGTCAGCCGAGCCGATAGTGGTGACGATGCCCTCGCCCACGCGCGCCAGAATGGTTTCCTCGCCGGCACCGCCCACCAGTCTGTCAATGTTGGCCCGGACCGTGACCCGGGAAATTGCCTTTAGCTGGATGCCGTCCTTGGCCATGGCCGCCACCATGGGGGTTTCAATAACCTTCGGGTTGACGCTCATCTGTACGGCCTCGAGCACGTCCCGGCCGGCCAGGTCGATGGCCGCGGCCCGGTTGAATGGGAGCTCGATGTTGGCCTTGTCCGCGGCGATAAGGGCCTGCACCACGCGACTCACATTGCCGCCGGCCAGGTAATGGGATTCGAGTTCATTGGTGCTGATGTCCAGGCCAGCCTTGGCCGCCATGATTTTGGATTCCACCACCAGCTTGGGCGGAACCTTACGGAATCGCATGAAAACAATATTGAAAAGGCCCACGCGAGCGCCGGACACCAGGGCCTGGATCCAGAGGGAAATTGCGGATCCAACGAAATAAAATAGAACAATGACGGCGATGACCAGAAAAAACAAAAGAAAATAGGTCGGGTTCATGGCAGATCTCCTTATTATGAAATAATGCACTCGTAAAAAAGTCGCTTGTCGACGGCAAAGTAAAATGTTCAAGATCAAGGCGCCGATGTATCTCGAGGAATGGAGCGTACTTAGGCGTACGTGACATGACGAGAGATAAATCGCAACGCAGATATTGGACTTTTTACGAAGCCGTCATGAAATAATTGTCGTCATGACGGTTGCCGCTGACTTCGAACAATGATCTGGTTGCCGGTCGCGGCTTCCACCACAACCGGGGTGTCCCTGGCGATATACTCGCCGCGGCTCACCACGTCCATCCGCCGGCCGTCGATACGGGCGATGCCGGATGGCCGGAGGTCCGATACGGTGAGTCCGGTTTTGCCAACGTATCTGTCCAGGGTTTCGGACTGGGAGGTGACCCCGACGGCAGAGGACAGTTCCGTACCCAGCGTGGCCGGTGACCGGGCCAGTAGCTTCAGTCCCAGCATGATGATCAGCGGCAGCACGGCCACGTCGATACCTGCAAAGATGTATCCCGCATGGACCGATATGTCTGTAAATACCGTGTAAAGGGAATAGCCGATCAGCCCCGCCGCCAGGATACCCAGAAGACCGCCGGAGGGAACCACCACTTCGGTAATGATGACAACGGCGGCCACCAGTTGCAGAATAACGGTCAGGGTCAGTGTGTTCATTGTCAGGCTTCCTTTTTTGAAACCACCAGAATATTTCCCCGGATTGCCGATACCATGATAGGGGTGTCTTTTTCCAGGTATTCCCCCTCGGTGATCACGTCGTAGATCCGGTCATTGATGGTGGCTTTTCCCGATGGCCGAAGGGCCGTGCGGGCGATGCCGATATCGCCCGCCACGGCGGTAAGGGCCTCGGTTGAATCGGCATGGAATTCCTTCAGGGTGGTATTGAGGTATGGTCCTTCGATTACCCGGGAAAAGAGGGGCAGCACATACCGCAGCAGAAAAAGGGATATCAGGAAAGCCGCAAGCACCGCGCCCAGCACCTGTATCAGGTTTCCCACCAGCAGGTCCATCTGCCAGGGCATGGCCGGGTCCGGCAGCACAAACCCCTGAAGGGAGAGAACAAAGCCGATAATCAGGCAGATCGCCCCGGCAATGCCGGCAATGCCGAATCCCGGGATGACAAAAATTTCAAATCCGATAAGAATCAGTCCCAGCAGAACAATCATCAGTTCCGTGTAGTCGGCCAGCCCCACCGTGTACTGGTTCATGAAAAAAAGAAACAGGGCGACAATCCCCACAATACCGGGCAGGCCGAAACCCGGCGCCTTAATTTCCGTGTAAATGGCGCCAAGCCCGATCATCATCAGCAGCGGTGCGAAAGTGCCGATAAACCGCATCAGGCCTTCACTCCATTGCTGTTTCACCGGAACAAGCGTATGGTCGCCGATGCCCAGTGCCGCCAGCAGGGCCGGGATATCGTTTGCTGTCATTTTTGAAAAGCCCAGGGCTTCGGCCTCGATGTTGTCCATGGTCAGCAGTTCGCCCTTTGGCACCACGGTTTTTTTGGCGGATATGGCCGCCTTTTCCGTTTTGGTGAAATCATTGTACGTTACGGCATCCACGTAGCGAGTTTTACCGTCTTCAGTGACGGCATAGACCTCCATGTCCGCACTTACCATGGATTCGGCCAGCACCTCGGAATATCCGTTCTTTTTTGCCAGGGAGCGGAATTTGGCCCGCAGGGGGGATTGAAATTTTTCGCCAAGCATCTGGGGGCCTTCGTTGCCATAAGTGATGGGCGCACAGTCGCCGATGGTGGTGGCCGGCCGCATGGCCAGACTTTCGCAGGCCAGGGCGATAAGCGCCCCGGCGGAAATCGCCTTCTGGGTAACAAACGCCAGGGTTTCCGGTGAGGCATTGACGATCAGGTCCACGATCATAAGCGCCGAATCTACCCGGCCGCCGAAGGTGTCCATTTCTATGATCACCAGCGTCGCATCATCCGGAATTTCCTTCAGGGCTCTTTTGATAAAGGCCGCCATGCCCGGCGACACATCCCCTGCTATTTTGACGGTATAAACCTTCTGCGCCCCGGTTTTTTCCGTTTCGGCGGCAGAAAGCACAGAAGGCGTGAGCAGGAGCATCAGCACCAGCAGCCGCGGCAATGCGTTCATACAGGCAAGACGGTGCATTGTGACCTCGATGGATACAGGTTATGGTTGAAAAACGCCCCGGGCAAGGCCTTGTTCTTCAGGGAAAACGACTTTAATTTATGAAAAATACTATGTCAAAAATGGGTGTTTTGCAAGCGCAATGTGGCATCCCCCCCGGTGGCGTATTGTCTTCATGCGCTTCATGTTTGTGAGGATTAAGCCGCGCCGTACTGTTTCAGCTTTTTCAGCAGGGTCTTCCGGGTGATGCCCAGCCGGCGGGCCGCCTCGCTCCTGTTGCCGCCGGCGGCGGCAAGGGTTTTCATGATCGCGTTTTTTTCCACAGCGTAAAGGGGCATGTCTGTCTTCGGGGTTTCCGGTGTATCGGCCGTTGAATCTGTTGCCACTTCAAGATCGGCCGGGGTCAGCAGCGGAAAGTCTTCCAGGGACAGATAGGTGCCCCGGGCCAGCACCACCGCACGCTCAATGGTGTTCATCAGTTCCCGGACATTGCCGGGCCAGGCATATTTCAGCATGGCATCCATGGCATCCGGGGTGAACCCTTCGAGGGCTTTATTGTTTTTAGCGGTAAAATGATGCAGGAAATAATGGGCCAGTTCGGGTATATCCTCCTTCCGTTCCCGCAGGGCCGGCACTGCCAGGTTCACCACGTTCAGGCGGAAAAAAAGGTCTTCCCGAAAGGCCTCCGTGTCAACCAGCCGTTTAAGATTCTTGTTGGTGGCGGCGATTACCCGCACATTTACCTTGATGGTCCGCTCGCTGCCGACTGGTGTGACTTCCTGCTCCTGAATCACACGCAGGAGTTTGGCCTGCATGGGGGCCGGCATCTCGCCGATTTCGTCCAGAAGAATGCTGCCGTTGTGGGCCTGCACAAACCGTCCTTTTTTGTGCCGGTCTGCGCCGGTAAAGGCCCCTTTTTCATGACCGAACAACTCCGACTCAAGCAGGGTTTCCGTGATGGCGGCGCAATTGAGCTTGATAAAAGGCTGGTCCTTCCTCGGACTGTTATAATGGATCGCACCGGCAACCAATTCCTTACCGGTACCGGATTCACCAGATATCAGAATGTTGGCGTCCGAGGGAGCGGCCTGCTCGACGGTTTCAAGCAGATGGATCATGGCCGGGCTTTTGCCGATTATGTTTTCCCGGCTGAACCGACTGCCCAATTTTTCTTTAAGATCCCGGTTTTCCAGCTTTAAATACATGGTTTCGACGATGCGGGCCACGTGCCGGCGCAGTTTTTCAAAATCAAGGGGCTTGGTGAGATAATCATAGGCCCCCTTTTTCAGCGCTTCCACGGCCGTATCCACCGAGGAATAGGCAGTCATGATGATCACGGGGACAGCCGGATTATGGGCCTTGATTTTTTCAAGTGCCTCCACGCCGGACATGGTCACCATCTTCAGATCCATCAGCACCACGTCAAAGCTTTGTTCCCGCACCTTTGCCACCGCGGATTTGCCGTCGTCCGCCTCCGAAACGACGTAGCCCCATCCCTTCATCAGGGTGCTCAGCATGGATCGGTGCCCGGGGTCATCATCAACAACAAGAATGGTGTTCTGTTCTTTCATGGATTTTGGGCCTCAACAGGGAATTCGTATATGAAAGATGGTGCCGCTGGCCGGGGTGCTTTCGGCCCGAATATCGCCACCAAGGGTTTCCACCAGTTTGTAAACAATGGCCAGTCCCAGACCGGTGCCCGTGTTGCGGGTGGTGAAATAGGGGTCAAAGATCCGGTCCATGTCCTCGGGAACGATACCCCGGCCAGTGTCGGCCACATCGATGGCCATATGATTTCCGTCCTCGGAGTCCGAGACCGTCACGGTGAGCCGGCCGCCGGTATCCATGGCTTCTATGGCGTTAAGGTATAGATTGAGCAGCACCTGATTCATTCGGTCCCGGTCCGTCCGGATGGCCGGTTTGTCAGTCCGGATAACCGCATCAGCGGTGATGTTCTTCTTTTCCAGGTCGCCGGCCACAAGCCGGAGGGAATGGCGTACCAGATCGCCGGGCGAAACCGCTGTCAGGTTGACATCGATGGGCCGGGCGAATTCCAGCAGCTGGGTGACGGCCCGGTTCAGCCGTTCTACTTCATAGACCATGGTATCCGCCGTTTGCCGGTCCTCCGGGGTATCTTTGGACTTTTCCTTGAAGTAGGTGGCAAATCCCTTGATGGAGCTCAGCGGATTACGGATCTCATGGGCCACGCCGGCGGCAAGTTTGCCGATGGCGGCAAGACGCCGACTGCGCTCAACTTCACGCTCCAGGTGCCGGACATCCGTGAGGTCTTTAAATAACAGCAGATAGCCGGTAATGCTTTTGTTGTCATCCCGGATAGGGGATGCGTTCACGTCGAACACCCGGTTTCTGCCGTTGCTGTCTGCGCCCTGAATCTCGGTGGCAATGCTGTCGCCGGTAGTCATGACCTGGTCGGCGATGGACCGGATATCGGAGGGCAGAATACCGGCTGCCGCTCCCCTGAGCCCATCCGGTGCGAGATCCAGCATGTCCGTAGCGCTTTTGTTGCAGGACGTAACAGTGCCGTCGATGCCGATCGTCAGGAGGCCGGCGGGCATGTTGGCCACCACCTCGTCGGAAAACGCCTTGACTCTCGCAAAGGATGTTTTTGCCGACCGATATGCCTGCACCGTGAACAGGCTCACCATTCCGGCACAGCCGATGAAAAACAGGATCGTGCCGGTCAGGATGATCCGCCGTAAATGTTTCTGTTTGGCCGCCTGAATGCGTTCCAGGTTAAAGCCGGCGAATATGAACTGTTTCACTGCAGGCGGCGCCCCTTCTCCGTGGCGGCGGAAAAAATGCATCCGGCACCAGTCGTCGGGGACCTGATCCCGAAGGTTCGGCGGCATGCGTTCCATGAGGCTGCGAAGCCGGTCGCCCGGGCCGGGGGAACGTGCCGGGGTGAACTGTTTGTAGACCTCGAACACATGCGTATCCTTTTCCAGGGAGACCTGACGGTGCCGGACTGTTTCCACTGCGTCAATGGTGTCTGGGTCGGGGAAATTGTCGTAAACCGCTCCAACCCGGGATGGATCACTGTGGGCCAGGATTTTGCCCTGCCTATCGGTAATCAGAATATACTCGATACCTGACTGGAGGGCGGTTTCCGTCAACAGGCGTTGAACCTTGGCCGCTTCCCACCGCATGGCCATGATCCCGGTGCGGGTGCCGGCTTCAAGGGAGCGGATCAGGGCCTCCCCTTTGCCGGTAAAGTGTTCCACGACCCGGTTGTTGAGCGTCCGTATATTGTCCACCGTTATAAATATAAAAATGGGGACCAGGACCAGAAAGACGCCGAGCACCAGAAAGGGAGAAATGCCCAGAACCGTGCTCACCTTGGTATAGGGTTTTTTCATATGATTCAGTATATTCATTCTGTCCTTACTATGCAATAAGGATACCGTGGATTAATGCACAGGCATTGTGGCATCGGTGTCATTGGGGTCAGAGGGGAGAGCAAGGGAGAATACATCCCAAAAAAACAGCGGGATGCCCGAGAGCATCAGCGGTGTGTGATGTCATTGCAACGTGGGGCAACGTGGGGCAGAATCGACCTGCATAAACAGGGCAATCTTCTGTGTATTTTTTACCCGGATGGATACCCAGGGCTGGGTCCATAATACCCATCTGTGTGACTGCAATTATGGCGTTTTTTGGGATTAAGAAGCCATAAAACAACAGGTTATATGAAAACTTGAAGTTATGGCACAGCTCTTGCTTTTTCCAGAGGCAAGTTTAACTATTAGTTGGGATAATCCAAATCGAAATCGGGATCGCTATCGGGATCGAAGAGATATGGCGCTTGGACAAGAGAAACTGGATGAACTCGACCGGATGGCCGCGATGCTCAGCCGTCTCGGTGGAAGAGGCTACCAAGTTCAAGAGGATCAAGCGGCCTACAGCGTCGATCCCGATCCCTATAGCGATTTCGATTCCGAAGAAAGAAAATCCCAACAAACGGATGCACTGGACGCTCATTCTTCGCGCCAGTGATCCTGAGCGATAGAAGGCATAATAACACATAAAACGAACAAAAGGAGACTGCTATGAAACACAACAGAATATTTATCATGACACTGGCGTTGACCTTTATCAGCGCAGCCGCCGCGCTTGCATGGGGCCCCAGGGGCGGCATGCATCAGCGGGGATACAACAGCGGGTACAATGCCCCACCGTGTGCTTACTATGAAACATCGCTCACAACCGACCAGCGACAACAGGTTGACCAGTTGCGGGAGCAGTTTCTTAAGGACACGGCGGACCTTCGAATTGAACTGAACGCCAAATCCGAGAAGCTGAGCCTTTTGCTTGATGCAGCCGACCCTGATAAACGGGCCATCAAGAACTTGACCGGAGAGATTTCGCAGCTGAAACAAACATTAATGGAAAAACGGGTGGATCATCAGCTCGCCGTCAAGGCGGTGGCCCCCGAGTTGAACACGACAAGGGGATTCGGCCTGCACCATGGATATGGAACGGGCTATGGCATGGGACGCGGATTTCAGGGTCCCATGGGCCCGGGATATGGCGGCCCCGGCAATTGCTGGCGGTAAATAAAGAGCCGTTTGTAAGGTTTCCGGCTGTGCTCCGATCTCCCCCCCCTCCTCCCTAGTGGGGCACAGCCGGATCTTTTTACGGTATTTCACACGGCCCGCGTCGATAAAAAATTGCACCGGCAGAGTAAACCCTTTATAATTTCCGTATGCAGATAAAAGATACAGGAACAGCCCTTGCCTTTTCAGTGTTTGTGGTGCCCAAATCCTCGAAAAACGCGATCATGGGTATTCACAACGGGGCACTGAAAATCAAGATCACCGCCCCTCCCGTGGATGGTAAGGCAAACGCCATATGCGTGAAATATATTGCCAAACAACTGAAGGTACCTCGATCCGCAATTTCCATCACCGCCGGCGCCGCTTCCAGAAACAAGGAAATTACCGTGGAAGTCGGGAATACTGCTGAGGGCAGGGAAATGCTTCGCCGCTTGAAATCCGATCTGGCAAAATATTAATGGCAGGTGGGTTGCAGAAAGCAACGCGCGCTTGGACCGACTTTTTATCGTGATTGCTTTAAACAACCAATTTTCATCAATGTTCCAATACGCGGCAGACCTTCTGCAGAAGCCCGGAAATGGAAAACGGCTTTTTGAGAAAGGCCGCATTGGTGTCGGGCACCCCTTGTTGCTGCAGTTCTTTATCCTCGTAGCCCGACATATAGATGACCTTCAGCTCGGGAAGAAGACCGGCCAGTGCCGCATACAGCCGGGTGCCATTCATGGAAGGCATGACCACATCTGTGAGCAGCAGGTTTATGATGGGTCTGTCCCGCTGAATCATAGTAATGCAGTCAGATGGATCGTCAACGGCAATGACCCGGTATCCGTACTTGCTGAGAATATTTTTGATCAGTTCCCGAACGGCGGAATCGTCCTCCACAACGAGGATGGTTTCCCCTTGTCCGGCGGGCTTTTCCGGGAGGTCACTGCCTGGCTCATGGGTCATATCCTGTTCTTCTGCTTTGGGAAAATAGGCTGTTAATACGGTCCCAGTTCCGGGAATGCTGTTCAGTGTTATGTGCCCTTTGTGCTGTTTGACGATGCCATACACGGTGGAAAGGCCGAGCCCCGTGCCCTTGCCGTCCTCCTTTGTGGTGAAAAAGGGATCAAAAACATTGTCCTGTGTTTCTTTATCCATGCCGCAACCGGTATCGGCCACCGATAACATCACATACGTACCAGGGACCGCGCCGGGATGGTGGGTTGCAAACTGCCGGTCAATGGTGCCGTTTTCGGCGGAAATGGTGAGCTCGCCGCCCTTCGGCATGGCATCCTGGGCATTCACACAGAGGTTCATCAGAATCTGTTCAATCTGAGCACTGTCTCCCTCGATCAGGTGCAGGTCATCGGCCACATCAATATTCAACGTAATATCTTCCCGAATGGTCCGTCTCAGGATTTTTCGGAATCCTTTGATGACTTCACCCAGTGGCACCGGCTTGATTTCCAGAATCTGTTTGCGGCTGAACGTCAGCAGTTGCCGGATCAGCAGCCTGGCCTTGTCCGCGGCGTTATGAATGTCTTTGATAAACTCGTAATACTCATGGTGGGCATCAATATCGACAAGCATTATTTCCGTGTAACCAAGGATGGGAATCAGCAGGTTGTTGAAGTCATGGGCGATCCCGCCGGCCAGGCGGCCGATGGACTCCATCTTCTGGGCCTGAATCAACTGGTTTTCCAGCTCCTTCTGTTCGGACTTATCGCGGATGATGGAGATTACATGGGTGCCATCCGGAAAATCCAGGCACCGGGCCGAGAAGATGACACTGAGCACACGGCCTTCTTTTGAGCGAATGGTGGTCTCAAGGTTGAGGCATTCCCCATTTTCAAGAAGGGCTTTTCGTATATCAACCCGGTCTTCGAGGGGGGCCCAGATGGCGATATCTTTTAAGGCCACCCCGATGACCTCGTTTTTGGTATAACCGGTAAATTCAACAAAAGCCTTGTTTACATTCAGAATTTCGCCGGTTTGCAAAAGTGATATAAGAATGGGGTCGGGAGAAAACTGAAAGATCTTTACGAATTTTTCTTCGCTTTCCACAAGGGCGCTGTAAGTGCGCTCGAGTTCGGCGGTGCGTTTGGCCACTTCATCTTCCAGGAGTTTCTGGTGGCGTCTGTTTTTCTTGGCTGTTTCCGCCCGGTTCAGGGTGTTTTCCAGTATGTTTTTCAGGATGGTGAGGTCTTCAACCGGCTTGGTCAGATAATCCCAGGCCCCGTTCCGCAGGGCATTGACGGCGTCCTCAATAACCCCGGTACCGGATATGACAATGAGGGGAACATCGGGGTGACTGCCACTGATGCGTTGAATTACTTCTATGCCGTCGATTTCCGGCATTCGCAAATCCACCAGGACAATATCCGGCCGTTCCCTTTCAAATACCTCCAGCCCCCGCCGCCCGTTTTCGGCTTCAAATACCAGATACCCGAGGTCTTCCAGGTAACAGCGCAGCCCATGCCTTATGAATTCCGCATCATCAATAACAAGTACGACACGCTGATGTTTGTTCATTGTCCGGGCTCCCCGGGGGATGGACTGACCGTTGACCGTGGGCATTCCCCCGTCAGATAGTTCAGGGGTTCGTTTGCCGGTGTTTTTATGGAACGAGCTGTTGCCGGTGATCTTCAGGTAGCAGGACGGCGGCCCTTTATGCCTGGATTGAATAAGCAAAGTATACGGATGAGAAAAAGTCGTCAGCCGATTTCCGCGCCTTTGAGCACCATTTCAAGAAGATCGCCGTTAAGCCGGCGACTGTTGTCTTGCCCGAAGATTTTTGCAAATTCCTGTTCTGTCATCTTGCGCTGACTAAACCGCTGCTTCCAGGTAGTGTAAAACGCCTCGTATTCTTTTTGTTTTTCCAGGTCCTGCATGAGATCGGGGCGGTCCACGGCCAGCATTTCAACGAGTACATCAATGACATCCTGCCTGACGGCCTCGATGATCTGATCAACGATTTGCCCGCAGTCTTCCTCCTCTGCGGCGGGAAGATGCTTCATCAGCAGTTGTTTGGCTTTTTCCCGTGGATTCATAGGATCCGACGACTCCATCTGGTTTGATTTTACGTATATATCCACTTTTCTTTATACATGAAATGGTGCACGATGTAAAACAAAATTTTCATAACCTGGTAGGCGGAGATGTTTGACGGATTGTTCCGGACCGCCTGTTGCATGGCAATGCTGCGGGCCATAACGATTTTCAATTGCCGGAGGGTTTCGATCATGTCCAGGGAAGCACCGTCCACACCGTCCTTGGTCTTGAAGGTGGTGAGGATGCGATAAATCCGGTCCGGGTCGCCCAGGTATAGCTGTTCCCGGTTCTGGCGGTTTTTAAAAATTGTTTGACGGGCGATGAGTCGCTTCATTATTTGATCCTTACGCCTTTTGTCCGCCTCAAGTTCTTCAAGAATCATTGTCTGCGACGATTCCACCAGGACCACCCGGATGGATTGAAGTTTCGGTGCGTTTTTCTTCATGTTGGCGGTAAATTCCGCCCTCGCTCCTGGCCAGAAGGAATGGCTGACATTGGCAAGAATTTCAGTGACCGGTTGTTTTTCCTTTACCGCTTTCTGGATCAGGCGGGTGGCGGTTACGATTTTTTTGGCCGTCTGGGGAAACAGGTATTGGCCTGTGATAGAGGCATAGATCAATGCTGCCCCTGCAAACCAGTCCTGAAGATACAAAGCCCTGGCCAGGTCCTTGTAAACCGTCGCCAGTGTTCTGTTTTTAAACAGATGCAGCGGGGTCGCATAGAAGGGGGTTCCGCCCAGGGGAGGCTGCTCAACTGTGGTCCAGTCTTCAGCGTTGAAATAAACGGCGGTTTCCATGTCGATCAGGCCGATGTTAAATGATTCCGGCGTGGCAAGGAAGTTGGGATATTTGTCGGGATCGCCCGCCACAAGTAGATTATCCGGTTTGATGTCCCGAATGGCCACCCCCTTTTCCTTCAGCCATGCGAGCAGTTCGAGGGTGTTGGCAACGATGCCTTCCATGTGGAGCTTGTGCTTGGAAAATGTGGTGGTTTGTATAAAATCACGAATCATCGAGCGGTAGTCCTCGATCACCTCACGGTGTTCCGCCATGAATTCGCTCAGCAACTCATTCAGCTGTGTGACAAATGCCTCGGATAAATCCGGGCCTTGGGGCTTGACCGTATTTCCCGCCATATGGGTAAAAAACCACTCCTGAGCCCTGTATAGAAGAATGGAAAGTGAGGCGCCGGATTGGGTTATCAGTTTTCTGACCCTGGACTCATAATCGGCGTAAATGTTTTTGAGCTCCATGCCCAGATGAGTGTTTTTCAGACCATACCGGCCTTCAAACTTGCCAAAATCATCCAGAATTTTAAAGTCACAGATCATCTCCGATTGCATGGTTTTGCTGGAATTATGAAAAACCGTTAACGCGTCCGCCAGAAAGAGGTAACGGGCCAGGTCCATGAAAAACACAAATCCCTCATTGATTTTGAGGTATGCCTGCATCTCCGGGTTCTCTTTCAGCAGTTCAATATAGGCACTCTCCCGTTCGTCCGGGGTCATTTCCGCATCCCGCTTGAATTTATGGATTTTCCGAAGGATTACAGACGTGGCGGGCACGATGCATTCCCGGGGAGAAATACGCTGAACAATGCTTCGTTCTTTTTTGATGCTGGCGATATACTTTTCAAAATCCGTGATGGGAACGGGAGGGATTTTTACCACAAGTTTATTGTCGTAAATAGCAAAAAAGCATTCGCTTTTGCTGCCGGCACCTTCGCCGATGGGCCCCACCGTGATTCGGCGGGTCCGCCGCTGGTCGTTATAGGCTACATGGAGGTCATAGGAGATCAGTTTTTCATTCCAGCCGGCCGCCTCAATGGGAACAATGTCTGTGGCGGCATCGGGGGATGCGCCAAGCTGGGTTTTGTAGAGAAACAGAAAATATTCGAGAATGGTGTCCCGGTCAACTTTTCCTGGTTTCTGGTTCGCGCGCTCCATCATCATAATTTACATATTGGTCAATAAACATGCAATATGTCGCCACATTTATCCTGAGAGGCAACAGAAACCCGGGTTCTGGTGTTTGTCAGGGCTTGTCCCACGATGGACAATGCCTTTTCCGGCGTGTTGTTTTCGCCGCTCAGGTGCGCCAGTACCACATGGGAAAGATTGCTGTGAGCAAGTTCACAGAGGAGGCTTTTGGAATCTTCGTTGGAAAGATGTCCGCCCCGTCCTTTAATCCGCTGTTTTATAGGCCAGGGATATGATCCTGTCAACAACATTTCCGGGTCATGGTTGGCCTCAAGAACAAGGATGCCGCATTCTTTCAAGTGGTCTTTTACCAGGCCGGTTGCAATGCCCAGGTCCGTGGCGACGCCGAGTTTGGCATCCGCATATTGAAAGGTGAAACCGGCGGGGTTTTCCGCGTCATGGGACAGGGAGAAAGGGTGGATGTGAAGGGTATTAACAGAAAACGCGGCACCGCATTCAAAATCCCGGCAGGCTTTTATATTGCCGAGCTGGCTGGCAGCGGCCCGTCGGGTGGCCGGGTTGATATAGAGCGGGAGGTCATAGCGCCGGGATAAAATACCGGCGCCGCGAATATGGTCTGCATGTTCATGGGAGATCAGGATGGCGTCCAGGGTTTCCGGTTTCACATTAATCGCTGAAAGGCGTCGTTCGATTTCAATGCCGGAAAGGCCGGCATCCAGGAGGATAGCGGTTTCACCATTTGAAATATACACGGCGTTGCCTTTGCTGCCGCTGGCCAGCATGCAGACAGACAAAGGACTTTTGCTGGTTTTCTGAATACCGGTGTCGGTCATATGCCACGCTTCACGATGTTGCCGCCGCCCCGCTGGCCCATTAACCCCGGGTGAAATGTCCGGGTGTGGTGTGGGGTATGTCCGGATTAAACTCCTGTATGACCGAAGCCGCCCCCTCCACGGTCGGTGTGGCCGATTATTTCAACAACCTCCAGCCGGGCCTGATAAACTTTTTTGATCACCATTTGGGCGATGCGGTCCCCCCGGCGAATGCAATAGTCTTTTGTTCCAAGATTGATAACGGCGATTTTTATTTCTCCCCGGTAATCCGCGTCAATGGTGCCCGGCGAATTGATGATCCCGATGCCGTGCTTGACGGCCAGGCCGCTGCGGGGACGGATCTGCGCTTCAAAGCCGGGGGGTAGTTCAACGGCGAACCCCGTTGGAATCAGGGCGATATCCCGGGGGGCGAGGGTGGTGCTGTCGGTGACAGCGGCCCGGAGATCCATGCCCGCCGACGCCTCGGTCATATAGCCGGGCAGGGGAATATCCGGATCCGCATCGGGCCGGAGCCTTAGAATTTTAACCGGAACGGCACCATTCGTTGCGTTCATTGTCTCCTGTTGCGCGCAGGTCATTGTGTTATCGCCGTGTTGCTATTCGTTCCGGCGGCGGCGCGGGCCATTGCCACGCTTGTTTTGGTTAGGGGTATTTTGTTTGCTTTTATTGTCGTCCTGTCCGGCATTTTCGGGTTTGGCGATAAGGGCCTTGCGGCTCAGGCGGATCTTGCCGTCATTGCCGACCTCCAGGACCTTTACTCTAACGATATCACCCACGTTGATCACGTCCGTGACGTTTTTCACATGATTGTGGTCGAGCTCGGAGATGTGGCACAACCCATCGGTGCCGTTCTTGATCTGAATGAATGCGCCGAAGTCGGTGATTTTTACTACTTTGCCATCGTATATCTCACCGGCTTCGGGTATTTTTCCGATTTCTTCCACTGCGGCGACAGCTCTTCGGGCATCCTCCTCGATTTCAGCGGCGATCTTCACAATGCCGCTGTCATCCACCTCGATGCGGGTATTGGTTTCCGCCTGAAGTTCCCGGATCATTTTACCGCCCGGTCCGATGATTTCCCGGATTTTGTCCGGCGAAATTTGCACCAGATAGATGCGGGGGGCATGTGGCGAGATTTCCTCCCTGGATTCGGTCAGGGCTTCGAGCATTTTGCCGAGGATATGCAGGCGGCCCTCGCGGGCCTGTTCAAGAGCCTTTCCCATGATTTCCCGGGTAAGCTCCTTGATTTTAATGTCCATCTGCAGCGCGGTGATGCCGTCTTCCGTGCCGGTTACCTTGAAATCCATGTCCCCGAAATGGTCTTCATCCCCGAGAATGTCTGAGAGCACGACCACGTTGTCGCCTTCCTTAACCAGACCCATGGCGATGCCGGACACCGGCGCCTTGATCTGTACACCGCCGTCCATTAACGCCAGGATGCAGGAACAGACGGTGCCCATGGAAGATGAGCCGTTTGACTCGAGCACTTCGGAAACAAGCCGGATCGTATAATCAAAATCCTCTCGTTCAGGCAGCACATTGATGATGGCCCGGTGGGCCAGGTTGCCATGGCCGATGTCCCGACGGCTGGGGCCCAGCATGCGCTTGGTTTCCCCCACAGAATAGGGCGGAAAATTATAGTGAAGCATGAACGGCCGGGTTTCATCGCCGCCCAGGGTTTCGATCCGCTGTTCGTCCTGTCCCGAGCCAAGGGTCATAACACCCATGACCTGGGTTTCGCCGCGGGTAAACAGCGCGCTGCCGTGCGTTCTTGGCAGCACCCCCACTTCACATTCAATCGGCCGTATTTCATTAAATGCCCGGCCGTCGATGCGCTTGTTTTCGTTTAAAACAATATCCCGGCTGATTTTTTTCACCAGGTCGCCGAACAGTTCCTTGATTTCGCCCTTACGCTCCGCATAATTCTCGCCCAGATCTTCGTACAGCCGTTCCCGAACCGCTGACAGGGCTTTTTTCCGGTTGATCTTTCCCGAGGACTGAAGCAGCGCTTCGTGAATGGCCTCGGCGGCTTGGGTTTCGATTTTCTTTTCCAGGTCCGCATCTTTTTCCGGCGGCGGCACCACCCGCTTGGGCTTGCCGCACTGGGTCTTCATCTGTTCCTGGATTCCCAGGATCGGCTGCATGGCCTCGTGGCCGAAGAAGATCGCTTCCAGCATGTCGGCTTCGCTGACCCCGCTGCTGCCGCCTTCCACCATGACCACGCCGGTTTTGGAGCCCGCCACCACGATGTTCATATCAGATTCTTCCTGCTCCGAACTCGTGGGGTTGGCAATGAACCGGCCGTTCTGTCGTCCCACGCGTATGGCTGCGATGGGCCCCTCAAAGGGAAGATCGGAAATTTCGAGGGCCGCCGAAGCGCCCACAATGGCCAGCACATCCGGTTCGTTTTCCTTGTCCATGGACAGTACGGTGGCGATAATCTGGGTTTCGTAAGCATACCCGTCCGGGAAAAGCGGCCGGACCGGCCGGTCAATCAACCGGCAGGTGAGGGTCTCTTTTTCACTGGGCCGGCCCATTTCACGGCGGAAATAGTTGCCGGGAATCCGGCCGGCGGCATAGATTTTTTCCTGATATTCAACCGACAGCGGCAGAAACGCGGCGTCTTCCTTGGGGTCTTCCGCGGCTACCACCGTCACCATGACAATGGTTTCCCCATATTGGACCACTGCCGCGCCCGAGGCCTGTTTGGCCAGTTTTCCCGTCTTTATTGAAAACCGTTTGTTGTTGAGTTGTGTTTCATACGTGAATTCTTTCATTTTTTCTCCTAAAAAAAAGCGGCTCTCTGCGCTGGCATTTCGCAGCAAGCCGCCCGTCCTGACAGTGTCAGCTGTGAATAGCGAATGGTCCGTGAATCCTACCATGCCCCTCTAAATGCCATTGGTGATAGTTTATCGTCTCAACCCCAGGGTTTTGATGATATCTCTGTAGCGATTCACATCTTTGTTTTTTACATAGTTCAGCAGCTTCCTGCGTTGACCGACCAGCATCAGAAGTCCTCTTCTGGAATGGTGGTCTTTTTTATGAACCTTCACATGTTCCGTCAGATAGGTTATGCGATGCGTCAGAAGCCCTATCTGTACCTCGGGCGACCCCGTATCTGAATCATGAAGTTTGAATTTATTAATCAATTCCTGCTTTTTTTCCGATGTAAAGCCCATATGCCGATTATCCTCCTTGGTTTCTTCAATGTACGTATAACTCGAACATTAAAATTCTTTTTAGTTCAAAAGTCAATCATAAACATTGTTTAGATTTAAATCTGCTCGTAAAATCTACGGCCTGGTGTCATGTCACTCGTCATATGTTACTAATATCCTGATGGAAGGCTAAAGCCTTCCGCTACATATGCATCCTTAGGCATCCATCGTCAAGTGTAGCGGAAGCCTTCAGGCTTCCAGGTTCCATGTGGCATAAATAACACTTCTCTGTTGACATGACACTAGGCCGGGAACACGCATCGATACCGGTATTCAGCCCCGTGTTTTTCCACAATGGCCACAAGGCGGTCCTGATGTACCACTTTAAAAACCCCGTCCTTTTCACTCCCGCCGGGTGAGGAAAGGATCAGGGTAGTGAGTTTCACCCCATGCCGGATGCGGATGGCGGTCTGTTCATCAACCGTCAGGCCGGGCATCTGCCGCAATGCCGCATTCATTCCGTTCAGCGGGGGGGTCCGCCCCGCCGTTGCCGCTATATTTTCCAGTGCTTCCAGGCTGATGCCTTCATTGATCGAAAACCCGCCGGTCTCGGTCCGCCGCAGGGCATTTAAACAGGCGCCGCATCCAAGCAAATCCCCGATATCCGCCGCCAGCGTGCGGATATAGGTGCCGCCCGAACAGGTCACTGTAAACCGGACATCGGGCAGAGCGACGGCATCCACCGAAAGAGCGGAAATGGTGACCCGCCGTCGGGGTTTGTCGATCTTCACCCCCCGCCGGGCATAATCGTAAAGCGGTTTTCCGTTGTGTTTCACCGCCGAAAAGGCGGGTGGGCGCTGATGCTGTTCGCCTTGAAACGCATTTATCGCCCTTTCGATGGCAGCCGGTGTCATTTCGGTTTCATCAACCGCTCGGGTCCTGATAACGGTGCCCGTCACATCCAGGGTATCGGTGTTTATGCCGAGCCGCAGTTCGGCTTGATAGGTTTTGTCCCCGTGCAGAAAAAAATCCGCCAGTCGGGTCGCACGGCCCACGAGGCAGATCAGCAGACCGGTGGCAAACGGGTCCAGCGTGCCTGCATGGCCGATTTTTTTGATGCCAAGCGCGGATTTCACACGGGCAACAACGGCCGCCGACGTGATATCTGCCGGCTTGTCCACCACGATGATGCCGTTTAATTCGGCTTCGGCCGTTTCAGATTTCATCCGCCAGATCCAGGATCGTTTGCTTTACCCCGTCTACGGTGGTGGTGATATTAAATCCCGATGCCCGGTTATGGCCACCGCCGCCGAATGCCATGGATATCCTGGACACGTCCACGGTGCCGTCGGACCGAAGGCTCACATGGAAATTGGAACACTTGGGCGGCAGGCCCCGGGTATGGTTCTCCTCTTCCAGCGCCAGGGCGGATATCTTTACATTTTCTATGTGTTTGGCGTAGTTTACCACGCGGCCCACATTTTCGGGCAGCATACCGCTCTTGTTGATCATTTCCCGGGTCACCATCATGAAGGAAACCTTCTGGTTTTCGGATACCACAAAGGTGTCGAGCACCATCTGCATCAGTTTTATACGTTCGGCGGAGTAAGTGATGTAGACGTTTTTCGACACCACATACGGCTCCACTCCGGCATCCACCATTTCGCCGCAAATAGTAAAAGCCGCGGATGTGGCGTTGGTGAAGCTGAAAGACGCAGTATCCGTAACAATGCCTGTATAAATGGCATAAGCGATATCCGTGGTGATGGGCACGTTCATTTCCTTCAGCAGCCTGTAAACGATTTCCGCCGAAGCGCTTGCCTCGCATTCCACCAGGCGAAGGTCACCGAAGCTTTCATTGCTGCAGTGATGGTCAATGTTTATGACCATGGGGACGGATGCGATGAATGCGGCAAGATGGCCGGTCCGGCTGATTTTGCTGCAATCCAGGACCACGGCCGTGTCGTAACGTTCCGGGTCGGTCACCGTATCGATAAACAGCTCGCTGCCGGGCAGAAATCTGTATGCCTGAGGGACGGGGTGCTCATTGTAAAGCGTTACATTCTTGCCGAAATGTGTCAGTCCGGCTGCAAGGGCCAGGACAGCGCTTACCGCATCGCCATCGGGATGTATATGCGAAGCCAGCAAAACATTACTGCTGTTTTTCAAATGGTCATTGATCGTCCGGTACATGATCCGTTTTCAAGCTTTTAAAAACACTGTCCATTTTTTCGCCGTAGTCAATGGACTCGTCATAGTAAAACAGTAAATCAGGCATATATTTCATTTTCAGGTTTTTTGCAAGTTTTCGTTTAATAAAACCACCGGCGCTTTTAAACCCGGACGCGGCTGCCTGTTTTGCACTTTGGTCACCGCTGACGATATAATAAACGTAGGCCGTTGTCAGGTCCCGGGACATCCGGACACCGGTGATGGTGGTCATTTCGAGCCGTGGATCGCGCAATCCCTTGCTTAAAACCACTGAGACCTCTTTCTGTACGGCTTTGCTGATTCTGTCTGCCCGCGGATAAGATTTCATGATGTTATGATTTCCATTTTTCTTTTAACGACCGGCACCCTTCGATTCTCAGGGTGATGATGCCCACGCCTGTTACCATATTTTATTATACCCAAACTCAGACGGCTTCGTAAAAAGTCCAATATCTGCGTTGCGATGCATCTCTCGTCATGTCACGTACACCTAAGTACGCTCCATTCCTCGAGAGTAAGATAGACACGCCGCATCTTGAACTTTTTACTTTGCCGTCCGCAAGCGACTTTTTACGAGACCACCAAACTCAGAGTTCCGGTTTTATCTCCTTATGATCATAACATTCAATGATATCGCCGAGCTTTAAGTCGTTGTAGTTCACAAGGCCGATGCCGCATTCGTAGCCGTTTTTCACCTCCTTGGCGTCCTCTTTGAACCGCCTGAGGGAGCCGATGGTGCTGTTGTGAATAACAATGCTGTCTCGGATCAACCGGGCCGGTTTTCCTCTGACAATTATACCGTCCAGGACATAGGAACCGGCGATAGTGCCTTTCTTGGGAATTACAAACAGGTCCCGCACCTCGGCACGGCCCAGCACGTGTTCTTCATAGCGGGATTCCATCATGCCGGTGATGGCGTCCTTGACATCGTCAATCAGGTCATAGATGACGTCGTAGGAACGGATGTCCACTTGTTCTTCGTTGGCCATGGATCGTACCTTGGGCGCCGGCCGGGTGTTAAATCCCAGGACAATGGCGTCGGAGGCCGATGCAAGGCTGACGTCGGATTCTGTAATCGCGCCCGGAGCGGCATGGATGATGTTGATTTTTACTTCATCGGACGAGAATTGTTTCAGAGAATCCGCAATGGCCTCGCATGAGCCGTTCACGTCGGCTTTGATAATAATATTCAGGTGCTTGACGTCTTCGGTCTGCATCTGCTCAAAGAAGTTCTCCAGGCTGATTTTGTTTGATCGTGCAAGTTCCTTGGTTCGCTGTTTTTCGGAGCGCTGCTGGCTGACCAGCTTGGCATTTTTCTCGTCGCCGATGGCAACAAATTCGTCCCCGGCGGTTGCCACGCCGGTCAGGCCAAGCACTTCAACCGGGGTGGAGGGACCGGCCGTGTCGATGGGGTCGCCCTTGTCATTCAGCATGGCCCGGATTTTCCCATAATGGATGCCGCACACTACTGCCTCTCCCACGTTAAGGGTGCCTTCCTGGATCAGTACCGTAGCCACCGGTCCGCGGCCGGGATCGAGTTTTGATTCCACTACGATTCCCCGGGCATGCTTGTCCGGATTGGCTTTCAGTTCAAGCATTTCCGATTGCAACAGGATCATATCCATCAGATCTTCCAGGCCCATCTGTTGTTTGGCGGACACGGGCACAAAGATGGTGTCGCCGCCCCAGTCTTCGGGGATAAGCCCGTTTTCGGAAATTTCCCGCTTGACCCGGTCAATGTCGGCATTGTCCTTGTCAATTTTGTTGACGGCCACCACGATGGGGACACCGGCCGCTCTGGAGTGATTGATAGCCTCGATGGTCTGTGGCATGACCCCGTCATCCGCTGCCACCACCAGAACGACAATATCCGTAGCCTGGGCGCCCCGCGCCCGCATGGCTGTAAATGCCTCGTGCCCCGGTGTATCGAGAAAGACGATGGCGCCGCTTTTTATGTCAACCTTGTACGCCCCGATGTGCTGGGTAATCCCCCCCGCTTCGCCATCCGTTATGCTGGATTTCCGGATGACGTCCAGCAGAGAAGTTTTACCATGATCCACATGACCCATGATGGTTACCACCGGCGCTCTGTTTTTCAGTGATTCCGGCGCATCCACCTCGTCGGATTTCAGAAGATCTTGCTCGGACATCGCGGCATGCTCCACTTCATAGTCAAATTCAGTCGCTACAAGCGCAGCTGTGTCGAAATCCACAGATTGGTTAACCGTGGCCATAACACCCATGCCCATCAGCTTGCCGATGATCTCATTGGCCTTGATCCCCATCCGCTTGGCAAGCTCGGCAACCGTAATGCTTTCGTAAATTTTAATTTTGCGTTTGATGGCCTTGGGCGTCGTAATCTGCGGCTTGGCCCCGCTGGGCGCCTTGCTTTTACCCTTGCCTTTTTTGCGCATGCGTCCCCGCGTGCGGTCATACAGGGCTACGCCTTCGATGAT
Organism: Thermodesulfobacteriota bacterium; assembly: GCA_034189225.1. GTDB lineage: Bacteria > Desulfobacterota > Desulfobacteria > Desulfobacterales > Desulfosudaceae > JAXHTY01. The sequence continues at coordinate 31,856 of JAXHVL010000098.1, forward strand.
TTCCTTGCGTTTGGATAATGATTTTTTCTTCGCAAGCCGGTCTTCGCCCTCCGGGGTCTCTTCGGCATGTTTCTTTTTTTTCTTTGTTTTTTTAGCCGGCTTTTCGCCTTTGCCTTCCGCCGCCGGTGCCGTTGTCACTGTTTCACCGGTCTTGGCGGGCCCGGGTGTCCTGACCGGTTCCTCAGGCGCCGGCGCTGGCTGTTTTTCCGGAAATTTTATGATCTTGGCAGCCTGATGTTTTTTGGCCCTGGGCTTTTTCTTTGATTTTTCCGTTTCCGGGGATTTCTTTTCCTTTTCTTCTGTCTTTTCTGCCTTGATCGTTTCCGGGGATTCCGGCTCAATGGACTCGGGTTCCGCTGCTTCGGTCGGCGTTTCTTCTTTATCGGGTTCCGCTGCTTCTTCTGTTTCTTCTTCTTCCGGTCCTTCTGCGGGAGCAGAGTTATCCGGCTCGGCGGATGCCTCGGGTTGTGCCGGGGCTTCGATCTCTTCTTCTTCACCGGCCGCGGGTTCCGGTGATGCTTTTTCTTCCGCAGGCTTGCCGGTCTCCTCCCGTGCTTCCTCTTCCGCGGAGGCTTCGGATTCCGGATTTTCCATGGCAGGCTGTCGGCGTTTCCGAATTACATTGGAACGCACACGCTTTTGTTCCACCACATCAGCGCTTTCTGCCTTCCCATGAAAGATATTCGCCTTTATACGGCCCACCTCGTCGTCATTCAGCGAGCTCATGTGGCTTTTTGCTTCTATGCCCAGCTCTTCCAGTTTGCTCAAAAGCGCTTTGTTTGTCATATTCAGAGCTCTGGCAAGTTCATATATTCTGGTTTTTGCCATCCAGCCTCCTTGTTTATCCAGCCTGTTTGGTTTGTGGCTGCTCGAAATTCCATTTTTTCGGTAATGAGCGGTTATGTGTGAGCATCAGGGGTTTTCTCCTGTTCCGGTTGGCTGTTGTCGCCGTTGCGATCCGGCACCGCCTGGTCGCTTTTGCTGCCCAAGGATGCGGCATCCGCATCGGTGTAGGCCGTCGTGTCTTTTTCAACCGCGGCGGCGTTTTTAATCAATTCATCGGCCAGGGAATCATCGATGCCTTCCACCTCGATCAGATCTTCAGCGTTGGCCTGGGCGATGTCTTGGGCCGAAAAAAAGCCCATTTCACAAAGGGCATTGGCCATGGGCCGTTCCACACCGGGGATTTTCAGCAGAGAATCGTACCCCTTTTCCATGATTCGATTATATATGGATTCACTTTGCACATCAAGATGCCAGCCCGTGAGTTTAGACGCCAGCCGCACGTTTTGGCCCCGTCGGCCGATGGCCAGTGAATGGGAATCGTCCGGCACCACAATTTCCATGGTGGCGTTGTCTTCGTCAATAATCACTCTGGAAATCTCCGCCGGCGAGAGCGCATTGCACACAAACTTGGCAGGGTCGATGCTCCAGGGAACGATATCGATTTTTTCGCCCCGCAACTCCTTGACCACGCTTTGAATACGGTTGCCCCGGACGCCCACACATGCCCCCACGGGATCGATATCCACATCATTGGACACAACCGCAATTTTCGTCCTGCCACCCGCTTCCCGGGCGATTGCCTTGATGGTGATGATCCCTTCACTGATTTCCGGCACCTCGGTTTTAAAAAGGTTGGAGACAAAGGCGGCATGGGCTCTTGAAAGAATGATCTGAGGGCCGGCGGATTCTTCCAGCACCTCCATGATATTCGCCCGTACCCGGTCCCCCCGCCGGTAAATTTCGCCGGGAATCTGTTCCCGTACCGTTAGAATGGCCTCTGCTTCACCGATATTAACGATCACATTGCCCCGTTCAAGTCGCTGTACAATACCATTGATAATTTCGCCTTCCTTTTCGGTGAAATTTCGGTACACGGCTTTGCGTTCGGCCTCGCGGATCTTCTGAATGATGACCTGTTTGGCCGACTGGGCCGCAATCCGGCCAAAGGTTTCGGTGTCCATTTTAACGCCAAGGCTGTCGCCCACCTCACACTCCGGGTCAAGGGCCCTTCCTTCCTCAAGGCTTATCTGAAGGTCGCTGTCGGTTACGTTTCCCACAACTTCCTTGAACTGAAATATCTCGATTTCACCGGAATCATCATCATACATGGTTTCAATATCAATCGCTGTGCCGAATCGTTTTCTGGCCGCAGACTTAAGTGCCTCTTCAAGGGCTTTGATAAGCAGGTCCCTGTCGATGCCTTTATCACGGCTTATTTGTTCTACAACCCTTTTTACGTCCTGTATGTTCATGCGCTGACTCCGTAATCAGTAACGGCGTTCAAAAAGTTATTTGTGCGGAAACCCCCGTTTGCGCCTGCCTGGCTGCATCAACGGTCCGTCCGTAATCCGCCCGTCTATTAACAGAACTTTTTCCGTCGTTATCCAAATTATATTGTTGACGAAATTTGATGGCCGGGCCATCCTAAATCCGGTTGTTTTCAGGATCATTAAAATTGCGTATGCACAAGTTGTGCTTTTGCAATTTTCTCGTAAGGCACCGAATACTCCGCGCCGTCGATCCGTATGCCCACGATACCGTCTGCAATGCCGGTCAACTCCCCCTTAAAATTTTTCCGTCCGTCCACTGCTTCGGCTGTTTTTATTTTCGCCAGCCGACCGGCGAACCGGTGAAAGTCCATCTGTTTGTACAGGGGCCGGTTCAGCCCCGCAGAGGATATCTCCAGGGTATAATTGTCCAGTTTTTCGGCGTAAACATCCAGCAATGCCGAGACCTGACGACTGATGCGGGCGCAGTCGTCGATGGTGACCCCGCCGGGGCCGTCCAGATACAGGCGAAGCACCCGTCCGCCCTGTTCCCGCTGAAATTCCACATACACCAGCTCTATCCCTTCGGATTCGCAGAGCGGTTCAATCAGTTTCCACGCATCCGGCACCACCGCCTCCTTGTTGCAGAACAGCGGTGTTTCCGGTCCGCAAGCCGTCGTGTTCTTTTTTTCCGCATTGTCTGGCTGCATCGTCGCTACCGAAACAAAAAACGGGCAGTTGCCCGTTTTAGTGTTTGACCCCAAATGTTTCCGCTACAGTATCCCTGCTACACCCTCGTCATCTCAGTCGCCGCGTGTTCAACTGTATCGAGCAACTGTCGTTCATGCCGTTTTTAAAAACGGCGTATGGAGCGGGCAACGAGACTCGAACTCGCGACACCAAGCTTGGGAAGCTTGTACTCTACCAACTGAGCTATGCCCGCCCTTTTTTTGGTAATAATAAGAAAAAGAAACCGGCAAGTCAAGTTAAAATGTTGGTTTAAACAAAATAATAATCTGGTTTAACTAAGAATATCACGGAGGGCAGACAACTCGCGCTGGATTTCTTTAATCAGCCCTGCTGTGTCGGCCGGCGGTTTAGCGGCCGAGAGATAACGCTTGGCCCCTTTCATTGTAAATTTTTTTTCATACAGCAGATGCTTGATTTTTAAAATCCGCTCGATGTCCGATTTGCTGTACAGCCGCTGGCCGGCGTCTGTTCTGCCGGGCTTGAGTTGAGGGAACTGGGTTTCCCAGAACCGAAGAACATGGTCGGCGACCCCCGCAATTTTACAGACCTCACCGATTCTGAAATACAATTTGTCCGGAATGTCCGGTGTCGTTTCAGGCTCTTCGAACAGCAGGGGCTCGGGATTTTTTTGGTTATCCGGCATTTGCCTGGCAGCCTTTTTACTCAGGCAGCTCCGCCTCAAATGCGTTGACAATTTTGTCCGTGATACCGGCATGGAGCCTGTTGATGAATTTATCTTTCAATGTGCCCTGGTGCGAACGGTAGACAATGCGGATGGAAAGACTTTTTTTACCGGTCGGTACGGGTTCGCCCTGGTATACATCTGTCACCCGTATGGTTTCAATCAATTCTTCATTCAGGGTTTCAAGCATCGATACCACCTCGCAGGCTTCAACCGCTTCGGGAAGAATCAATGTCATGTCCCTTGCCACCGCCGGGAACCGGGAAAGGGGGGTCGCTTGCCGGTCTTCGATGAGCATTTCACCCAGCACGGTCAGGTTCAGTTCAAATATGAAAACGGGTTGTTTAAGATTGAAACCGGCAATCAGCGAATCGGCCACCGCGCCCACGATCCCCACATCCGTGTTCCCCGCACGAATCCGCGCCGTATAGCCGGGTTTGGAATACACGCATTCTTCAGGGGGCAGGGCGGTAAACGAGACGTCAGGTAGCGACAGGGCCTTGACCAGGGCTTCCACCACACCTTTGATGTCATAAAAATCCACCGTGTCGGTCGGAGACAGCCAGGCCCGGGGATGTCGCGCACCGGTCCAGGCCGCGGCGATCATTTCCGGCTCGTCGGGCAGTTCCGCATGGGGTTGCTTGAGGAAAATCCGACCGATTTCGAATATTTGTGCGTCCTTTATCTGCTGGGCGGCGTTCAGCTGGATCGTTGTAAGAAGGCCCGGCACTAGAGAAGTTCGCATCACCGATTGGTCCAGGGTGAGCGGGTTCAGTATTTCAACGGGATTGTTCCTCGAATCGTCGGTTGCGAACCCCATGCAATCACACGCTTCCCGGCTGATAAAACTGTAGTTCACGGCTTCCGCAAATCCCAGCCCGGCCATAATATCCCTGGCCCGGTTGCGCCGGGCGAATGCCGGCAGAATCGGGGCCACATCCACGGGAATCGCCGGAAAGGTGACGGGAATATTATTGTAGCCCCAGATCCGCGCCACCTCCTCAATGATGTCTTCCTGGCGGTCAATGTCCACCCGGAAAGCCGGCACCGTCAGATCAAGTGTTTGATCCCCGGTGTTTTCGCAGGGGATTTCCACCGTTGAGAGCAGCCGGGCCATCCTGCTCGCCGGGATGTCCGTGCCCAGCCGTTGGTTTATGGTGTCTGCATTCAGGGACATGCGTTTTTCCTGAACCGGAACGGGGTTGTTGTCAATAATGCCGGGGGCTGGTTTGCCGCCGGCAATTTCCGCCATTAACTGAGCCGCCCTGTCGGCCGCCGCTACCGTACCGGCGGGGTCCACGCCGCGTTCAAACCGGTGGGAGGCGTCACTGCCCATCCCCAGGGCTTTAGCGGTTTTACGGATGCTGGCCGGATGGAAACAGGCGCTTTCAATCAGGACCCGCGTGGTGCTTTCAAAAATTTCCGAGTTCTGACCGCCCATGACGCCAGCCACGGCAACGGGTTTTTCCGCGTCACAGATCATGAGCATGTCAGCAAAAAGGTGCCGCTCTTTGCCGTCGAGGGTGGTAAATGTTTTGTCGTTGCCGGCACGGCGGACCACGATCCGGTTTTCGGCAAGCCTGTCCATATCAAAGGCATGAAGGGGCTGCCCCGTTTCCATCATCACGAAGTTGGTGATATCCACAATATTGTTGATCGGTTTCAAACCCACGGATAACAGCCGTTCACAGAGCCAGTGGGGCGACTGGCCCACGGTAATGTCCAGCACTGCCCGGGCCGTATAACGGGGACATAGATCCGGGGCGTCGATGGTAACGGCGCTCAGATCGGTGACCGGTTTTCCGGTTTCCGGCACATGAATGTCGGGCCGGCGAAGAGGTTTCCCGGAAAATGCGGCCACTTCCCGGGCCACGCCGATAATACTCAGGCAGTCCGGGCGGTTGGGGGTAAGATCGATTTCCAATACGGGATCGGAAAGCCCGAGGGCTGTGTTCAAAGGGGTGCCGGGCGCGATGCCGGTATCCAATGCCATGATGCCGGAAGCGTCATCGCCGATGCCAAGCTCGGCGGCGCTGCACAGCATACCCGCAGATGCAACACCTCGGATTTTCCCTTTTTTTACAGCCGTGCCGTTACCGAGTACGGCACCGGGCCTGGCCAGAGGGGTCAGCATGTTTTCCCGGACATTGGGCGCGCCGCATACCACTGAATGGGTGGATTGTCCGTCGTCCACATCGCAAACTTTCAGCCGGTCCGCATTCGGATGATCGGTGACGCGGGTGATTCTGCCCACGACCACGGGCGTCAAATAGGCGAACCGGTCGACGATTCCTTCCACCTCCAGCCCTGCCATGGTAAGTGAATGGGCCATTTCAGAAGCCGGCATGTCCACGTCGATGTATTGTTTTAACCAGCTCAGGCTGACTTTCATTTCAAAACTGCCTCAGGAATCGAATATCGTTCTCAAAAAATTTCCGCGTATCGTCGATGTTGTACTTCAGCATGGCGATCCGCTCCACGCCCATGCCGAAGGCAAACCCGCTGTATTTAGCCGTATCATACCCGGCCATTTCAAAAACCGCCGGATGCACCAGGCCGGCGCCGAGAATTTCAAGCCAGCCGGTGTTGGAGCAGATGCGGCAACCCGCCCCGCGACAGGCAACGCAACGGATATCCACTTCTGCGCTTGGTTCAGTGAAGGGAAAGTAGCTCGGCCGGAAGCGAAGGCTGGTGTCCTTGTCGAACATGCGCTGGATGAATATGGTGAGCACCCCTTTCAGATCCCCGAAAGACACGTTTTTGTCCACCATGAGGCCTTCCACCTGATGGAACATGGGCGTGTGGGTCACATCCGAGTCACACCGGTAAACCTTGCCAGGGGCAATAATCCGCAGGGGTGGGGCGTGATGTTCCATTACCCGCGGCTGGGTGGGTGAGGTGTGAGTCCGGAGAACCGTATTGTCGGATATATAAAAGGTGTCCTGCATATCCCGGGCGGGATGATGCTTAGGAATGTTCAGGGCTTCAAAATTGTAATAGTCGGTTTCGATTTCCGGCCCTTCGGCGATATCAAACCCCATACGACCGAGGATTTCACAGATCCGTCGGGTTGTGTGGGTGATGGGATGGATAGAACCCACGGCCATTGCACGGCCTGGCAGGGAAACATCTATGGTGTCCACGGCACGGCCCGCGTTTTCCAGTCGCTCGCGGGTTTCGTCGATTTTCAGCTGAAGCAGGTTCTTGACCTGATTGGCCTGTTGACCCGCCTCGGGCCGTTCCGCCTTAGGGAGGCTTGCAATATTTCTCAGAAAGAGTGTGACTTCGCCCTTTCTGCCAAGGTACTTGACGGCGACCGCGTTGAGGGTGTCCGTATCCGCGACGCTGTCGATTTCAGCTAACGCCCGTTGTTTGATGTCTTCTATTGTTTCCGTCAATGGCCTGCCCGTTTTCCCCGATCGCCGATGCCGTTTTGTCGCCCGTCCTTAGGGTTCGTCACAAAATAAGTTGACCATTTGGCTTGTTCTTTTTCCCGTCTTCTTTGTTGCTTCGTCGGTCAAATAGCTTGCTATTCTCCCTCCTCGCGTCTCGAAGACGGAAAAAATTCCGGCGCCAAATTTGCCCAACTTATTTTGTGACGAACCCTTAGCCATCGTTGACAATCTTATTGTTGTGCCCCTGCCAGTTCCGCTACCTTGGCAAATCCCGCGGGGTCAGAAATCGCCAGTTCCGCCAGTACCTTTCGGTCCAGTTCAACACCGGCCTTCTTCAGTCCGTGAATAAACTTGCTGTAACTCATATTGTTCATCCGGGCCGCCGCATTGATCCGGATAATCCAGAGTTTCCTGAAATCGCGTTTCCGCTGGCGCCGGTCGCGGTATGCATACATCAGCGCCTTGTCAACGGTGTTTTTGGCCGTGCGGAACAGCTTGCTGTGGCCGCCCCGGTATCCCCTGGCAAGTTTTAATACCTTTTTTCTGCGTCTTCTTGCTTTAACGCCTCGCTTGACTCTCATAAATCCTCTCCTTGCAAAACCCGTATCACGTTACCGGGGAAGCAACCGTTTTGCATGGCTCCGTCAATGGCCGCGGTCGCGGCCCGCCATGCATTGTCCGATCCTTGTTCCCCGCCTGGTTACGTTACATGCCGGGCAATAGTCGTTTCAGTTCTTTGTTGTTGGTGCTGTCACAGATGTGGCTTTTTCTCAGTGTTCGTTTCCGTTTCCGTGTTTTTTTCGTCAGAATATGGCTTTTGTGCGACTTTGCGTAGACGAATTTTCCCGTCCGGGTTCGTCTGAACCGTTTGGCCGCAGCCCGGTTGGTTTTAATCTTCGGCATTGCGTTTAACTCCCATGATTGAAAAGTCTATTTACTTCGCCGTGCCTGGTAAAAGCGACGGCATTGTCGTAATAAGTGGCCCTGTCGTCAGTTTTTTGGGGCCAGTATCATAAACAGGCTCCGGCCTTCAAACTTTGGGGCGAACTCAACAATGGCAATATCCTCGGTCTCCTGCCGGACCGTTTCTAACAGTTCGCGACCCTTGTCCGAAAGTGTAATTTCACGGCCCCGAAAAAAGACCGACACTTTAACCTTGTCTTTCTTTTCGATAAATTTACGGATGGCGTTGACTTTCGTATTCAGGTCGTGTCTGTCCGTTTTCGGTCGGACCTTGATTTCCTTTACCTGAAAGGTCGCCTGTTTTTTCTTGGCTTCCTGATTTTTTTTTGTCTGTTCATACCGGTACCGTCCGAAGTCCATGATTTTGCAGACCGGCGGATCGGCAAACGGTGATACTTCAACCAAATCAAGACCGACATCAGCGGCGGCGGCAAGTGCCTTGTGAAGAGGAAGGATACCCAGTTGGTTGCCCTCCGAGTCGATGACCCGGACCTCTTTAGCCCTGATGTCCCTGTTAATGTTGGTTTTTGCTTTTTTCTTAGCTATGCTGGCCTCCTTTGTTTTGGGGGTGGATTCGCCGCCGGCCCGGTAAACATTACCCCATCCCGGTCCACCTGTCGGCGCGCGGCTGCAAGAAAACCGTTAAAAACCCGTATCTGTTATATATTTCTATTTTTTTAAAATCTTTTATTTTATATAGCAAATATGAAAAACGCAAGAAAAAAATAAAGCCATCGATGCTGTTTCTTAACCATTTCCGTCCCCCCGGTCGGGCCGAACGCCGCCGAACCGTTACCGGCTGCCTTTGGCAAGGGGTTTTGTGCTGTATCCGTTTGCTTTTATTTTTCTTGCCTTTACTACGAAACAGATGGTATTTTATCCTATTTGGCAATACGGAACAGCGTCCCGAAACAACCGGAAACAACCCGGAACAATACCGGAATAATACCGGAATAATATAACGATTAACCGCACCATAGAACCAACATGAAGCAAGGAGGATATCCTTTTGAATCAATTTTATAAGAATCTGGCGCTATGGATCGTCATTATTCTGATGATGATCATGCTTTATAATATTTTTAATCAGCAGCGTCAAATGGAGATGTCTATTAATTATACGGATTTTCTTTCCATGGTGGAAAAAGAACAGATCCAGAAGGTGGTTATTCAGGATCAGAATATTTATGCCACCAACGTCAACGGCAAGCAGTTCAAGGTGTATGCCCCAGAAGACAATCAGCTGATTAAGATGCTTAGAGAGAAAAACGTGGCCATTGAAGCCCGACCGCCGGCCGAAGCCCCGTGGTTTCTGTCCGCCCTTATTTCCTGGCTGCCCATGATTCTGCTGATCGGAATCTGGATATATTTCATGCGGCAGATGCAGAGCGGCGGCGGCAAGGCCCTTTCCTTCGGCAAGAGCCGCGCCCGGCTGCTGTCGGATGAAACCAAACGGTTGACTTTTAATGATGTAGCCGGCATCGACGAGGCCAAGGAGGAGGTCACCGAAGTTATCGAATTTTTGAAGGACCCGCACAAATTCACCCGGCTGGGGGGGCGGATCCCCAAGGGCGTGCTGCTGGTGGGCTCGCCGGGTACGGGCAAGACGCTGCTGGCCCGGGCCATTGCCGGGGAGGCGGGCGTGCCGTTTTTCAGCATCAGCGGTTCGGATTTTGTTGAAATGTTTGTGGGTGTGGGCGCTTCACGGGTCCGGGACCTGTTTGTTCAGGGCAAGAAAAACGCGCCCTGTCTGATTTATATCGACGAGATCGATGCGGTGGGCCGCCATCGTGGTGCCGGCCTGGGGGGCGGTCATGATGAACGGGAGCAGACCCTGAATCAGCTGCTGGTGGAAATGGACGGATTCGAGTCCAATGAAGGGGTGATTCTTATTGCTGCTACCAACCGGCCCGATGTGCTGGACCCGGCGCTGCTGAGGCCTGGACGGTTCGACCGGCAGGTTGTGGTTCCCATGCCCGATATCAGGGGCCGGAGGGCGATACTGGATGTTTATATTCAAAAAATTCCGGCAGACAGCGATGTCAATATCGGAAACCTGGCAAAAGGCACCCCGGGCTTTACCGGTGCGGATCTGGAAAACCTCGTGAATGAGGCGGCCCTGTATGCGGCCAAGCGGAACAAGGAAAAGGTCGGCATGGTCGATTTTGAGGATGCAAAGGATAAGGTCTACATGGGCCTTGAACGCAAATCAAAGGTGATCAAGGAGGAAGACCGGAAGGTGACCGCCTATCACGAGGGTGGGCATGCCATCGTTGCCCGGCTGTTGCCGTATACAGATGCAGTGAACAAGATCACCATTATCCCCCGGGGTCGCGCCGGTGGAGTGACTTGGTTTCTTCCGGAGGAACGGGATTTCAAGTTCAAGGATCAGCTGGAAAATGAATTGGCCATTTCCTTTGGCGGCCGGGTAGCCGAAGAGGTCGTATTCGGTCGGATCAGCACAGGGGCCGCAAACGATATCAAGCAGGCCACTGAACTGGCCCAGAGGATGGTGCGCGATTGGGGCATGAGCGAAAACCTCGGGCTCCTGTCTTATTCCAATAACGATGAACAGATCTTCCTCGGGCGGGAAATCGCCCAGCACCGGGATTATTCGGAAGCAACGGCCAGAAGGATCGACGAGGAGATCGAGCGTATTATTAAAAACAGCCACATCAAAGCCAAGACCCTGCTCACGGAAAATGTTGATATTCTGCATAAGCTGGCGGACCTGCTGCTGGAAAAAGAGACGGTCCTCGGGCCTGAGCTGGATGACCTGATTCGTTCCCTGCGTCCCGGGATTCAGCTTCATGTGGCCAGGGACGACGAAGCGGAGAAACCGCCGGAAACAAAACCGGAAGCAAAACCAGAAAAAAAACCGGAAACAGAAGAGCCCCCGAAAGAGAGCACCGATGCGACAGCTCAAAGTACTTCGGCCACGGATGGTGCCGAAGTAGATCCCGATGAGTCGAAGGGCGCCGGCGATGATGAAGACTCAGGGCGGGACGGATAGAAACATATGACGCGTTATGAGATGGCCTGGCACAACCACCGCCTTTCCCTGGGAAAGCATACCCTGATCATGGGGATATTGAACATCACGCCCGATTCGTTTTCCGACGGCGGCCGGTTTGAAGATGCCGGCAGGGCCATCCGGCAGGCGAAGCAATTGGTGGCCGCCGGCGCTGATATTCTGGATATCGGGGGGGAATCCTCCCGTCCTTTTTCTGATCCTGTGCCGGAAGCCATGGAAATTGAGCGCACCATCCCCGTTATCGAGGCCCTCGCCGGCGAGATCGAGGTTCCCATTTCCATTGATACGACAAAGGCGGCTGTGGCGGAAGCCGCTATTGCCGCCGGCGCCGCCATTGTCAACGATATCAGCGCTCTGCGGATAGACCCGAAGATGGCGGCAGTGGCCGCGGCGGCAGAGGTGCCCGTGGTGTTGATGCACATGCAGGGCACCCCGAAAACCATGCAGAAATCCCCTGTTTATGGTGATGTCACAGAAGAGGTGATCGCGTTTCTGGAAAAGGCCGCCAAAGAAGCCGAAGCACAGGGCATTGCCAGGGATATGATTATCGTGGATCCCGGCATCGGGTTCGGTAAAACCGTGGATCACAACCTTACCCTGATCCGCCGGCTCAATCAATTCCACCGACTTGACCGGCCCGTCCTGGTGGGGCCTTCACGAAAGGCCTTCATCCGTAAGATTCTGGCCGGCGGCGGGGACGATACCATTGTCGCCGACGACCCGTCAGTTATTGCCGCCACTCAGGCGGCCATCACCGCTTCGGTGCTGGGCGGCGCTCATATTATCCGGGTGCATGACGTGGCCGAGGCCTGCACGACCCTGGCCCTGGCCGATGCCATCAGCAATGCACCGGCGTGAATAAACAAAGGAGTGGCCCGTGCTGCTTGTGATTGATATCGGCAATACCAACACCGTGATTGGCATCTTTGATGATGGTGGCCAACTGGTGCGCGACTGGCGAATACGGACGGAAAAAGACACCACCGAAGATGAACTGAGCGTGCTGGTGGCCAGCCTGTTCAGTGGGGCCGGCATCGCCTTCGGGGATATCACCAAAACGGTGATTTCCTCGGTCGTTCCGCCGGTGGAACGCATATATGAGGTATTCTGCCGGAAATATCTCACCTGCATGCCCAAGTGGGTGGATGCCACCACTGAAAGCGGCATCACCATCCGCTATGCAAACCCCTCGGAGGTTGGCGCGGACAGAATCGTGAACGCGGCCGCGGCCTATGATAAATACCGCACCAACATGATCGTTGTGGACTTTGGAACGGCCATTACCTTTGATCTTATCTCGGACAAAGGGGAATATACCGGCGGCGTCATCGCCCCGGGCATCGGCATCGCCGCCGAGGCGCTTTCCATGCATGCCGCCAAACTGCCCCGCATCGATCTGCTGAACGCCCCGTATACCCTTATCGGCCATGACACGGCAAGCAGCATCAAGTCGGGCATGATTTTTGGCTTCGCCGGGCTGGTGGACGGTATCGTGAATCGGATTCAGCAGACCGCCCCCGCGCCCTACAAGGTGATCGCCACCGGCGGGTTGGCCTCCCTGATTGCCGATATTTCGGAAACCATCGAGGCGGTGGAGCCCAACCTGACTCTGGAGGGCCTGCGCATTATTGGCACCAATTAAATTCATTTTGATCCGAGTGCATCGTGGCTGATCAGCTCAAATTGACATTTTCAGAGGGATAACCAATCGGTGGAATCCATGAATGACAATGTAAACGATAATACAGACGCCCATCGGACACGCCGGAGCAGATCGTATGAAAAGGCCAGAACCAGGGCCGAGGAATATATACAATCTCCGGACAGGCTTCATCAGCTGGTCGATGACGCCAGGCAAAAGGCAGCAGAAAAAAAAGATGCGCTTGACGATGTCTGGGCATCCCTCATGGCCTGCATTCGTCTGATCAAGGCATATGCAAATGGTTCCTACCGGCAGGTCTCCTGGCAATCCCTTCTGATGATTGTGGCGTCGGTGGTTTACTTTGTCATGCCGGTGGACCTGATGCCGGATTTCATTGTCATGATGGGGTTGTTTGACGACGCGGCACTGATGGGGTGGACGGCCAGGACCTTCAAGAAAGAAATTGATGCCTTCGTGGACTGGGAAAAAGGAACCGATGACTGATTGTCTCAGTCCATGCCCATGGCTTTTTTGATTGCCTCAATCTCCTGCCTTATAATTTCCCGCTCGGCGTCGGTCAGTTGCTCGGTGGCCAGGCGGCGCTGGAGGGTGTTGAGAATCATTTCTTCGCGGTAATCCTTGCAGGTATATGGGGATGAAGGCTTGGTGGTCATAACGGTTTAAATGGTGTCCATATGCCGCAGCGAGTCCTTGAAAATGTGATAAAACTGCTCATAATCGTTGAGGCCGCGGTTGAGGATTTTTTCAAAGAAATTGATATCATTAATATTGACTACAAGATTGACACTTTTGCGAAAGGCGGTCATGTTGTCCATAGTGGTGAATCGGCTGGTCAGCAGCACGATGTATATCTCTCGGCGGATTTTCATCTTCAGCCGTTCCAGATAAATCAGGAGCCCATTGGCATCCGGGCTGCGGGAGCCGAACATTTCGTTGATAATGATCAGGTCATAGGTGTGATACCGCAGTTTTTTCAGAGCATCTCGGGTGTCGTCGGCGTCTGAAATATGGTACTCCATGAAATCAAGCACCTTTTTTATTTCTTCCCTGGTTTCGTGGCTGGGCTCGCAGATAAGGGCGGTTTTCCCCTCTTCTTCGATGAAATCAAAGGGTTTTTCCGAGGCATCGTAATTGCTTTCATCGGGCAGCATCTCTTCAAACCCGAAGGCGCCTTCACCGGCACCGGCGTTTTTCTTCGCCCCTGCACCATTCTGGCCGCCGGGAACGGCGATGGAGATTTTCCCCTTGCACTTGGGGCATCGCATGGAAACGGTCTTGCCGGGGGGCAGTTTTTCATCCGCCACCTTAAAACTGGTTCCGCATTTTTCACAACTGATATCCATGGTCAACTCCGTTCACTAGTGTCCATCCATAAATTGCTATTTTGCCCGATTTCTGCGTCAGGCTCAAATTTTAATCCTCAAAATACGCAAAGTATTCCTCCGGTTAAAATTTTCGCCTTCCTTGAACTCGACCAAAATATCTAATTTCTGGACGGACACTCACTAACCTTTTCCATAACGCCGGTCGATTTCCAGATTTTCAATTTCCGTGGTGGCCTCGCCCCTGGAGCTTTTGACGGAATCAACGCCCCGGCTGACAACGCCGCGGCGGGTGGCATAGGCCTTGGCGGTTTCTTCCGTGATAATACCTTCGGCATACATGTTGACAATATAGTCATCAAAAGTGATGTGGCCGAAAGCCTCATTCTGTTTGATGATTTCATAAAAGGTCCGGCCTTCTCCCTCGCCGTGAAGGATGCTGTCCTTGACCCGGAGATTGGTGCCGAGAATTTCAAAGGCCGCAATGCGGCCGCCTCCCACCTTGGGCAAAAGCCGCTGGCAGACTACCCATTTAAGATTTTCTGACAGCCGTATGCGGATCTGCTGTTCTTCGTCCACGTCGAACATACCCAGTATACGGTTGATGGTCTGGCCGGCATCCACCGTGTGGAGGGTGGTCAGTACGAGATGGCCGGTTTCGGCGGCACGCAGCCCGATTTCGATGGATTCCTTATCCCGCATTTCCCCCACCAGAATTACCTTGGGGGCCTGCCGCAGGGCCGCCCGAAGGCCGTTGGCAAAACTATCAAAGTCCAGGCCCAGTTCCCGCTGGTTAAAGGTGGATTTTTTGTGAGGATGTTCGTATTCCACCGGATCTTCAAGCGTCACCACGTGGACGGATTTGTTTTCGTTGATTTCTTCCAGGATAGCCGCCAGGGAGGTGGACTTACCCGTTCCCGTGGCGCCGGTAAAGAAGATGATGCCGTTTTGTTCCTTTCCCATTTCCTGAAAAATGGGCGGCAGTTCCAGGCTTTCGATGGTGGGGATGGTGGATTCCAGCCGGCGCAGAACGATGGAGTATTGGCCGGACTGGGAAAACACATTGACCCGGAACCGGGCCTTGCCCGGCAGGGTATAAGACAGGTCGCAGGAGCCTTGTTTGATCAGCATCTCCGTCAGCCGGCGGTCCTGTTCGACGAGGTTCAGCGCGAATATTTCCGTCTGGAACGGGGTCAGCGGTTTATAGCCGCCCCCGATATCCACGGCGATCAATTCCCCCGAACTCTCCACCTGAAAGGGTTTGCCCACCGTCAGGTTGATGTCTGAAACGTTTTCGTAGGAGTCGAGCAGCTTGGTCAGGATATGATCAATTTCAGGTTTCTGCATGATTATGTTTCTGTAAAATCCATTGGCGGCGATTTAAGGAATGCACGGAACTGCGTCTTGTCGTTCGCCTTGGAATAGGCCTCTTCCGCGCTGATCCAGCCCTTATGATAAAGCCCCATAATGGCGTCGTCCAGCAGTTGCATGCCGTACTTTTTGCCGGTCTGAATCATGGACGGCAGCTGGTGGGTCTTGGACTCCCGGATCAGGTTTCGAACAGCCGGTGTGGCAATCAGGATTTCCGGCGCCACGCAGCGGCCGATTTTGTCGATCCGTTTGAACAGCCCCTGGGAAACCACCGCGCGAATCCCGTCGGCAAGAGTGGACCGCACTTGGGCCTGCTGATCGGCGGGAAATACCTCGATGATCCGGTCTACGGTTTTGGAGGCGCTGGTGGTATGCAGGGTGCCGAGCACCAGGTGTCCGGTTGATGCGGCTTCGATGGCAAGGGAGATGGTTTCAAGGTCACGCATTTCACCGACCAGGATAATGTCCGGGTCTTCACGCAACGCGCCCCTAAGCGCCGCGGAAAACGACTGCGTATGAAGGCCCACCTCCCGGTGGCTTATAATGCAGGACTTGCTCTCATGGACGAATTCGATGGGATCTTCGATGGTAATGATGTTGTCCTTGCGAGTCCGGTTGGCTTCGTCAACGATGGCGGCAAGGGTGGTGGACTTGCCGCTGCCGGTGGGGCCTGTCAGCAGGACGAGTCCCCTGGGCAGGGATGCCAGCTTGGGAATGACCGGCGGCAGGCCCAGTTGTTCGGCGGTCATAATGGTGCTGGGAATTTCCCGGAATACGGCGCCCACCCCGTTTTTGTGCATGAAAAAATTGACACGGTACCGGGCCAGTCCCTGAATTTCATATCCAAAGTCCACGTCACCGGTCTCTTCGAAGACCTTTACCTTTTCCTCCGGGGCGATTTCATAGAGCATGCCCCGCAGCTCGTCGTTGTCCAGTACCCCGTACTTGACCCGTTCCACATCGCCCCTGATACGCAGTACGGGCTGAAGGCCGCTGACCAAATGCAGGTCGGAAGCCCCCTGTTCGTGCATCAGCTTGAAAAATGCATCAATCTTCGCCATCTTTTTCCTCCGGGTATCGGAAGGGGACGAATGCGTCCGCCATCCCTCACATTTCTCGGTTTCGTAAAAAGCGACTTACCCCGCTTTGCGGCGTTTTTGCAGTAAGTAACTTGCGCGAGACCTTTTTTACCGCTATTTGTGCTAAACAACCCATTTTTCTTTCATACTTTTCTTTGCTCGCCCAAAGAAAAGTATGCAAAAGAAAGGGCGCCCCGCAGCTTGGCCTTCGGCTTCCCTCGCAGGGACGGTTTTTTCGGCGCGGGCAGAAACTCGCCTGTTCTTTTGTGCAGATGCACTAAACCTCGTCTGCTCAAACAGTCTGCCCGCGTCTTCCGAAAAAACCGACCCTGCTCGGCTGCGCTGCAAGGGGCTGGGCACGTGTTGCTGTTCAGTTGTTTCGGCAAACTGAAAAACCCGGCAATAAACTGAAAAATTGTATAAAATTGATAGGTTTTACAAATCGGCAGATCAAGTTCCTTGGAAGTCCAATATCTGCGTTGCGCTGCATCCCTCGTCACTGCGGCGTACGCCAAGTACGCCTCATTCCTCGGGAGTGATAGGGCTGCGCCGTATCTTGAACTTTTTACTTTGCCGTCCCCAATTTGATTTTTTACGGGACTATCACATTTGAAGGTTACATCCGCTGCGCCAGCATTAAAAGGCTGTTCACAACGAAGGCCTGAAGAAAAACAATCCCCAGAATCACGACAATGGGGGAAAAATCAATCCCGCCGAAAATGGTCGGCAATCTGGCACGTATCCAGTAAAGCACCGGTTCCGTAAGGTTGTTGATAATCCGTACGATCGGGTTGTAAGGGTCCGGACTTACCCATGACAGAATCGCCTGTGCAATGATAATCCACATATAGATATTTAAAACAATGTCCAGCACCGTGGCCAGACCCACAAGGAAATTGGCAACAATAAACATAGTGTTAAACCGCTTTTATAGTATATTTTTCTTCGGCGGCAATGTTCGCCGCACCATGCCAACAACGCCAACCCGCTCCTGTGCCGGTTTGGCGTATCAATACTTTCCATTATAACATATTGTACAAATTATGCCATGCCGGCCTCGTAAAAAGTTCCCAAGCCCTATCGGTATCGAAACCGAAGCATCTGTCAGCCGTCCTGCTCTTCCTTCAATACCCGTCGTAATACCTTGCCCACAGCCGAGGTGGGCAGATGGTCACGGAACTCTATGGTCATCGGCCGCTTGTAGCCGGCAAGGCGCTCCTTGCAGAAGTCCAGGATTTCCTGTTCGGTGGCTTGCTCGCCTTCTCTTAACTGAACATAGGCTTTCACAGCTTCGCCGCTTTTTTCATGGGGTACCCCCACCACCGCCGCCTGGGCGACCTTGGGATGCTGGAACAGCACCTCCTCCACTTCCCCTGGGTAGCAGTTGAACCCGCCCACCAGGATGAGGTCTTTTTTCCGGTCCGTGATAACAATATAGCCCTCTTCGTCGATATGGCCGATATCCCCGGTAAGAAGGTACTGCCGGCCGCCAATTTCACGGAATACATCCCTGGTGGCATCGGGTTTGCGCCAGTATCCCTGCATGACCTGGGGACCGTACGCGGCGATTTCACCGTCCTGGCCCCGGACAAGTTCGGTTTCGCCCGTCTCGGTATCCAGGATCTTGATGTCGGTGTTGGGAAACGGAAATCCCACCGAACCGAATTTCCGCTGTTCCTTGTTGGTGGGATTGGCGCAGATAACCGGTGATGTTTCGCTGAGCCCGTAGCCTTCGAAGATTATGGAACCGGTTTTGGCCTCGAAATTTCTGGCCACTTCCACGGGAAGAGGGGCGCCGCCCGAAGCGCAGCACAGCAGGGATGTTAAATCGTATTTGCCCAGGTCCGGATGATTCTCAAATGCGGAAAAGATCATGGGCGCCCCCACCAGCACGGTGGGCCGGTGTTTCTGGATGAGCTTGAGCACTTCTGTAAAGGGTGGATTGCCGGCACTTGGGTCGAAAACGCATACCAGGCGCGCGCCGATGGCGCAGGACTGGAGCAGGCACAGGGTCATGCCGAAGCTGTGGTACCATGGCAGAATACCTATGTGACAGTGAAAGCCTCCCATCCGTGGCTTTTCCGGCTCTCCGTGCGGCTCATGTGGGATGACAAGCCATTCCAGAGTCGCCTTTACGTCAAATACGAAATTCGTATGGGTAAGGCAGGCCCCCTTGGGTACGCCGGTGGTGCCACCGGTGTAAAGGATCAGCGCGAGGTCTTCAGTTGGGTTAAGGCTGACATCCGGCGGTTTGGGCGGATAGGATGCCAGGATATCATCGTAGAAAAGATGGCCGGGTTCATATTTTTCCGCCATGGGGATTTTATTGAGCAGGGTTCCCAGAACCTGTTTAACCGTCGGCAGATAGGATTTCAAGCTGCATATCACCACGGTTTCCACGCTGGTTTCCTGAATGGCCTGGATGGTGGTGGAGTAAAAATCCGGATGATCCATACAGAACAACGCCTTGGCCAGCGAATCCTTGAGCTGGTAATTCAGTTCCGAGGGCGTATAAACGGGGTTGCAGGTGACACACACCGCGCCAGCCTTGAGAATGCCGAAATAGACTTCCGGGTAATGAGGCAGATTGGGCAGAAAGATGGCCACCCGGTCCCTTTTGGCGATGCCGTTTGCCGAAAGAAAATTGGCAATCCGGTCGGCCGCGTCCTTTACCTGGGCATACGTCCGGGTGCCGTCGTTAAAAATGGTGTAGGTTTTGTCCGGGTATTTCTCCGCCGCTTTATCCAGAAAATCGAACA
The DNA here is from genome assembly GCA_034189225.1 of Thermodesulfobacteriota bacterium. Lineage (GTDB taxonomy): Bacteria > Desulfobacterota > Desulfobacteria > Desulfobacterales > Desulfosudaceae > JAXHTY01. The sequence goes on from JAXHVL010000098.1 coordinate 51,147, forward strand.
ACGGGTGTTCGTAATCGTCGATCTCTCTTGCCACACCATCGGGCCAGTTTGGTGTCGGCCAAGCCTTAACGCCCATTTTCGCCTCCTTTTGCAAAGGGTTGAAAGCAATCCGGCTTATTACACGGCAACCTGCCGTATGAAAATATTATTGCCATGCATTCAGCAATCATACAAAAGATAAGACGCCCCGGGAAAGCAATGATTATATTACCCTCTTTTAACCTACTATTACATTATTACCAGGCATTTTTCCAGATCAAAGTGCTAAAAACCGGGCACGGCCCTTATAATTGCTGTCGCTGTTATTCGCAATCCAAATTTTATAAGGGGATGGCGGATGCTGGGGCTTTTCATTCTTAATCTTTTGTGGTATACTAATTTTACATTTAATTTCAATATGACATCAATTTTGATAGTCTCGTGCCCGTCCAGAAATGCCGTCGCGTTGACATGATAAAGGCGGCACATCCAGAGGGTGGTCTTTTCATAGCAAACATATGGAACTGATTTGATGGATTTGTCTGACATCAAAACCCGCTTCAGGCACCGCGCCAAGGCGAACCTTACCGATATTGACATCGTGCTGGAAGCCCTTCCGATGCTGGTCCGGGAGGTGGAGCGGCTCGAGTCGGAGGTGGCGGAAGCGGAAAAACGCATCGCACATCTGTCCAGAAAGCAGCCACCCCTGTTCAAAAAAGGACGGAAAGGCGCAGCCAAATGGGATGTCCGGGTGGACGAAAACAAGAACCGGCTTTACCTGTATCTCAGCGGCCGGTTTGATCCCAACGGCGCAAAGCTTGCCTCCAATCATATCATCTCCATCTCCTTTAACCTGCGGGAGGGGTTCGACCTGATCAATGATGTCACCGAGCTGACCCTTACCCTCGATAAAAAGGTTATTTTTCATATCCGAAAGGTCATTTACCACCTGGAACAGGCCGGTCTCAGACGGTCGGTCAGGGTGGTAGCCCCCGACAATCAGAACACCTCCCACCTGTTCGCCAAAATGCTTCCCGACGGGGTGATTTCCGAAACGGCGCAGTCCCTGGAAGAAGCCGAATCTATGCTGGAGAACGCCAGGCGGTTTCTCAAGTCCTGACTATTCATTTCAAGTCCTGACTATTCATTCGAATCAAGGTAATCCGCATACCGTGTTTTAATGACCGCCAGCAGTTCCCGGCCGATGGCGAGGCCCGTGTCGATGAACTGAGGGCCGTAGACCCTGCCCACGTCGGTGCGGAATGTGGATTTAATGGCCGCGATATGGCGCATGGCGCCGGGATAGTGTTGGACGAGTTTTGACAGGGGCGGGTGCACGGGTTCAATCATGTGCCAGAGCGTATGGGTAAAGTTGTCCGGCCCCCACCGGAATTTGTCGGCGTCATACAGGCTGCCCGAGATAATATACATCTCAAGGGTTCCGGGTGTTGCCACTGGCTTGAACGCCTCATGATTCCTGATGGCAAAGGCAATAGTGTCGATTTCTTCGTCAGTCAACCGGCTTTCCCGGCCCAGGGTCTGCCGGGCGGTTGCCGCCCCTTTTACCGCGTGATTTTCCTGCCGTCGTTCCATGTCATGGAGCAGGCCGGCGCACTGGGCCAGCAGAATAATGTCCAGGGTGTGCTGCCGCGTGTAATCGGCGTTCCATGCTTCTGCTGCGGCAATGGTGCCGGCGTCCAGCGCCACCTTTCGGGCATGCCCCATGCCGTGGCCCAGGTTGTCATTGGTATACCGGCTGACGATATCGCGCAAGTTCGATAGAAGGCGGTTGGACTTAAAGCTGTCCCGGGACATTTCCACGGAGCGGGAAAATGCGGTGTAAAAGTCCGGTTCCGGGTATTTGGCGGCGATTTTTCGCGCGGTATCCCGAAGGTCGGTGTATACCTGTTCCATTATTTTCCACCTCGCCATTTATGACGGCTTCGTAAAAAGTCCAATAGCAGCAAAGCGATGCATCTCTCGTCATGTCACGTCCGGTGCAGGGGCGAACCTTGTGTTCGCCCGATAAGAGGGCGAACACAAGGTTCGCC
>JAXHVL010000099.1:0-64271 GCA_034189225.1 Thermodesulfobacteriota bacterium
ATCCATTTCGAAATGGTGACACAATTTTAAGTTTTCAATCCAGAAATGAGAATTTTTTAGCAAGATCAAGGAAAACAAGGAGTTGCGCGGAGGCGTACTAGATGTACGCCGCACAAGCAACTCCGCAGTTTGACGCAGATATTGCGGAAAAAGGCCATTTATGGATGGAAACTAACAAACAACAAAACAGGCAAGCCATGAAACCCGGCACAAAACGCATTATCGCAGGGGCGCTACTGGTTTTTATCGGCGTTGTGGTGGTGCCCATGGCCCTGATCTTGCCGCTGTTCGGCACAGACACCGGCCAGACCCGGTTCCGGGTGCCGGGCAGCATTCGCGTGGACGTGGACGAGCCCGGTCGCTATTACCTGTGGAACGAGTACAAGACCATCTTTGACGGCAAAACCTACAACCGTTCCCAAAGCCTTCCCGACGGCCTTGTCATCCGTATCTTTAACGCCGACACCGGTCGGCCGATTCCTTTTGAAACCGATACAAATATTTCTTCCACCACCGGCGCCCGCGCCAGCAATGCCATCGGCTATATCGACCTTGAGCAGCCGGGAACCGTTGTGATTGATGTGAGCGGCGGCGACCAGGAGCGGATTTTTTTCTTTTCCAGGTCCATCCTGCAAACCCTGATGATGAGGGTTTTCGGCAGCGTGGTCGGAGCCATGGCCGGATTGCTGGCAGGCCTGGGCCTGATCATCTGGGGCGTGATCCGTCTGAATCAGCCCGATGCCGACAGTCCGGCCGGGCTCCCTGCCACTGATGACGACCAGCAGGCCCGCACCTGGGCCATTCTCTGCCACCTCAGCGCCCTGGCCGGCTTAACCGGCATCCCCTTTGGCAATATTTTGGGCCCCCTGATCGTCTGGCTGATCAAAAAAGACCAATACCCTTTTGCCGACGCCCAGGGCCGGGAGTCCCTCAACTTTCAGATATCCATGACCCTTTACACCATGCTGGCCGGTTTATTGTGCTTTGTCCTGATCGGTTTTCTCCTGCTGCCCGTCCTGCTCATCGCCAACCTCGTCCTGGTCATCCGGGCCTGCCTGAAAACCAACAAAGGCGCCGCCTATCAGTATCCCCTGACCATCCGGTTGATTCGTTGACCCGTTTTTCTTCGTGTCCTTCATGCGTTTCGTGGTATAAATGACCAACCGATTTAACCACCGAGTTCACGAAGAATACGAAGGGTGAATGCAAGTTTTTACTTTTTCCGGATATCGCCAAGCACTTCTTTGGCAATGACGATTTTCTGGATCTGGGAGGTGCCTTCGTAAATGGTGAGCACGCGGGCATCCCGGTAAAGACGCTCCACCGGAAACTCCCGGGTGTAGCCGTAACCGCCATGGATCTGGACCGCCTGGCCGGCCACACGGTTTGCCATTTCAGAAGCATAAAGCTTGGCCATGGACGCTTCCTTGCTGCAACGCCGGCCCCGGTCTTTCTGTGCCGCGGCGTTCAGAACGAGGAGCCGGGCGGCCTCCACATCCGTGGCCATGTCCGCGATCATCCAGCGAATGCCCTGGTTGTCGGCAATGGGCCAGCCGAACTGCTGCCGCTGGCCGGCATATGCAGTGGCTTCATCCAGCGCGGCCTGGCCCACGCCCAGCGACAGGGCGGCCACGCCGATCCGGCCGTCATCCAGCCCGGACATGGCAACGCGGAACCCTTCTCCTTCCTTGCCCAGCAGGTTATCGGCGGGCACCCGGCAGTTTGTAAAGATCAGGTCGGTGGTGTCCGAGGCGCACTGGCCCATCTTGTCTTCCAGCCGGCCCGTGGAAAACCCCTCCATGCCCCGCGTCACAAGAAAGGCCGAAATCCCTTTATGCCCGGCGGCCGGGTCGGTTTTGGCCAGGACGATGAACAGCTTTGATGTGGCCCCGCCGGTGATCCATCGTTTGGTCCCGTTTAAAACATAATGGTCGCCGTCCTTTTCCGCGGTTGTGTCCATCCCGGCTGGGTCGGAACCGGCTTCAGGCTCGGACAGGGCAAAGGAACAGATGAATTCGCCGCCGGCCATGGGGACCAGGTATTGCTGTTTCTGGGATTCGCTGCCGAACCGGTGCAGGCTGCCGCAGCAGATGGAATTGTGTACCGACATGATCACCGCCGTGGATGTGCAGGCCCGGGCGATCTCATACAGGGCCGCCGCATAAGAGACCGTGTCCATGGCCTCGCCGCCGTATTCCTCCGGCACCAGCATCCCCAGTAATCCCAGCTCCCCCATTTTTTTCAGGCTTTCCCCGGGGTATTCATGCTTCTGATCCCGCTCCGCCGCCAGCGGCGCCAATTCCCTGCGGGCAAATTCCCGCGCCATCTTCCGGACCATCTCCTGCTCTTTGCTCAGCTGCATTTGCCATTCCTGTTTTTTATTTTGTTTATCAAATCCACTCCCACCATGGCTGCATCCCTGTCACGTTAGCATGCCGCCATAGAAATAAGAAACGGTTTTTTCGCCATTATCCCCCGCCATTATCCCATCGCTATCCTTTTGAAATATAATCGCTGGTATGATATAGAAATCAGCGGAATACGTGTACCGGGGGATTGCCTTATCCAACTGCGTTTTGAATAACGTCAAGACCATATGAGACAAACAGTATAACCATATAAAGCGCTCCCGGCGTCAGATATTTTGGGCAGGCACCAATGCCGTGGGTTTCATTATACCGGAGAAGGATGAATGGCGAAAAACAACAATAACGGTGCCAACCTGGGGTTTGAAAATCAAATGTGGGCGGCGGCGGACAAGCTGCGCGGCCACATGGATGCTTCCGAATACAAGCACGTGGTGCTGGGGCTGATATTCTTAAAATACATCTCCGACGCCTTTCAGGCCAAATACCAGCAACTGCAAGCCACCCAGGAGACCGAATACACTGACCCTGAAGACCGCGACGAGTATGCCGCCGACAACATCTTCTGGGTGCCCAAGGAAGCCCGCTGGGACATGCTTCAGTCCAATGCCAAGCAACCCACCATCGGCAAGTTGCTGGACGATGCCATGGTGGCCATTGAAAAGGAAAACCCCAGCTTAAAAGGCGTTTTGCCCAAGGATTATGGCCGCCCGGACCTGGACAAGTACCGCCTGGGCGAGTTGATCGACATTATTTCCCAGGTCGGGCTGGGGGATGAGGCCTCCCGCTCCCAAGATGTCCTGGGCCGGGTGTATGAGTATTTTCTGGGCAAGTTCGCCGCCGCCGAAGGCAAAGGCGGAGGAGAGTTTTATACGCCCCAGTGCGTGGTCAAGCTGCTGGTGCGCATGATCGAACCGTTCAAAGGCCGGGTCTTTGACCCCTGCTGCGGCTCGGGCGGTATGTTCGTGCAAAGTGAAAAATTTGTGGAAGAGCACGGCGGGACCAAAGGCGACATCGCCATCTACGGCCAGGAGTCCAACTATACCACCTGGCGCCTGGCCAAAATGAACCTGGCCATCCGGGGCATTGACGCCAACCTGGGCGGCAAAAATGCCGACAGTTTTCACAACGACCTGCACAAAGACCTGCGGGCCGATTATATCCTGGCCAACCCGCCCTTTAACATGAGCGACTGGGGCGGCCAGCGCCTGCGCGAAGACGCCCGCTGGAAATACGGCCTCCCGCCGGTGAACAATGCCAACTATGCCTGGATTCAGCAATTCATCCACCATCTTTCGCCCAAAGGCATGGCCGGCTTTGTCATGGCCAATGGTTCCATGCTCCACCAACACCGCCAGCGAAGGCCAGATCCGCCAAAACATCATCGAAGCCGACCTGGTGGACTGCATGATCGCCCTGCCCGGCCAGCTTTTTTACACCACCCAGATTCCGGTCTGTCTCTGGTTTGTGACCCGCACCAAGAAAAACGGCCGGTTCCGCCCTCGCCAGGGCCAGACCCTGTTCATCGACGCCCGCAACATGGGCACCCTTATCGACCGGGTGCACCGGGAGTTGTCCGCCGAAGATATCGGCCGGATCGCCGTCACCTACCATGCCTGGCGCGGCGAAAAAAAGGCCGGCACATACGAAGATGTGCCGGGTTTTTGTAAAAGCGTGGCCCTTGACGAGATCCGGGAACACGGCTATGTCCTCACCCCCGGCCGATACGTGGGCGCGGCCGCGGTGGAAGACGATGGCGTGCCCTTTGATGAGAAAATGAAACAACTGACCGCCCAACTTTACGAGCAGTTCGCCGAATCCGAACGGCTGGAAGCCGTAATCAAAAAAAACATGGTAGTTCTGGGATACGGAGAATAGTTATGGCGAAGATCAAGGACGGTTTTGGGCTATGGTGAATGATGTTTTATTAAACAAAAAGACATTTTCGTTTAATAGTTTCCGGAGTTATTTAACAAACGATAAATAGGGAGAAACCGAGTTATGAGACGCGGTTCTACCGGACAATACGAGACAACCAGCGTTGCGGGAGAGACCATACGCGCGTTTATTCCAAATTCGCTTCCACCTGACCCGGCATTGACATTGAGCGACCAGCGTCAACGGTTGCTGGAACGCGCTACGGTGGCATTGGGTCGGCTGGACAGCGTGACCTTGCTTTTGCCCGATCCGAACATGTTCCTTTACGCCTATGTCCGCCGGGAAGCCGTTCTTTCTTCACAAATCGAAGGCACGCAATCATCTCTGGCCCAGTTGTTGCTTTTTGAAATGGAGGAGGCGCCGGGAGTCCCTATTGACGATGTGCGGGAAGTTTCTAATTATGTTGCAGCGCTCAATCACGGGCTCAAACGATTGCAGGAAGATTTTCCCCTTTCCAACCGCCTGATTCGGGAAATGCATGAGATATTGCTCTCACAGGGCAGAGGAGGCAACAAGTCTCCGAGCGAATTTCGGCGATCCCAAAACTGGATCGGGGGCACGCGCCCGGGCAATGCCTACTTTGTTCCGCCCCCGCCCGGACATGTTCAAGCCTGTATGACACAGCTTGAGGGTTTCCTTCACGATGCCGGCAACGCTTATCCAACGCTCATCAAAGCGGCCCTGGCGCATGTCCAGTTTGAGACTATCCACCCTTTTTTAGATGGAAACGGGCGTATCGGACGCCTTCTCATTGCGTTTGTCCTGCACCATGACAGGCTGCTATCTCAGCCGCTTCTCTATCTCAGCCTCTATTTCAAGCAGCATCGACCGGAATATTACCGCCTGCTGGATCTGGTCCGCACCGAGGGCGATTGGGAGGCGTGGCTTGATTTTTTCCTGGAAGGTGTCGAGCAAATCGCGTCAAACGCTGTGGAGACGGCCAAACGGTTGTTATCCCTCTTTCAGCAGGATGAGCAGAAAATTCAAACCCTGGGACGATCTGCTTCCACAACCATTCGCGTTTTTCGCGTTCTTTGCGAACATCCCCTGGCTAGCCTGAGCCGGATTTGTAAATTATCCGGGCTTTCTTTTCCTGCCGCCGCCAAAGGCATGCAGCACCTCGAAACACTCGATATTGTGAGTGAAATTACCGGACAGCAGCGCAACCGGGTTTTTGTTTACCAGCAGTACTTGAGCATCTTGAACGAAGGGACGGAGAAGCCATGAAGGATAGGAATTCGGAGGTGTTGGGTTATGGGGAGTGAGTGGCAAACTTCCAAGCTGGGAGATGTTATTGCAATCAACCCTTCTCGATCTCTCGCAAAGGGCTCTGACTCGGTGTATATATCTATGCAACAAGTCGAAACAGCGAAACGATTTATCAATGAGATTGATCACCGGGCTTTTAAGGGCTCGGGGGCTCGTTTTCAGAATGGCGACACGCTTCTTGCTCGTATCACTCCATGCCTTGAAAATGGAAAGACCGCATATGTGGATTTTCTCGAAGAAGAGGAGGTCGCCCATGGCTCAACAGAATTTATAGTTCTTTCAGGAATCGAGAGCGTTACAGATGAACTTTTTGTCTATTATCTTTCCCGAACACCGGAATTCCGCAATTATGCAATCGCACGCATGGAGGGATCATCCGGCCGTCAGCGGGTGCCGGCATCCACTTTAAAGAAATATACTTTCCCATGTCCGCCATACGAGGAACAACGCGCCATTGCCCACATCCTCGGCACCCTGGACGACAAAATCGAATTAAACCGGCAAATGAACCAGACCCTGGAGGCCATGGCCCGGGCCATCTTCAAATCCTGGTTCGTGGATTTCGACCCGGTCCGCGCCCGCCGGGGCGAACTACCATACGACCTGAACCTGCCGCCCGACATCCTCAATCTCTTTCCCGACCGCTTTTGCGATTCCGAACTGGGAGAGATTCCGGAGGGGTGGAGCGCTCGTTCATTATACGACTCTGCTAAATATATAAACGGTGCCGCATACAAGAATGTTCATTTTACAGACGAAGCAGGAGCATTGCCCGTTATCAAGATCGCTGAACTGAAAAATGGAGTAACAGGGCAGACCAAGTTTACAAAGACAGAGCTGGACGATAAATATCGAATTGGTGATGGAGAAATCCTGTTATCTTGGTCTGGCAATCCAGATACATCTATTGGCACTTTTGTCTGGTGTGGTGGCCTGGCCTGGCTGAACCAGCACATATTTCGTGTCCTTCCACATCAGGAAACAGAAAGGCATTTCATCTTTTATCTCTTAAAATATCTACGTCCTGTCTTTGCTGAAATTGCGAGAGACAAACAGACAACCGGCCTTGGACATTTTACTGCCCGAGACATGAAACAGCTCATGGTCGTACATCCACCTGAGAATATCCTTAACGTATTCAATGACTCCGCGGGGCCAATGTTTAACCTGTGGTATGATAATCTTATTGAGTCCAACACTCTTACCTCACTTCGCGATGCTTTGCTTCCCAAAATCATTTCCGGCGAGCTGCGCGTCCCGGATGCAGAAAAAATCCTTGAGGAGATTTTATGACCTTGGTTTCTGGTACAATTGAATATATGCTTGGCAAATCACCGGTCACGGGGTGTGGCTTTTCCTATTCTGCCACTGAACTGGATATTGCGTTGTCCGGGCCTGTTGCAGAGGTTGTGTTTGATGATTCCGGAAAAGTGGATATTGCGGCACTGCTTGCAGGGCTTGCCGAAACCGAGTTCGAGAAAGGCGAAGTTGAACGGATTTTGTCGGATACCAAGCCCCCAGAAGATTGGCGTGTAGGTGAAGCGATAGCTGAGTCCTATCTGATTCATCAGAAGGATTGTTTTTTCCCATGGCCGGATGGTCGTGATGAAAGAAAGAGTGGCTCCAGTCTGCCCGGTGCAGATCTAGTTGGCTTTCAATCCAACGGCACCGATGATTTTTTTGCATTTGGGGAGGTCAAGACATCGGCCGAGGATAAATATCCACCTGGAGCGATGCACGGCCGCACAGGGTTGAAGCAGCAGCTTGAGGATCTGAAAGATGATGTAAAAATCAAGGACGATATCTTTAGATACCTTGGCTTTCGTGCACAGCAATCAGCTTGGGAAGATCGGTTCAAACGAGCCGCGAAAAATTACATTCAAAGTAAAACCAATGTCCGTGTGTTCGGTTTTCTGGTGCGTGATGTAGAACCCAATCAGGACGATCTTCGTGCTCGCGTGGCCAAACTCGCCAAAGATCAGCATGCGGATATGGTGATTGAATTGCTGGCCCTTTATTTACCCCAGGACAGTATCGGACAACTTAGCAATAAAGTTCTCAGAAGCAGAAATGGAGGTGTTGTATGAATGTAACAACAGCATCTCTGGAAAAAATCGATCAGCACTGGGCAATCCAAGCCATTGGTGACGCTCAGATTAAACGGGCGATCGAACTATCCAATCGCCTTCTCGTGGAGAAGGCCGTAGGCGTCCAGATACATTTCAACTATACATTCTCACAGTCTGATTATGAGCTGCTCGATAGAGTTTCCATGGCTTATGAGATGGCAGCGATTGAAGGGTTGAATGATTTTCTGAACCTCACCTCCACTGATGAGGGGCGAAGAGAGCAATGCGCTTCAGGTGCTTATCGGGCATTCGAAATTAGAAGGCTCTTTAAACTCCCAGATACTGACGAACAGCGGATATTCCATATTCTACACCTTTCATCATTGGCTTATTGCGGGGAAAGATGGATAGATTTGCGTCGTTGGTATAATGAAAACACGAACATTTTTCAGGTGCCTTCTATTGCAAATGCCCCTTGGGATGGACGTTTGCTCAATCGCCTGTTCGAATGTTGGGTTCGTCTTTTTAGAAAAAAACGATGGGACGATCTTGACCGTATTCGTGAGATCATTGCCGGGCTTAGAGAAGATCAAAAACAGTATGAGGCTGGGGTTCTGAACGAATCCAGTAATGCTGAAAATCGCTCCATGGCTTTGCGGCTTATATGTTTGTATCACTGGGCCAAAGCCACGGAAATCCAGGCACAATATATGCTGCAAGGTGAACCTCCTGGAATCGTGCCTTTATTAAACAAGCATTTTGAATCAGCTATCGAAGCTGCAGCGGCGAGTGCCGACTCACAACTCGAAATACTGTTGCGGTGGTTGCAGGTTGCCGGGCGTCAGATGATTGCCGATTCTATTTGGTGGGTCGCAAGACGAATCAATTCCCGTGTCACAAAATTTATAAATGAAGTGACCAAGCAGCAAGCGTTGTTTGAATTACTGCCACCACAGCGGGCCGCTATCCAGGAGCAAGGGCTTCTTGATCAGGCGGCAACCGCTATCGTAGTTGATATGCCGACATCTGGCGGTAAAACGTTGCTTGCCCAGTTTCGAATATTGCAGGCGCTCAATCAGTTTGATCAGGATGAATCCGGTAAAGGCTGGGTGGCTTATGTCGCCCCGACAAAAGCGCTTACCGCCCAGATTACCCGAAGGCTTAGACGTGATTTTGAGCCAATCGGGGTGAAAGTTGAGCAGCTTACCGGAGCGATTGAGATCGATGTTTTTGAAGAAGACCTTTTGTCACAAACGGAAAAAGCGGATGCTTTCGACGTTTTGGTTGCTACTCCGGAGAAGCTGCAACTCATCATTCGTAATAAAAAAGTCCCCCGCCCGCTAGCTCTTGTTGTCATGGACGAAGCTCAAAACATTGAAGATGAAACTCGTGGATTAAGAATTGAGTTGTTGCTGGCAACAATCAAGGGTGAATGCAGCACCGCCAACTTCCTGCTGCTGATGCCTTTTGTTGAAAATTCTGATGTCCTTGCCAGATGGCTTGCGCAGGATATAAACGCCGGGCGACCAATCAGCTTTGGAACAACTCCATGGAAGCCCAATGATAGAATTGTGGGGATGTTCAAGGCGGAAGCCGATGACTCCATCAATGCTGGATGGCACCTAAAATATGAAACACTCACCACCACACCAAAGACGATTCACCTCTCTGGCAAACACACTGTCGGTGGGGTGAAACCGTTAAAGGTTCCCAAAAGTAAAGTTCTGAAAAAAGGTAAGCAGGATGGAATGACGCTGCAGACTGCAGCAATGGCTCGAATTATGTCTGATCGCGGAACCAGCATTGCGGTGGCCAATAATATTGACTGGGTATGGAACATGGCTCGAAAAACGTGTGAGACCATGCAGCCATTCAATCCACTTCCGGATGAAATCCAACTGGTTCAGAATTTCCTGCGGGCAGAGATAAGCGCCAATTTTGAGCTTATCGGCATGCTCTCTTACGGTGTTGGTGTGCATCATTCCGGATTGTCTGATGAAGTTAGAGCCCTTATGGAGTGGCTTGCTGAAGAAGGAAAGCTGCGGGTGCTTTGTGCAACGACAACGATCGCGCAGGGAATTAACTTCCCGGTCTCCTCCGTATTTCTGGCTTCGAACAAGTATCCATACGGCAAGGAAATGTCGCCTCGTGAGTTTTGGAACCTTGCGGGCCGCGCAGGTCGCATGAATCAAGACAGCGTAGGTGTTGTCGGTCTTGCAGCGGGCAATGACCCAGATGAAATCAAGAAATATGTTTCAAAAGCTACTGGTGAGCTGTTGTCTCAATTAGTAACTCTTATTGATGCCTTTGAAGATTCAAAGAAAAAGTTAGAAAAAAAATTCAAGAGAGAATTAACTGATTTAGATTTTGTTGTTGCGGCAGAACAATGGGAGGACTTTCGTTGCTATGTTGCGCATTTATGGAATGAAAAGAAAAACCTTGATGCGGTTCTTTCAGGTACAGAGCAAATGCTCAGGAACACTCTCGGGTATGGATGGCTCGAAAGCCGACCTGGGCAGAAGCAAAAGGCAGAAAAGCTTTTGGAAGTTACCAAAAAATATGCCCACACCCTTTCTGAGAATGCCGGGCATGCATCGCTTGCTGATATGACAGGTTTCTCCCCTGAAGGTATCGGTCGGGCATTAGATGGAATTAATTCTCTGGAAAATAAACTAAAGGCTGATGACTGGAAGCCTGACAGCCTATTTGGCGGGCAGTCCGGCATGGCTGATCTCTATGGGGTTATGCTGCGGATTCCTCAGTTGAAAGGCAACCTTGAAAAGATTACAAATCGAGGGCTTGAACACAACCAAATTGCAGACATTACAAAGGCCTGGGTTAATGGAAGAAGTATTGAAGAGATAGCTCGTGATTATTTCAAGGGAGGCAGGGATCAAACTAAGGCCCTAACCGCAGCATGTAATGCGATCTACAAAACTTTGGTCAACAATGGAACTTGGGGAATGTCGGCATTAAGTCGTCTGTCGGGAATAGATTTTGATCGATTATCGGCACCAGAAAAACGTCAGATCAACATGGTCCCTGCAATGATTTATCATGGAGTGCAATCTGAAGAAGGCGTTTTATTGCGCATGAACTCTGTCCCAAGGAGTATTGCGGAGTCTCTCGGCAGTGTAATGAAAAATACCGTTACCAATGAAATCTACACTGTTCAGGATGCAAGATGGTTTCTAAAACAATCCGATGCTTCAGCATGGGAAAAAGCTATACCACAAACATCATCCCTGTCTGGAGAGGGATATAGGCGAATTTGGAAAATACTTTCAGGAGAAAAGTGATGGTTCACGGGCAGAATAACTCGGAACAGCTATAAAACAAACCACCCTCGACTGGTTTGCTTCTCTTGACTGGCAAACCGCCTTCGGTCCGGACATCAGCCCGGACGGGCCAGCTTGTGAGCGGGCGGATTATGGCAGGGTAACGGTTGCCTTTGAGTACAACCATTTTTTTACGGTGACCTTCCAAAAACAGGCCATTGTCCCTGAAACCGTCATCCAAAAGATCACTGAAAGGGTCGCTGAAAATCAAAAGCAGATTATGGCGCACATGGCGCAAGATCCCTATGTAACGGCGCGAACGCTTTCAGATCGGGTGGATATTTCCGAGCGAAAGATCAAAAAACATTAAAAAAATTGAAACAAGCCGGTTGGTTGGAACGAATCGGTCCGGCCAGGGGCGTATACTGGCAAATCACGGCCAAGGACGAGCAGGAAAACGGGTAAATGATGAATAAAACCTCCGAAACCACCCTGGGAAATACCACCCTCGACTGGTTTGCTGCGCTGAACTGGCAAACCGCCTTTGGCCCGGACATCAGCCCGGATGGTGAGCATGGCGAGCGGGCGGATTACGGCCAGGTGGTGTTGACGGGCCGATTGCGCGATGCCCTGGAACGAATCAATCCGGAAATTCCGGTCGCGGCTGTTGACGAGGCTGTCCGCAAAATCATCCGCACCGAATCGCCCAGCCTGATTGAAAACAACCGCCGTTTTCATCAGATGCTGACCGACGGGGTGGATGTTTCCTACCGGCAGGAGGGCCGGGATGTGTATGACAAGGTCTGGTTGCTGGATCTGAAAAATATCGATACTAACGACTGGCTGGTGGTCAATCAGTTTACCGTGGTGGAAGACCGGCGCAACCGGCGACCGGATGTGGTGGTTTTTGTCAACGGCCTGCCTTTGGCGGTGATGGAGCTGAAAAATCCGGCTGATGAAAAGGTCACCTTGCAACATGCCTTTAACCAGCTTCAGACCTATGTGGCCGAGATCCCGGGGTTGTTTGTCTATAATGAGCTTTTGGTGATTTCCGACGGGCTGGAAGCCCGGGGCGGCACCATCACCTCGGGTTGGGACCGGTTTATGCCCTGGCGCACCATTGACGGGCAGAATATTGCCCCGCGGGGTTCGGTGGAGCTGGAAGTGCTGTTAAAAGGGGTGTTTGCTTCGCGCCGGTTTTTGGATCTGGTCTTGAATTTTGTGGTGTTTGATGATGACGGGGCGCTGATGGCCAAAAAAGCGGCTGCCTATCATCAATACCATGCGGTCAACAAGGCGGTGGAATGCACCTTGTCGGCCTGCGGTATTGAGGCTGAAACCGGGCTGCTGTATGGGCGGTTCCCGGCGCAGGAAGAAAACAACCCCTTTGAAGTGAAGGAACCGCGCCCGGCCTATGGTCCGGGAACCGACCATTTCAGCGGCGGCCGCATCGGTGTGATCTGGCACACCCAGGGCAGCGGCAAGAGTTTGTTGATGGCCTTTTTTGCCGGCAAGATCATCCGCCATCCCGCCATGGAAAATCCCACCCTGCTGATCATCACCGACCGCAACGACCTGGATGATCAGTTGTTTGCCACCTTTTCTTCCTGTCGGGATTTGCTGCGGCAAACTCCGGTGCAGGCACAGGACCGGCAGGATTTGCGGGCCTTGTTGCAGGTATCCGGCGGCGGGGTGGTTTTCACCACCATTCAGAAATTTTTCCCGACAGAAGGAGAAGACCAATATCCCCGGTTGTCCCCCCGGCGGAATATCGTGGTCATTGCCGATGAAGCCCACCGCAGCCAGTATGGGTTTATCGACGGCCTGGCCCGGCACATGCACGATGCCCTGCCCCATGCTTCTTTTATCGGGTTTACCGGCACCCCCATTGAGCTGGACGACCGCAGCACGCCGGCGGTGTTTGGCAATTATATTGACAAGTACGATATTTTGCGGGCGGTGGAAGACGAATTTACCGTGCCCATCTATTATGAGGGCCGCCTGGCCAAGATTGAGTTGGACGAAGCGGAAAAGCCACGCATTGACCCGGAATTTGGGGAGATTACCGAAGGCGAGGAAGAGGCCGAACGCCAGCGCCTGCGCACCAAATGGGCAGCCCTGGAAGCCATGGTGGGCGCGGAAAAGCGCCTGGTCCTGGTGGCCCAGGATCTGGTGGCTCATTTTGAACGCCGCCTGGAATCCATGGACGGCAAGGCCCTGGTGGTGTGCATGAGCCGGCGGATTTGCGTTGATATGTATAATGCCCTGGTGCAGTTACGGCCGGACTGGCACAGCGATGATGACAATCAGGGCATGATCAAAGTGGTTATGTCCGGATCGGCTTCGGATCCGGCCGAGTGGCGGCCGCATGTTCGCAACAAGCCCCGGCGGGAGGCCTTGGCCAAGCGGTTTAAAGATCCGGCGGATCCGTTGCAAATGGTGATTGTGCGGGATATGTGGCTGACCGGGTTTGATTGTTCGCCTTTGCATACCATGTATGTGGACAAACCCATGCGGGGCCACGGGCTGATGCAGGCCATTGCGCGGGTGAACCGGGTCTTTAAAGACAAGCCCGGCGGGCTGGTGGTGGATTATCTGGGCATTGCCGACCAATTGAAACGGGCTCTGGCCGATTATACCGAAGCCGGCGTCCGGGGCAGGGCGGCCGTGGACCAGGAAGAAGCCGTGGCCGTGATGCTGGAAAAATACGATATTGTGGCGGCCATGTTTCATGGGTTTGATTATCGGTCTTTGTTGCCGGCGGAGGCGGAAAAACGGCTGCAAGGTTTGGCAGCGGCCATGGAACATATTCTGCAATTGGAAGACGGCAAAAAACGGTATGTAAAAGAGGTGACCGCTCTTTCCAAGGCCTTTGCCCTGGCCGTGCCGCATGAACAAGCCCTTCACATTCGGGATGAGGTGGGCTTTTTTCAGGAGGTGCGTTCCGGCCTGGCCAAAGCTACGGGCGAAGGCCAGGGCAGAACGGCCCAGGATCGGGATAGTGCCATTCGGCAACTGGTCTCCCGGGCGGTGGCCTCGGATGAAGTGGTTGATATTTTTGCTTCGGCCGGCTTACAAAAGCCGGATATTTCTATTTTTTCCGATGATTTTTTGCAGGAGGTGCGTCAATTGCCGCATCGCAATCTGGCGGTGGAGCTATTGCAAAAATTGATCAATGATGAAATTAAAACCCGCTCCCGCAAAAACGTGGTGCAGGCCCGTTCTTTTGCCGAAATGCTGGCAGAAGCCATCCGCAAATATCAGAACCGGGCCATTGAGACGGCCCAGGTGATCGAAGAGCTGATCAAGCTGGCCCGGGAAATGCGTCAGGCCCAGCAGCGGGGAGAGGAGCTGGGCCTGTCCGACGATGAAATCGCCTTTTATGATGCCCTGGAGGTCAATGACAGTGCCGTGCAGGTGCTGGGCGATGACACCCTGAAGACCATTGCCCAGGAACTGGTCACGGCCGTGCGCCGGAGTGTCTCCATTGACTGGAACGTGCGGGAAAACGCCCGCGCCCAGATCCGGGTTATTGTCAAACGCATCCTGCGCAAATACGGTTATCCGCCGGACAAACAGGAAAAAGCCACCCAGACCGTCCTGGAACAAGCGGAAGTGCTCTGCGCCGACTGGATGGCGGCATAGGAGACGTAGATATGGGCGGGAATGTATAATATTAGTTTGGTGGTTGTTTGGCAAACCCGGTATGGCTGCGTGTGGAGCGTTATGGCAATATTATTGAACTCAGGTGATGGGTTCGGCCTGTAAAGCGGAAGGGGAAGGTTTGATGCCTATTGAAGTGGGAATCTGGCGGATCGGGGAGAAGTTTCAGCGTATCGATTACGGGATGATTGAGTCCGAGCAGAAGCTGGAGGATTTTCTGGCGGCAGATATCGCCATTCTTGATGAAAATTTGCTGTTGATCGGGCGACAGGTGCCTACGGCGTATGGCAAATTTATTGATCTGCTGGCGCTGGACCGGGAGGGGAAACTGGTTGTTATTGAGCTGAAAAAGGACCGGACGCCAAGGGAGGTGGTGGCGCAGGTGCTGGATTATGGTTCCTGGGTGAAAGGGCTCCAGGAGGACGATATTGCCGGTCTTTTTGAAAATTTTATCAATAAGCATGAACACGGCGGGGATGTGTCGCTGGACCAGGCCTTTTGCCAGAAATTCCAGGTTGAGGAAATGCCGGAAGTGTTAAACGAGGCCCATGAATTGATCGTGGTGGCGGCAAAACTGGATGACAGCACGGAGCGGATCATCAATTACCTGACGGATTTCGGGGTGGCCATCAATGCCGTGTTTTTCAGTTTTTTTAAGGATGGGGATCATGAATACTTGAGCCGGGCATGGCTGATTGAACCGGATCAGGCGGATGAACGGCTTGCAATAACCAGGGGAAAGCTGCCCTGGAACGGGGAATACTATGTGTCGTTCGGCCACCGGGATAACGGCCGCCACTGGGAGGATGCGCGCACGTATGGGTTTGTTTCGGCGGGCGGGGGTGCATGGTATTCGCGAACATTGAGCCTGCTGGAACCGGGCGGCCGCATCTGGGTGAATGTTCCGAAAACCGGATATGTGGGCGTGGGTATTGTTAAGGGCGAGCCGGTTTTGGCAAAGGATTCTATGGTGACGGATGATCAAGGGCAGGCAATTCCGATTACGCAGGCCTCCCTGAAGGGGAATTTAACCCATGGCGCCGGGGGCGGGGAAGAATATCTTGTGCCGGTGGAATGGATCAAAACCGTTCCGCTGGAAAAAGCCGAAAAAGAAAAAGGGTTTTTCGGCAATCAGAATTCCGTGGCCAAACCCAGGGCCAGGAAATGGCAGCACACGGTTGATCGGCTTTCAAAGAAGTTCGGGGTTGAGGGATAAAATATGGCAGAAGCGTTCCACGGTTCACTGGATTTGCAGAAAAGAAAAAGGTTGTGCCCGACATGCAGAAGCGGCAAGTGAAAAGATATTCAAGTGGAATGCACACAAAAAGAAGACGTTTAAGGCCAATCATATCCACAAGGCCTTGGACCGGCTTTCTGAGCAGAAATGGCTGTTGTAGGCCCAATTGGCTTTCAACCGTAAAGAATAATGAATAGTCCAGTTTTTAATTGGTGGATGTATGAATAGGGGAGAGATTCGGACTGTCGGTGGTTTTGCTGAACACCCGCGGTGATGGTTAAGGGCTCCCGTCCAGGGCGCTGCGGACGGCCAGGGCCAGGTCCTTGCGGAGGAGGGGTTTGGGGATCAGGGTGCGGATGCCGATCTGGCGGGCTTTTTCTTCGTCGATCTTTTTGCTGTAGCCGGTGCAGAGGATGATGGGGAGGGAGGGGGTGATGGCCAGCAGGGCCCGGGCCAGTTTGTCGCCGGTCATGTGGGGCATGGTCATGTCGGAGATGACGAGGTCGTAGGCGCCGGGGTTCTGCTTGTAGGCGTTGAGAGCCGCACGGCTGTCTGAGCGTGTGTCCACGGTGTATCCCAGGCTTTCCAGGGTCATTCGAACGACTTCCACGAGGGTTTTCTCATCGTCCACGAACAGAATCCGTTCGGTGCCGCGAGGTATGGGGGTGTCGGCCTGGGGATCGGCCTGTTCTTCTTTTTCCAGGCAGGGCAGGTAGACGGAAAATTCCGTGCCCTGGCCGGGGTCGGACGCGGCAAGAATGATGCCCTGGTGGTTGCTGATAATGCCGTGGACCACGGCCAGTCCCATGCCGGTGCCCTTGCCCTGCTCTTTGGTGGTAAAAAAGGGATCAAAGATACGGGACATGTTGTGGGGCGGAATGCCGTGGCCGGTGTCGCTGACGGTCAGTTTGAGATAGTTGCCCGGTTTAAGTTCGGGGTAGTTTTGCAGAAAATCGCTGTCCAGGTGCGTTTCGGTGAGGCTGATGGTGAGGGTGCCGCCGTTTTCCTCCATGGCGTGGCCGGCATTGGTGCAGAGGTTCATCAGCACCTGGTGGAACTGGGTGGGATCGCCCATCACCACCGCGTCGCTGACGATGTTCTGCCGGACTTCGATGAAGGCGGGCAGGGAGGCGCGGATGAGCTTGAAGACTTCTTTGGCGATGAGGCGAAGCTGGATGGGCTTGAATTCCTGTTCGGTCTGGCGGCTGAAGGCCAGTATCTGGTTGACCAGTTCTTTGGCCCGGTTACCGGCCTGCAGGATGCGCTGCAGATGGTCGCTTAACTCGGAGTTGGCGTTGGCTTCCACCAGGCTCAGTTCGGCGTATCCGAAGATAGAGGCCAGAATGTTGTTGATATCGTGGGCGATGCCGCCGGCCAGGGTGCCCAGGGCATCCATCTTGTGGGCCTGGCGGAAGGTTTCTTCCATTTTTTTTTGTTCGGTGATGTCCCTGGAGTTGACCACGTAGCCTGCGATGGCACCGCTTTTATCGTAATGGGGATAATAGGCGATATCCATGTACCGTTCGCCCAGGGCCGGTGAAGGCAGCCAGGTCTGATAGCGAACGGACTGGCCGGTAAGGCATTTCTCGATTTTATCCTTCTGCACGCGGTCGTAAAAATCTTCCCCGAACACCTCCCTCACATGGCGGTTGACGATTTCAGGCCGGGATTTTCCCAGGGCCTTGAGATAGGCATCGTTGACGGCCCGGAAAACATGGTGGCGATCCACAAGTGCCATGTAATCGTCCGAGGCGGCGACCATGCGTTCATAAACCTCCATTTCTTTCTGTGCATGGCGGCGTTCGGCAGCCTCTGCCTTGAGCTTCCGGTTGAGTATCGCATATTCGCCGGCCCGGTTTTTGTGGAGCGCCACCAGGGCATCCATGATGCGTTTTACCGATACCACGCCCGCCAGCTGGCTGTCTTCCACCACGATAATATGGTCGTATATCTGGGCGTCGCTGCGGGCCATGGCGGCCTGGGCGGCTTCTTCGATCTGGCAGTTGACCGATACAATCAGGGGATCGGCATCCATGAGCTCTTCAATGGGTTTGTGGGAATACAGGGCCACGCCGAACCGGCGGCTCAGCTGCCGATGAAGGTGGAGGCTCATCACCAGGCCCATGGGCTCTCCGGCCGGGTTCACCACCACGATAGAGGAGATTGCCTCATTGTCGCTGAACATGTCTTTGACGTCCTGGACAAGGGTGTCCGGCGGGACGGTGACTTCCTCCCGGGTCAGCTCCCAGATGGTAAGGGGCAGGGGCTGCGCCCGGGAATCCAGAGGGATAATATCTGCTTTCATGGGTTGGTCCAAATTCCTTCAGTTAACCGGGAAGAACGGCTTTGGCAAAACAGAGTAGAAGAGGCGGCACTCCGATTAACGATCGGGCTTTTCATATTTTAATTGATTGCATCTTAGCAGAATCCGAAAATAAAGTCAATAAAACCGGAGGCAGACCTGGGGGAAGCAATGGCGCTGAGATATTGTCGTGCCGGGCTTTCAGGGCCGGTAGAGGGGAGTAATGAAATGTTAACACAATTTTAACAGAATCCTAATTTTACTTCCCAAAGTAATATTGAATTGAGCGGTTGGGTAGCAGAAAACAGTTGTCTGAAAGGAGAGAAATATAAATATTTTTACAGAATATTAACATTCGCCTAAGCGATTGCTAATGTTTATTCCTTACTGTAAAGCAGCATAAAAACAGGCAATAAGGGAGACATTACTATGCAACCGATGAAGGCGGATCTTCATGTGCACTCACAGCATTCAAGGCGGCCCTCTTACTGGGTTTTGCAGAAGCTGGGGTGTGCGGAAAGCTATATCGATCCGATGAGTATCTATGAATATGCCCGGCGCAAGGGCATGACGTTTGTCACCATCACGGATCACAACACCATCGAGGGCAGCCTGGAAATCGCCCACCTGCCGGGGGCGTTCATCAGCGAAGAGGTGACCACCTATTTCCCGGACAACGGGTGCAAAATCCACGTGCTGGCCCTGAACATCACCGAGTCCCAGCACAAAGACATTTCTCATCTGCGGGGCAATATTTATGACCTGGTGCCCTACCTGAATGAACAGCAGATCCTGTATGTGGCGGCCCATCCCCTGTTTGCGGTGAACGACCGCATGACCGCCGATCATTTCGAGCAGCTCCTGCTGATGTTCAGGCACTTTGAATTAAACGGCACGCGGGACGGGTATCAGAATGACATCCTGACCGATATTCTGTCGCGGCTGACACCGGCCTTTATGGAACAACTGGCCGACAAGCACAACATGGCGCCGGTGGGCGAGACCCCGTGGCAGAAGAACCTCACCGCCGGGTCGGACGATCATTCGGGGTTTCATATCGCAAGTTCCTACACCCTGGTGGAGGCCGAGGGCGACCTGAACGATTTTCTCGCTGCCGTTGAAAATCAGGAAAACTGCGTGTGCGGCAATGCCAGCCATCCCCGGGTGCTGGCCCATACGCTTTATTCCATTGCCTACCAGTTTTATAACACCAAGTTCGGGTTGGACCGACTCAAGGAAACCGACAGTTTTTTTACCTTTGTGGACAAGGTGCTGCACCTTCCCGGCCACACGGTCGTGAGTGACAGCGAAAAGACGGAAACGGAGACGCCGGGCGGAAATGCGGACAACGGCCTGCGGAACCAGTCCCGGTTTCTGTCCAACTTCTGTCTTCAGACGGCCCGGGATGTGCTTCAGCAGGTACCGGCATTTGCGCGGATCACCAGCAGCGACTTTTTTGCCGCCCATGAAAAGGTGTCCATGTGTTACCGGTTCATGGATCAGGCCGCGGACGAGATCCTGGCCCGGCTGTGCAACACCACCATGAAAAAACTGTCGTCGGGCAATATTTTTGACGTGTTTCAGATGGTCGGCGGGGGCGGCGCCCTTTACGCCATGCTGTCGCCTTATTTCATCGCCTACTCCACGTTTACCAAGGACCGGCTTTTCTGTAAAAAAATCCAGGCCCAGATGCGGCCGGACAGCAATGCCATCAAGAAGCCGCTGCGCATCGGTCATTTCACCGATACGCTGTATGACATCAACGGGGTGGCCCGGACCCTTCGCCAGCAGAGTGAGATCGCGGCTCAGCTCAACAAGCACCTCACCCTGATCACCTGCGACCCTGCGGAGAACCACTATGGTTTCCAGGCCTTTGATCCCATCGATACCTTCCAGGTGCCGGAATATCCGGAGATTCAGCTGTATTACCCGCCGCTGCTGAAGATGCTGGATTATTGCTACGAGCAGGAATTCAACCGCATCCACATCGCCACGCCCGGGCCGGTGGGGCTGGCGGCCCTTGCCATTGCCCATATTCTTCAGCTGCCCACCTATGGCACCTATCACACGGCGCTGCCCCAGTATGTGGCCCAGCTCACCGAGGACACGGGACTGGGGGATCTGGTGTGGAAATACATGATCTGGTTTTATGATCAGCTGGACGTGGTCATGGTGCCGTCCAGGGCCACCGGCGATGAACTGGCGGAACGGGGGATAAATCCGGACAAGATCCGGTTTTACCCGCGGGGGGTGGATACGGCGGCCTATACCCCGAAAAAGCGCAACGGGTTTTTCAAGTCTCATTTCGGCCTGGAAGACAATATTCAAAAGCTGTTATACGTGGGCCGGGTGTCAAAGGAAAAAAACCTGGATCAATTGGTGGATATTTTCAAGGCCGTGTCCGATGCGTTTTCCGGGGTGCACCTGGTGATCGTGGGGGAGGGGCCTTACCTGGCGGAGATGAAGGCGGCCCTGGCCGGCCGGCCGGCGGTGTTTACCGGCTACCTTGACGGGGAGTACTTGAGCGAGGCCTATGCGGGGAGCGATCTTTTTGTCTTTCCGTCCACCACGGATACCTTCGGCAACGTGGTGCTGGAAGCCCAGGCCTCCGGAGTGCCGGTGGTGGTTACCGACAAGGGCGGGCCCGCCGAGAACATGATCGATCACGAGACCGGGTTTATGGTGCCGGCAGATGACACCAATGCCTTTGTGCGGCGGATCACGGAGCTGCTCCTGGATCCGGGGCGGCTGGCCGCCATGAAGCATAATGCCAGGCAGTATATGGAAACCCGGTCCTTTGAAGCGGCGTTTAATACCATGTGGGAGATGTACCGGGAGCCGTTGACAGGACTCAAGGGCACGAAGGCGCATTTTTTCGATTGAAAAGATAATTGGTGAGGAAACAGCAGATGGCTCCCCCTACGTCCCTTTCTCCTTCAGGTATTGGATCCATTGTTGCCGGCCTCTGCCGGGGGCGGCTGCCGGGGCAGGTGATCGTTCAGATCACGGACCGCTGCAACGCTACCTGTCCCCACTGCGGAATGCGGCGGACCAACCAGTTTTCCCGTTCCGACCTGCCCGTTGACGACATCCGGCGCATCATTGACGCGGCCGCTGAAAAAGGGGCGGCGGCGTTGTCGTTTACCGGCGGGGAGCCATTGCTGCGCCTGGACGACCTGGTGGCGATGATCAATCATGCCGGAGCGGCCGGGATTCCACTGGTGCGGACCGGCACCAACGGGTTTTTCATGAAATTCAACGGCCAGGCGCCGGAAAGATTCAAAGACCGGGTCAAGGCCATGGTTGAGAAACTGGCCGCAACGCCCCTGCGGAATTTTTGGATCAGCATCGATTCCAGTGTCCCGGAAATTCACGAGGGCATGCGGGGGCTTGCAGGTGTTGTTCGCGGCATCGAGGCGGCGCTGCCGATATTTCATGACGCCGGCATCTATCCGGCGGTGAACCTGGGGGTGAACCGGAACGTGGGCGGCGCCCTGACCGCCCGGCTGGACCGGCGGGATTTTGCAACTGAAACCGATTATCTGGCCGCGTTTTACCGGCTTTACAGTGAAGGGATAGGCCGGTTTTACCGGCAGGTGATCAACATGGGGTTTACCATGCTTAACACCTGTTATCCCATGAGCGTTAATGAAGGCGATGCCGGTGATATGCAGGCGGTATACGCGGCCACGGCCACGGACCGGATCGTGAAATTCAGCCAGGCGGAAAAGGCGGTGCTGTTCCGGGTGCTCATAGAAAAGGTGGAACAATACCGGTCCCGGATTCGTATTTTTTCGCCTCTCACGTCGCTGTATACCCTGTATCGGGAATATGCGGGCATGCTGCCGGACAAACACCCGGCGGCGGGATGCCGCGGGGGTATTGATTTTTTCTTCGTGGATGCGCGCAGCGGGAATGCCTATCCCTGCGGATATCGCGGGGACGAGTCCCTGGGCAAATACTGGGAAATCCAACAGAAGCAACTGGACCGCCGGGCGGTGTGTCGCCGCTGCGACTGGGAATGCTTCCGGGACCCGTCCGAACAGTTTGCACCGCTGATGCGGGCCTTTGATGCGCCCTTTCGATCGGTGCACCGGTTTTTTACTGACCGCCAATATCTCCGGTACTGGCGCGCCGATCTTCAATATTACCATGCCTGCGAATTCTTTGACGGCCGGAAACCGCCGCAATATCCCCGCATCGCAGAATATAAGACGACCGGCGTCCAGCGCCGTGCAATGCCCCCAACCGGCCGTCCGCAGCATTCCATGTGCTGATATGAATGGCAATTTTCAGGCTGTTTCCTTCCTGGGTGTTGTTGGTTGTCTTTGAATCATGGGGTTTCGCCTTCCGTAAACAGATTCCAACAGACGATTTGGCACTGCAGGCTGCTGTTGAACCTGAGAGAGATGGTAATTTTAAGACGAAGCATTGACGGGTCTGTAGACCCGTATCCCGGCTTTCTGCCGTTTGTTTCAATCCATCCCGCCATAAAGGCCGGGGTGGTTGTTGAGTTTGCAGACCGATTGTAATAAAATAATAGAAAAACAGATTTGAAATGCTCTAACGTTAACGGAAGGAGTCTGGCATGCGGGGAAAAACAGGACGTGGTATTCTTTTAATCGTTCTTGGCGCGGTTCTTTTGTGCTGGGGATGTGCAACCGTGGGAAAAGATTTTTCGTCGACCGGGGTTTCGAAGATCGAGATCGGTGAAACCACGAAGCAGGACATCCGGCAGTGGTTCGGGCCGCCCTGGCGGGTGGGGGTGGAAGACGCTCATGAAACCTGGACGTACGGGCTGTATCATTACCGGGTGTTCGGGGAGACGGAAACAAAGGATCTGGTAATCCGGTTTGATGAGAATGGCCGGGTGATGTCGTATACGTATAATACCACCAATCCGGAAAAAGGTATCTGATATGGGATCGTGATGGGCAGTACAGTGAGAACCTGGCCCGGTTATATTATTCGTGCGGCATTTTCTCAGGAGCGCATGCAATAAATCCCGGCATCAAGCGAATCCGACGGCCGGGCCAAAGTCATCTATCAATCCAAAGATGGCCGTGACCGCAAGGTGTTCCCGGCCCTGGACTGGCTGGCCCAGCTGATCACGCACATCCCCAACCGCCGTGAGCACATGGTTCGCTACTACGGCTATTACAGCAACAAGAGCCGAGGACAACGAAAAAAGGCGGATCAGGATGACCTGTCTGCGTGCGACGCACAGGCAGGTGACGGGTTCTTTTCTCAGATTCCCGATTATGGTTACTGGGCGGATTGATTATTCAAAATTCGACCCCGGCGGCACAATAGAACTGCCTCAAAAATCCCGCATTTTTTGAATTTTTTGCTGTTCTGATGGCTTTCTTGTTTTTTCTCATCATTTTGAAGCACCCCATCGATCCCACTCAAATCCACCTGTCAACATGTAGTGGCCACAAAATTATTGACACACAAACCAAGCCTTGCTATGGTTGGCGTTCATAAAAGTAAAGTCTTACGAAAACGAATGACACTGTGTTAAGGAAACGATTGAAGGAGCAACCATCATGCATAATCTACCTATTTTCCAATGTCTGAAAATCAGAAAAATCGATCCGGATCAACTTGTTTATATTTTTGTTAACTCTGATGAATCGGACGAGAGGGTCACCCTCGGCAATATTTTTGAGCAGAGCAACCGCATGGCCCATGTTCTGCTCAAGGCCGGCATCGGTCCGGGCGACACCTTTACCATGATTATGCGCAATTATCCGGAATTCCTTTACGCCCTGTTCGGAGCGCTCTCCATTGGCGCCATCGCGGTACCCGTCGATCCCCGTTCCAAGGGCGACAAACTGGCTTTTCAGATCAACAACACCAGATCCAAGGCTTTGCTTATCAGCGATGAGTTCATCAACAGCGTCCGTGAGATCGAAGGCCAGATCAAGGATACCCGGGTCGCCGGCGTACTCTACAAGGCCCATCACCAGACGCCGGTGGCCACGGACTGGCCTTCCCTGGCCGATGAAATGGCCGGGGCATCGGCCGGTCTGCCGGACAAGGTGGTTCCCTTTTCCAAAAAAAATCCGGTGCAGATCATTCATACGTCCGGCACCACCGGAGACCCCAAGGGCGTCGTACTCAAGGCCGACCGTTTCCGTCAGTACGCCCTGCTCGACCGCCTGGTCTGGAAATACAAAAACGACGATATCCTCTATACCGGTCTGTCCATGACCCATGGCAATGCCCAGTCGGTAACCGTTCTGCCGGCGCTGGCCAGGACCGGGTTCCCGTCTCTGGGCAGAAAGACGATCACGGCCGTCATCAGCGAAAAATTCACCAAAAGCCGCATCTGGGATATCTGCCGGAAATATAACTGCACCACCTTTTCCCTGCTGGGTGGGATGATGTCCGGTATTTTCAACGAACCGCCCAAAGACAACGACGCCGACAACCCCGTGCGGCGCGTGATCAGCGCCGGAACACCTCAGGCCATCTGGGAGGATTTTGAAAAACGTTTTGGCGTTCAGATCCACGAGTGGTACGCCGCCATCGAAGGCGGCCTGGCTCACAATCCGCCCTGGAAAAAAGGGCCCATCGGCTCGTTCGGGAAAAACCCCCCGTTCATGCGGATGAAAATCGTGGATGAGAACGATCGGGAAACGGCGCCCGGCGAGCGGGGTGAGTTGGTCAGCAAGATGATCATCGGTCCAACCCAGGTCAATTATTTCGGAAAAAAGAAAGAATCCAGCGACAAGACCCGCGGCGGCTGGCTGCACAGCGGCGACATCTGCCACCGGGATGAAAAGGGATTCTTTTATTTTGATTTCCGCAAAGGCGGCGGGTTGCGCCGGCAGGGTGATTTTATTCAGCCCGATTTCGTGGAACGCGTCGTGGGCGAGCATGAAACGGTTTCAGAGGCCTGTGTTTACGGCATACCGGCATCTTCCCACGCTCCCGGGGAAAGTGATCTGGTGGTGGCCGTAACGCCTTTTGTCGGGTTAACCGTGGATCTGGACGGCGTCAGGGAGTTGTGCCGGGAAAAACTGGAGGCCAACTCATTGCCCAGCTATTTTCAACTGGTAGACGAAATTCCCAAATCCAGCTCTGAAAAATATTTATCCCGCCTGCTGAAAGACGCGTTTTCACCGGATGCTGAAAATGTCGTGCCGTTTTGAGCCGGGCTTACCGCGCAACGCCTCCATGACGAATAGGGTGGTACCCTATGCATATCGTCCATATTGTGGGTTGCGCCAGAAACGGTAAAACCGCCCTGATTGTTGATCTGGCCAGGGAAATAACCCGTCGGGGCCTGAAAGTCGGTTCGCTGAAACACAGCGGCCACGATCATGAACTGGACAGGCCCGGCAAGGATTCGTATCTGCATCGCCAGGCCGGCGCCGTTCCGGCCGCCGTCGCCACACCACCAGCCAGATAGCGGTTTTCCTGCCGAGGAATCCTGAAGAGAACCCGTCTGGAACGATTTGTATCAACGGCAATACGGGTATTTCAGGTCATATGTCAAAGAGGTGATGCTGCGGTTTTTAGATTGTGGCGATCTGCATATCCCCACCGTCAATGGGTATTCTCCATCCCCAAAAGGCTGCGCCCCTGGTTTTCTCATGACAGAAAACTGCTGGCCGGGCTGTCAAGGTGCGACTGGAAGGTCCTGGGCCGGTATTTGAAACATTCCGTCTTTTGCGATGGCGCCGTGGCCGGCGGCGTGGTGGCGGTGCAGACCTTCGGGGACTTCCAGAACTTCAACCCGCATCTGCATGTCATCGCCACGGATGGCTGTTTTTACGGGCAGGGACAGTTTCCAGGTGGGCAATCAGCCGGTTTCTGATGACTTGGTGCCGCTGTTCCGGCAGGAGGTGTTCAAGCTACTCAAATCCCACGGCCTGCCGGAACGGGTAATCGAAAACATGATGGGCTGGCATCACAGTCCTGCCTGTGCGTCGCACGCAGACAGGGGGTTCAATGTTTACTGCGGCCCCGCCATCTGGCCAGGCGACAACACCGGCATCGAGAACCTGGCCCGGTAATATTATTCGGGCTGCATTTTCTCAGGAGCGCATGCAATACATCCCGGCATCAAGCGCATCCGACGGCCGGGCAAAAGTCATTTATCAGTCTAAAAACGGCCGCGAGCGCAAAGTGTTTTCTGCCCTGGACTGGCTGGCGCAGCTGACCACGCACATCCCCAACCGCCGTGAGCACATGGTTCGCTATGCAGCCTGTCCCGCAGTACCATGCGGGAGCTATCACAGCAACAAGAGCCGAGGACAACGAAAAAAGGCGGATCAGGATGACCTGTCTGCGTGCGACGCACAGGCAGGTGACGGGTTCTTTTCTCAGATTCCCGATTATGGTTACTGGGCGGATTGATTATTCAAAATTCGACCCCGGCGGCACAATAGAGCTGCCTCAAAAATCCCGCATTTTTTGAATTTTTTGCTGTTCTGATGGCTTTCTTGTTTTTTCCCTCATCTTGAAACACCCCATCGATCCCATTCAAATCCACCCGTCAACATGTAGTGGCCACAAAATTATTGACACACAAACCAAGCCTTGCTGTGGTAAACGTTCATAAAAGCAAAGTCTTATCCTTATCCTTACCATGCCGGCAAAACTTTGAAACCTGCGAAGTGGTCACCTCCCGAAAGAAATTGCCGTTGCCGCTGAAGGCTATATTTTAAGCGGGCCAGCAGCAAGCATTTGAGTCATCCCCGCATCCGGATTTGCCATCTGAATTGAAATGAATATTTTGTAAAGTTAAATATACAATTACGTAACTGATTAAACAGGAGGGCTTTATGGCGCGCTTGAATCAAATGGCAGAACCTATGCGAACCCACGTTGCGGATTTACCATGCCCGCAATTTGACACAACCCACTGGACAACCGGCACGAAACTGTCGGAACAACGGGTTGCCATTGTCTCCACGGCAGGGCTTCATAAAAGAGGTGATCGGCCGTTTCAGGGGATAGAGGGTGATTATCGGATTATTCCGGGCAATACTATGGCAAATAAACTGGTGATGACCCATGTCTCCACCAATTTTGACCGGACCGGCTTTCAGCAGGACTGGAACGTGGTCTTTCCGCTGGACCGCCTCCGGGAACTTGCCGACGAGAGCATTATCGGAAGCGTGGCAGATTATCATTATTCGTTTATGGGTGCAGCCGATCCGGCCCAGATGGCTTCCCATGCGGAAAACCTGGCTCAATTACTAAAAGGAGACGAGGTGAACGCAGTGCTTCTGGTGCCGGTCTGACCGTTTTGCACGCGCGCCGTGGGCGCGCTCGCACACTATCTCGAGCGGGAATCTATCCCCACCACGCAAATCAGCCTGATTTACGAACACACCGAAAAGATACGCCCCCCGCGGGCGCTGTGGGTGCCGTTCGAGCTGGGGCGTCCTTTGGGCGTCCCGGAAAATGCCCGATTCCAGAAAAAAGTGTTGCGGTCGGTCCTGGAGCTTCTAGAAGTTGAACAAGGCCCCGTATTGGTGACTTTTGGGGAAGAGGCCCCGAGATCCGGCAGCGAAAAGTCTGCTGAAGCAGACGCCTGGTCCTGCCCGGTGAATTTTTCACCTCCCCGGCACGAGGAGACAGACCCGGAAAAACGGGTATCTGCATTCAAACGGGAAATGGCCCAACTCCGACCCTGGTACGATCAGGGCGTGGAAAAACGCGGCCGTACGGCCATGACCGATTTCGATCCGGAAACCGCCGAGGCCATTCTCTCCAATTATTTGCTGGGCGAACATGTTGAAATTCCGCGCCAGGACTTATCACTGGCAGTTGCTCTTCGTCTGGCCGCCCAGGATTTGAAGAGTTTTTATTTCGAGGCCGCAAGTTCCCGGCCCGGTGCCCGGGCACCTGATATTCGCGAGTTTGCTGAGTGGTACTGGAACCAGACGACAGCGGGCTGGATTTTAAAAGAAATACAGACGAAATGTGCCGATGAGCAGGACAAGGAACTCCGGCTCACCGGGAAGATGTTTCTTGTGCCGGCGGGGCAAAATGCCTGAATGCCGGCAATGTTTTCCATACCTTCGGCTGCAGGAAAATTTTTGGCTTTGTAGCCTTTGCTACAGACGCCCGGGCTTGAAGTTGGCAGGATTGATTGAAAATATCAAAAGAAAGGAGGTGAACCGGAATGCCGAAATGTGGTCTTTGCGGAGGTGATGCACCCAAGCAGCCGTGCATCACGGAAGACGGCCGATGCGACCTTTGTGGCAAAAAAGCGGTCCTGGCCGAAGAACAAGAGGATGAAAAGGAAAAGAAGGACTAACGACAAAACAAAGGAGACGGCCCGTTCGGCTTTGGATTGTCTGCAACAGGACATGGCAGCCGGACGGGCCTTTTGGTCCCTGCAGGAAAAAAAACGGGAACACGGAAAATGAAAAACAAGACCCTGGTTGCATGTCAAATATTTGAAGATGAGTTGAATGCGTGTCTCAAGGACAGAAAAGACGTGCGGATTGTGTGGGTTGACGCTGCTTTGCATGCGGATCTTGACCTGCTTGAAAAGGAGCTGCAAAATGTGCTTGCCGAAACAGATCCGCAGAGAGAATCAGTGCGGCTTTTGTTCGGAAGCGGCTGCCATCCGGAGATGGCCGGCATCGCAAAGGAACTGGGAACACAAGCAGCACCCTGTAAAAACTGCATTGAATGGCTGGCCGGCGAGGAGACAAAGGAACTTGAACAAAACCGCACCATGCTGATGACCCCGGCCTGGGTTCGCGTATGGCCGAAAATCATGTCTTTGATGGGGTGGAGTGAAGTTGATGTGCGGATGCAGTTGGGCCGTTATGATCGGATACTGGTGCTGGACCCGGGCCTTAATCCGCTGACTGATGAAGAAACGCTGGAATTTTTCGATCTTGTCCAGGTGCCGGTTGAACCCCGCCCCGTGGATTTGGAATATTTTTGCAGCCGCCTTAATGCGCTGTTAAATTGAAAAGGCAAAAAAGGGCAATCCATGAAATGTCCATGCGAAGAAATGGCCGGAAATGACCTGGAGGTAAGCGCACAATGTATCGGAAACCTCTGGCTTTTCAGGAATCTTGACATCAAAGATATTCAGGCTTTAGTTGGCGCTGCACAGCGGCGCATTTATGAAGCCGGGGAACCCATATTTCATCAGGGAGAGCTGGCTGGGCACATGTTTCTTATAAAGGCCGGCCGGGTCAAACTGAGCAAAGTAAACGAAGACGGCAACGAACTCATTCTGGATATCCGGAAGGCAGGGGATTTTCTCGGTGAACAA
This sequence comes from Thermodesulfobacteriota bacterium, assembly GCA_034189225.1. Classification (GTDB taxonomy): domain Bacteria; phylum Desulfobacterota; class Desulfobacteria; order Desulfobacterales; family Desulfosudaceae; genus JAXHTY01. Next base: position 29,383 of record JAXHVL010000099.1, read on the forward strand.
ATGCTTTCCGAGGAAATAGAATACCCGGTAAGTGCCTTATGCATGGAAAAGACATTAATCTGCGGATTTACAAAGGAGCGGTTTGAAACCCTTGTAATGGAACGCCCCAGCATCGGGCTTCAGGTTATCCGGAACCTGAGCTCCACAATTCACTGGCTCACGGACCGCGCTGGCAGCCTTTCATCCTCGAGCATAGAAGAGCGCCTCTACCAAGTGCTTGTAACCGTGGCCCGGGAGCACGGAACCCCTGCGGCAGCCGGATACATGTTGCACTTTCCTCTGACGCATGAAGACCTGAGTTTTCTGGTAGGAGCTCATCGCGTAAGCATCACACGGGCTATGAAGCACCTGAGGGACCAGGGCCGGGTTGTCCCTGATGGCCGTTCTCTGATTGTGGCGATAGATGAAAACCCTAGCTGATCAGGGATTTGTAGGCCCTGTATAAATAACAAAGTCCTCCGGGTATATAAAGTAACTTATAAATTAAAGAGGAGGTTAAAATGAAGATTTTAGGTGTTTCCGGATCCCCGATTAAAAACAGCAACACGGATCGCGCGGTCAAGACCGTGCTGGAAGCTACTGGCGCGGAAACAGAGTTTATTAAACTCAGCAAATTTCAAGTCGAGCCCTGCAGAGCCTGCCTGGGATGCGTGGATACAAACGAGTGCGTTATCGGAGATGACGGCAACCTGCTGGCTAAAAAAGCAAAAGAAGCAGACGGGCTCGTGGTCGGCGGATTTACCCCTTACTCCATGATCGACGGCCGGACCAAGGCCTTTCTTGAGCGGCTGTATCCGTTGCGGCACAAACACGGTTACATGAGCGGCAAACCAGGCATCGCAGTTGCGACCTGTGCCACCCCGGCAGACTGCGAAGGCATGCCCCCGGCATGCGAAAACGGTGTTAACGGCGTCATGTACTACATGATGGAAGAAGGCATGAATTTTCTGGGGTCGGTCCGGATCCAGGGAAACCTTCCCTGCATCCGGTGCGGCAATGGAGACGAATGCCGGATGACAGGGGTCAGAATGCTTTTCGGCCCGCAGGCAACGGTGGATTCGGTAGGCATTCATACCCTTGAAACCCAGGAGGAGACTGAAAAGACAGCCAGAGACCTGGGTGCCAGGATGCAGGATTTTTTGGCCGACACAGCCCGCTCATAAATGCAAAATAAGGAAAAAGTTATAAAATTTTTCCAAACATAATCGAAGTAATTGAGATTGATCGGTTTTTTAAAAAGAGACGGTAAAATGGGGTGTTAAACTGCCCTTTAATATCAGCAATAATTTTTACTGGGGATCTATCGGTCGGTTCGGATAAATTTCCATACCACCACCCCGACAACCACAACCGCGCCCAGCACCAGGCATCCCCATTTATAAAGGGCGGCGATGTTCTGAATCCGGTCCAGTCGGGTGGGAAAGTACCATCCCAGACCCACCAGGACCGTGACACTGACCACAGCCGACAGCATATCGGTGAACAGAAACTTGAAAAAAGGCATGCGGGCGGTACCGGCTGTAAAAAACAGGGGGGTGCGCAGGCCGGGCATGAACCGGGCGGTCAGCAGGCCTTTTAATCCGTGCTTTTGGTAAAAACGCTCTGCTTTTTGCATCCGTGACGGCGAGAAAACGATGCGGATAATCGGCAGCCGCGGCAATTGTCCGCGAAAAAAACGACCGCCGGCGAAGCTGAGCGTGTCGGCCGTCACCACGCCAAACCACGCTACCGGCAGCATCCATTCCAGGCGGCACACGTCCCGGGCGCACAGAAATCCCGCTGTGAGCAGCGGAATATCCTCGGGAATGGGCACGCCCACGCCCCGGCCGATCAGGGCCAGTGCGATACCGATATAGGCAAAATCCAGGGCCAGGTTCATCATCATTCCTCACCTGCAAACTCCGGTTAAACTATAACCGGGGCCGCGTCCGTGTGCAACCGCTGTTTTCCGGTTTGTTCCGGAGAAAGGGCAATATGCCAGAATTATAGATATTCACACTTTATTATAACCGTTTTTTAACACAATCCTAACCTCGTTGACAAAAAATAAGGATGACTGGTAGCCTGAGTGCACGCTTGAGGAAATGACGTTGTAAAAAGTCCAACAGAAACGGGAAAACATCGAATGAGACGATTTTCGCTGCGTGAAAATATTCTTTATAGTTATAAAACATATGGTCATCTTCTTAAACGGACCTTTCTGACGGCGCGGGGCACCCAGGCCCGGCTCACTCCCCGGCGGTTTGCGGTCATGCTGGTGTTTTCGGCGGTTCTGCTGGTGCTGCAGACAGTCCACTGGCTGGCATACATTGCCGATGAACTGCTGTTTCCTGGGTATAAAAAGGTGGCTGTGCGAAATCCCCTGTTTATCGTGGGGGTTCCCCGCAGCGGAACCACGTTTCTGCATCGTTTTTTAGCGGCGGATACGGAACATTTCACCACCTTCAGCCTGTGGGAGCTGATCCTGGCCCCCACCATCACCCAGCGGAAGATTGTTCATAAGCTGGGCGTTCTTGACCGGCTGGCAGGTGGTCCTGCAAAACGGATGATCGATCTGCTGGAGCGGCGGGCATTCAGCGGGCTGGATGCCATTCACAAGATTTCCCTGTCCGACCCGGAAGAGGATTATTTTGCACTGGCCCCTATCTATGCCTGTTTTCTGATGATTCTGCCCTTTCCATTTCCAGAGGAGCTGAGGTATCTGGCCTTTTTCGACGATGCAGCCGACGATACGGACAAGGAACGGATCATGGCCTTTTACAAAACCTGCCTTCAGCGCCACCTTTACGTGCACGGCAACGACAGGATACTGCTTTCCAAGAATGTTTCTTTCGGACCGATGGTGAAGACCCTTGCCCGGGCGTTTCCGGATTGCCGGATCGTGGGAACGGTGCGCAACCCGGAATATGCGGTGCCCTCTCATATCAGCTCGATGATGGAGGGCGCGGCCCTGTTTGACAATGATATCCAGGGCGACACCTACCGGGACCAGATGATCGATGTGCAGCGCTACGCCTATACCCACCTGGCGGAAGTCCTGCCACGGCTGCCGGCAAACCGGTACATGACAGTGACCATGGAGAGCCTTCAGAATAACCTTCACGACGTGATTGCCGATCTGTATCAGCGGTTCGGCTACACCGTGACCCCGGCGTTTGACTGGTTTCTCCGCCTGGAGACCAGAAAGCAGCAGGCATACAAAAGCGTCCATCATTACGATCTTGCGGCTTATAACCTTACGCAGGAAGATATTTTTCACCGGTTTTCGGATGTGTATCACCGTTTTGGGTATATACCGCCGGTGGCTGATGCAGAAAATGAACCGGCCGGCTCATCGGCGATGGGACGATGAGGTGATAGAGGAATGAGACGATGTGCATGGCAATGCAAAAGCCCCCGAGACAGGCAGCCCTGGTCTCCATTCATGACGTGATGCCGGAAACCCTGACACAGACCGCCGCTATTGTCCGGTTTCTTGAACGCCTGGGCGTTCACCGGCTGACAATGCTGGTGGTGCCGGCAAAACAATGGTCGTCCGCGGACCTGGCAAAGCTCCATCAATGGCAGGCCTGCGGCATCGAGCTGGCCGGTCATGGCTGGCAGCACCGCGCCGCGCGGATGGCCACGGCCTGGCATCGCCTTCATGGCCTGCTTGTTTCCCGGAACGAGGCCGAGCATCTTTCCCTGGATCAAGACGCGGCAGCCTGTATTGTATCCAGCTGTTACCGGTGGTTTGCCGAAAACGGCCTGGCGTCCCCGACGTTTTATGTGCCGCCCGCCTGGGCCATGGGGCGGTTGTCCCGCTCGTGTCTGGCAATGTTGCCGTTCGCATTTTATGAAACCCATGCCGGTGTATGGGATACCCGCACCCGCCGGTTTGTGTCCATGCCGGTGGTCGGCTACATGGCGGATACCGCGGTGCGAACGGCGGCCTTGCGCGCATGGAACGCCGTGAATCTTGCCCTGCCCGGCGCTGCGGTCCGGATCGCCGTTCACCCGCAGGACCTGAACCTGCCGCTCAAAACGGACCTGGAGCGTCATCTGGCGCGGTTCCGCCGTTTTGAGACCTGTTCGGAGCTGATGGCCGCTCATTTAGCAGCGCTGCCGTCACGTGTCGGCGGCCACGGACTGGCTGGTCCTGAAATGATGTCAACCCCTCCATCAAAAAGCGAGACATGACAATGGATACCAAGCAATTAAAGATGGACATGCATGTACATTCCCGGTATTCGCACCGGCCTTCTTCCTGGGTGCTGAAAAAAATCGGGTGTTCCGAGAGCTACACCGATCCCGCGTACCTCTATCGCTCCCTGAAGGCACGGGGTATGGACCTGGTCACCATTACCGATCACAACACCATCGGCGGCGCCCTGGAGATCGCCCATCTGCCCGATACCTTTATCAGCGAAGAGGTGACCTCCTATTTTCCGGAAGACAACTGCAAGCTGCATGTGCTGGCGTATAACATCACCGAGGCCCAGCATGAGGATATAGCGCGGCTCCGGAAAAATGTCTATGAGCTGGTGGATTATCTGAATGCCGAGGGCATCGTGCATGCCGTTGCCCATCCCATGTACAGCGTTAACGGGTTGCTGCAGCGGGTGCATTTCGAGAAGATGCTGCTGCTGTTCAATATCATCGAACTCAACGGGGCCCGGGATACCCTGCAGAACACCATCGTCCGGCAGATCACGGATACCCTGACCCGGGCGGCCCTCGATGCACTGGCCGACCGCCATGATGTGGCACCCCGGGGCAATACGCCGTGGCAGAAATGTCTGATCGGCGGATCTGACGATCATTCGTCCCTGTACATGGGGTGTTCCTGGACCGTGGTGCCGGAAGCATCAGATGGGGCGTCCTTTCTGGCCGGCGTGGCGGCGGGCCGGACAACGGTTCAGACCCATGACGCGGGACCGCGGACCCTGGCGCATAATCTTTACAGTATCATGTACCAGTTTTATGACGAGACGTTCATGGTAAACCGCTGGATAAAGGAGCCCGAACTCACCGCCTTTCTGATGGACACCCTTTTCCCCGAGGACCATGAGCTGCATGATGTTCAGCGGCTGGCGCAAGAGCGTCGATCCGCTGGGTTTTCCACCTTTGGGGCGGCCTCTATCCCGGATCAGCTGCTGGCCCATGCCAGACAGGCCATTTCCGCAGAGCCGAGTCTGGCGGAACGGGCCCATCGGTCCGGGATGGGCGTGGGAACCGGTGAAAGCCGCGAGGATGTGTGGATGGAGTTTGTCAACCGGATTTCCGAGATGATCATGCGGCAGTTTGCTGATGATGTGATCACCCGCCTGACCAGCGCGGATCTGTTCTATCTGTTTACTACCATCGGCTCGTCAGCCTCCATGTACATGATGCTGTCCCCCTATTTTATTGCCTATTCCCTGTTTGCAAGGGACCGGCAGTTCGCCCTTGACTGCCTCAAGGCCCGGAACAGCCGGTCCGCAGAAACCGGGGCGCCTGACCGCAACATCGCGATGTTCACCGATACCTTTAACGAAATCAATGGGGTGGCCACGGCCATCCGGTCGCAGGTGGCGGCGGCCCGGCTCACGGGCAAATCACTGACGCTGATCAACTGCGATCCCGGTCAGGGCCCGGAAGCCAATGTGATGGGGTTTGAGCCCTTCGGGGAAATCGACCTGCCCGAGTATCCGGAGCTTAAAATCTATTATCCGCCGGTGCTGAAAATCCTGGATTATTGCTACCGGCAGCGGTTTACCCATATTCATGCCGAAACCCCCGGGGCCATGGGATTGACCGCCCTGGCCGTGGCTCGCATCTTGAAACTGCCTTTTTACGGCACCTATCATACCTCTCTTCCCCAGACAGTGGGCGCCCTGACCGGAGATACCCAGATCGAAGACCTGTTCTGGAAATACATGGTCTGGTTTTACGGCCAGATGGAGAAGATATATGTGCCGTCCGCCATGACGGGGCGGGAGCTGGTGGAAAAGGGGCTGCCCGAGGACCGGATTGTCGTGCACCAGTGGGGTGTGGACACCGCCGGTTTTACCCCGGACAAGCGTAACGGCTTTTTTGTCAACCGCTATCAGCTGCCCGATAGCATGATGAAGCTGGTCTATGTGGGACGGGTCTCCAGAGAAAAGAACCTTCAGGTGTTCGAGAAGATGATGCGCAGGATATGCCGGCACCGGGACGATGTCTGCCTGGTGATCGTGGGGGAAGGGCCGTATCTGGCGGGGATGCAGGAGTCGCTGGCGGACCTTCCTGTTGTGTTCACGGGTTATCTCACCGGCGACGACCTGACCCAGGCCTATGCTTCCAGCGATATTTTCCTGTTCCCCTCCACCGTGGATACCATGGGCAACGTGGTGGTGGAGGCCCAGGCATCCGGGGTACCGGTGGTCGTCACCGACAAGGGCGGGCCCAGTGAAAACATGATTGACCGGAAAACCGGTTTCGTGCTACCGGCCGATGACACGCTGGCCGACCGCTTTGCCGATGCGGTGCTTCATTTCTGCGACCACCCCGATAAGCTGGCGGCCATGCGAAAAAACGCCCGGCAATACAGCCGTCAGCGCTCCTTTGAGAAGAGTTTTTTAAGCTTCTGGAATCATTACGGGGTGTCCAGTCATTGATGACACCATCCGTTTCGGCCTGGCGCTTCATGTTCATCCGCAGTTCAGGGATGAGTTGCGGCCGTCAGTTGGTTACCACTCGACCCCATCTGGAGAACTGTTTTTGCCACAGATGATCGCAATTATGCAGACCGGCCTGGTGTTGATCAGAATTCCGTGGGTGAAAAATATAGACATATTCTGCCCGTCCTGCTTGAATGTGGTTTGAAAAAGCAGTCTTCCTTTTCTCAGTTCTCTGAAGATACAAATATTAATCGCACACGTTTTTTCAACCTGCCAGTGTTCCAGAAATATGCGGCCGGCTGGCCGTTTACAGGGTGGAAGCCGGTGTCGGTCTTCCGTTAATCGTCACACAATACGGGTTGCGGTTTGTCCGCGTGAGGAGGATGGCTTCGTAAAAAGCTTCCAGCGCCGCCGCGGTGTTTTTGCAGGAAGGAACGTGCGCCTTTGACCTTTTTTACCGTTCCTGCTCGGCTGCGCTGCAAGGGGCTGGGCACGTGTTGCTGTTCAGTTGTTCCGGCTAACTGAAAAACGAGGCAATAAACTGAAAAATTGAATAAAATGGTATCGTTATAGTAAATTGGCAGATTGAGTTCCTTGGAAATCTGATATTCGCGTACGGGGTTGGGTTGCGATGCATCTCTCGTCATGTCAAAACGCCCGCCTCGTGGCCGAGCAGGAAAGCCCGGTTCTGCTGATCGGAGAAACCGGATCGGGCAAGGAGGTGGTGGCCAATTTCATCCACCAGCACTCTTTTCGAAAAGACGGCCCTTTAATCAAGGTCAATTGCGGGGCATCCCGGATACCCTGGTGGACAGTGAACTGTTCGGCCATGAAAAAGGCGCCTTTACCGGCGCGGCCAGCCAGAAAAAAGGCCGCTTTGAACGGGCCAACAACGGCATCATTTTCTTAGATGAGATCGGGGAACTGCCCCCACAGGTCCAGGTTCGCCTGCTGCGGGTGCTTCAAAATAAAATTGTGGAGCGGGTTGGCGGAACAGACGGCATACCGATTGATATCCGCATCATCGCCGCCACCCACCGCAATCTCGAAGATATGGTGGCCGCAGGCAAGTTCCGGGAAGACCTGTGGTTTCGCTTAAATGTGTTTCCCTTGCGGATTCCCCCTTTGCGCGCGAGGCGAGCGGACATACCCGCCCTGGTGGATCATTTTATTGAATTAAAATCCCGGGAATTAAATATGTACGACAAGCCCTCTCTGTCGCCGGGCGCCATCAGGCGCTTGACCGAATACGATTGGCCGGGAAATGTGCGCGAACTGGAAAATGTCATAGAAAGGGAGTTGATCCTAAGTAAGGGACAGCCGCTGACGTTTCAAAGCGTCATCCAGCAGCCTGCCGGAACAACCATCCCGGACGATGGCCCGGCGGAAGATGATTTCCCGGATTTAGATGAAGTTAACATCCGGCACATCAAAAAGGCACTGGCCCTTTCCCAGGGTAAAGTAGAGGGTCTGGGCGGCGCCGCCGAACTGCTGAAGATAAAACCCAACACCCTTCGCAGCAGAATGAAAAAACTGGGAATTGCTTATGGATGGAAAAAATACCCATAAGATAAATGGAATTCCAAGGATACCTGTTTATTCATAATCACATTGCGTGGCAGAAATAAATATACTGGCCCCGGAAGAAAACGGATACTGGTCACAGGTCCCTGATTATGGTTACTGGGCGGATTGATTGTTTCAAAATTTGGTCCCGGCGGCACAATAGGCCTGCCTCAAAAATCCCGCTTTTCCTGGAGTTTTTGCTGTTCCGACGGCTTTTTTGCTTTTTTCTTCCGATCTTGGAAGGACCCACCGCGCACACCCCAAACCGCCCGGCAACATGTGGTGGCCACAAAATTATTGACACACAACCCCGGCCTTGCTATAGGTGGTGGGCATGAAAGCAAAGTCTTATCCTTATGCCAAGTAGACAGAAATGTATTGAGCTATCGCTGCATGATAAAACCCAGACCCTTTCAAGAGCCCTGTGGCTGCCCTATGTCTGCCCGTTTATCGTATTCATCGTACTGACCATTCCGGCGAGCTACTTCCCTGAAGAAACGCATCTGCTTTATATTTTAAAAACCCTCGCAGTCGGCGGCCTGCTCTGGTACTGGCGGGGCAGCTACGCCATGGACATCGCCCCCCGGCTGTCTACTGCCGGGTATCTGACCGCCGTGGGCGCAGGCCTCCTTGTTCTGCCGGCCTGGATCCTGCCGGAGGCTTTCTTTCCCCAGCTCGGAGCTGAAGCCGGTTTCAATCCCTATTCCTTCGGCTTCCCTGCTGCTGCTGTACCGGCCCTGATTGGCGTTCGCCTTGCCGGAGCAGTGCTGGTCGTACCGGTCATGGAAGAGGTTTTCTGGCGCTCCTTTGTGTTGCGCTACTTGGTCCACCCGAACTTTTCAAAGGTGCCTCTGGGCACATTCACTTGGTTTTCCTTTATCGCCGTGGTTGTCCTCTTCGGCGTGGAGCATCACCGCTGGCTCCAGGGAATGTTTGCCGGAATTGTTTACACCCTGCTCGTGGTGCAACAGAAAAGTCTGAGAGGATGCATTATTGCGCATGCTACGACTAATCTCGGGCTTGGTGTTTATGTGGTTGCAACGCAGAATTGGCTCTTTTGGTAGCTAACTCAGTCCCTTTCTTCAGCACACCCACTATCTTGTAAAAATTTCCGACGCTGTCTCAATTCGAATTAACCACCTTGTACTCTTTCAAATTTAAAGGATAATGGCATAAAGCAATTTCTTCATAGCCTTAAAACAAATTTCAAATTTCGTTAGAGGCTATTGCCATCACGCGCACACATGCGGTCTGTGTTTAGAAGCTACGCTATTCCAAGAAAATGACTGGATGTCGAAATTATTTACACAAGATCAAAGCTATGCCAACAAAATCAAACAAACGCTATAATATCAAGTTATTATAAAATTGGCACCAATCTTGCTCAAATAACCTGCAAACAATCACTCTTTAACTTTTATAAAAACAGGAGGCAAAAAATGAAAAAGTTTTTAATGATGCTATGTGTGGGTATTTTAGTTTTTGGACTTGTTGCCACTGCGAACGCTGCGTCTTATGACTACAGTGATATGATTGACTATTGGAACCTTAGTGGTAGTTCATATGGCGAAAATGCGACCGATGCTCATCCTTATGATTCGGTTTTTATGTCAGAAAATAATTCCTTGAGTTATACTCATGATGTAAATGATGATGTTGATTTAGCTGCTGGAGATACAATAACTTCAGCGAATTTGGAATTGGATTTCACAAACGACCTGCTGGATACAACTTTTACAGGTTGGTGGAACTCCTGCCTGCCAGATACCACTGAACATATCTATTATGCTTTTGATGGCAGTTCATGGACTTATTTGGATGAAGTTGATAATGGCCAGTATAACGTTGGTGTGGATATTGCTCTACTTAATACTGATGGCCAGTTATTGGTTGACCTCGCAGTCAGCAATTGGGATAATGGCTGCACTACCGCTTGGCTTGATCACTCAAAACTATACGGTACAGCGGAAACCGCTCCCGTCCCAGAGCCCTCAACCATCATGTTGATGGGCGTTGGGCTTCTTGGCTTGGTGGGCTATAGCCGTAAGCGTTTTGTTAAAAGAGGGTAAATGTGCCCGCTTTTAGTTAAACTTACCTAAAAAAATTCCCTCGGTAGTGACAACTGAGGGGATTTTTTTATGCCTGAAAGCCTCTTATCTTTTAAAACTAAAAAAAGTCCCGCTATTCAAATGTAGGGGCTTCAAGTTTTAATATCATGCTTTTTTAATTAGATCATGCCAGGTGGGACGACTCGTTTCCAAAAGTTTGGTGGCCTCGCTGATATTTTGCCGGTCAGCATCAGGGCATTTCTAGCGCAATGTTGTTCAGCCTGGTCCCGGGCCTGCTGGAGGATCAAAAACTTATCTTCTGCTTGGTCCGGAAGGCAGTGGCCCAATCCGAGGTCCTCGGCTGTAATCTTATTGCTTGTGCAGACTGAAAGCGCCCGGCGGATGCAGTTTTGAAGTCCGCGGACGTTGCCGGGCCAGTCGCTGGCGAACAGGGCGGCCATGGTGGACTGGGTAAAGGAGATGCGGCCGGTTTTCAGGGCTTCGGTTTCGATGCGGAGGAAATGCTGGGCCAGGAGCATGATGTCTTCCGGCCGCTCGCGAAGCGGGGGGAGATGGATGGGGAGCACGTTTAAGCGGAAAAATAGGTCCTCGCGGAAATTTCCGCTTTGAACCGCCTGCTTCAGGCCCACGTTGGTGGCGGCAATAACCCTTGTGTTCAGTGTAAGGGTATTTTTTCCGCCAACGCTCTTGATGGTTCCCTCCTGAAGAAACCTGAGAATCTTGACCTGCACGGAAAGCGGAAGGTCGCCGATCTCATCGAGAAAGACAGTGCCGCCGTCGAGAGTCATTACGGCAGCTCATTGTAAAATATTTCGACACCTCTTTCGCAACTTCTCCCGGACTTCCCAAAACCCTAGCATAAAAAGAATCTGAAAAAAATACTTCCTTCGGAACCTAAAATCTCAATCCATGATTTTGTGGAAAAGTCCGCAAATGTATTTTTTGACTACTTTCACTTCGGAAGACTTGACTGGCAAGGGATTAATAATGTCAAGCTTTTTTGCAATATTTGAAAAAATAATTTCAGCATAAATAAAAACCATGATTTCAAGGCTTTAATAACAGGGCACACTTGTTGCATTATCTTTTAATAAGGAAGTTAATCCTTTTAAATATAAGGGGACCCAAAATGAAAAAACTTTCTATTTGCTTGTGTGCATTGTTTTTACTTTTTGGTTTGTTTACCAATGCAAGCGCATGCCGTTTCCCATTCGCTCACCAGGGGCTGATCGCTACGGGAGCTGGTGGATGGCGTGGGCGGCCATTTCCTTGCCCGTGCCGGACTCGCCGGTAATCAGCACCGGGTAGACGGTATTGCTGACTTTCCGGGTCAGGAAAAAAACGTTTTTCATGGCCGGGGAGACGCCCAGCAGCCCGCAGAGACTGCCCCCCCCCTGATCACTTTGCTCGGTAAGCCGGCGGTTGGCTTCTTCCAGGGCGTAGAGCCTGTAGGTGCGCTCCAGAATAATCTTCAAGATACCGGGATCAATGGGCTTGGCGCAGAAGTCCACCGCGCCGAGGCCCACTGCTTTGACGGCGTTTTCCTGCTCCGCATTGCCGGTAATGACAATGACGCTGGTGTGCTGCGAAAGGCTGCCCATCTCCTCCAGGAGTTTAAAACCTTCGTCGGGGGTGTCTGCCGCGGGCGGGAGGCCGAGGTCCAGGGTGACTAACGGGAAGGCGCCGGTAACCAGGAGCTGGCGGGCTTTTTTACCGTCAGCCGCCATGGAGATCTCATAGTCTTCGCCAAGGGCCCATTTGAGCTGCTTGGCCACCGAGGTTTCATCTTCTATGATGAGGAGTTTTGGTTTGGGCACGGCGATTTAAGGTGCAAGGTTTAAGGTTAAAGGGTAAAGGGTAAAGGTCAAGGCGCAGCCTTTAGCGGTCATGGGGTCATGAGGCTGAAACCTTTTCCAAATCGGATACGTTATCGGATGCGGAGACATTCCCGGACCGGATCTGCGGTGTAGATGAGGACCGGGTCCGGACAATTTCAAGCTCTTTGGCGCATTCCTTGATGGTGCGTTTTTTGATGCGGTGCCTGGAATTTAGGTAGCCGGTCAAAAGCGCACGGTCGGCAATGATATTGATCAGCCGGGGATTTCCCTTGGAGAAGCGGTAAATCTCACGGAGTGCGCTTTTTTTGAAAAGTTTCTTTTTCGCGTCGGCCACCGTCAGGCGGTAGTTGATATAATCCGCTGTCTCCCTGGCTGTGAGGTTGGGAATGTTATAGTTGACCGTGATCCGCTGCCGGATGGCTTTGTTTTCCGGGCGAAGCAGGAGGTCGTTGAGTTCCAGCTGGCCGACGAAAAACACGTTGATCAGCTTGTTTCCCTTTTTTTCGAAATTGGAGAGCAGGCGGAGTTCGGTGAGGAATTGGGAGTCCAGGAGATGAGCCTCGTCGATGATGAGCAGGACCCGGCGGTTTTGGTAATAGGCCTTCATCAGAAAGGCGCTGAAGGCCACCAGGAACTCGCCCTTGGTTTTGCAGAATGATCATGGAAAAAGTTGTTGGTATTGTATCGTTAATACATGGTCTGGTTTTACGGCCAGATGGAGAAGATATATGTGCCGTCCGCCATGACGGGGCGGGAGCTGGTGGAAAAGGGGCTGCCCGAGGACCGGATTGTCGTGCACCAGTGGGGTGTGGACACCGCCGGTTTTACCCCGGACAAGCGTAACGGCTTTTTTGTCAACCGCTATCAGCTGCCCGATAGCATGATGAAGCTGGTCTATGTGGGACGGGTCTCCAGAGAAAAGAACCTTCAGGTGTTCGAGAAGATGATGCGCAGGATATGCCGGCACCGGGACGATGTCTGCCTGGTGATCGTGGGGGAAGGGCCGTATCTGGCGGGGATGCAGGAGTCGCTGGCGGACCTTCCTGTTGTGTTCACGGGTTATCTCACCGGCGACGACCTGACCCAGGCCTATGCTTCCAGCGATATTTTCCTGTTCCCCTCCACCGTGGATACCATGGGCAACGTGGTGGTGGAGGCCCAGGCATCCGGGGTACCGGTGGTCGTCACCGACAAGGGCGGGCCCAGTGAAAACATGATTGACCGGAAAACCGGTTTCGTGCTACCGGCCGATGACACGCTGGCCGACCGCTTTGCCGATGCGGTGCTTCATTTCTGCGACCACCCCGATAAGCTGGCGGCCATGCGAAAAAACGCCCGGCAATACAGCCGTCAGCGCTCCTTTGAGAAGAGTTTTTTAAGCTTCTGGAATCATTACGGGGTGTCCAGTCATTGATGACTTCGTAAAAAGCTTCCAACCCCACTGTGGTAATAAACCTCAAATCAAATGAACCACGAAGTTCACGAAGGGTGAGTTCAAGAATCATGTTCCTTCGTGGTTCGTGTTGCGAATTTAATATTGAGTACCATTTTTCACCTGATAAAGATGGTAATTTCAATACGGAGCATTAACGGGTCTGTAGACCCGAATCCCGGTTTCAGCCGTTTGTTTCAACCCACCTTTAGCCTGTGGTTGTTGAGGGATCAGTTCACCGCCTGATATCGGGAATGCTGTGATAAAAGGCGAATCTATAATCAGCCGGAAGCGGCGATGCCGCCGCTTCCGGCTGTTTGTACATCAGGTTTTCACTTCAATCTTCCGGGGCTTGGCCTTCTCCGCCTTGGGAAGGGTCAGGTGAAGGACCCCGTCGTTCAGCCTGGCTTCGATGCCGTCCCGGTCAATGGTGTCGGCCAGGGTGAACTGGCGGTAGTACCGGCCCACCTCGTACTCGATGAGCACATCTTCTTCGTCTTTGTTTTCATAAGGGGCGATATCGCCTGTGAGCGTCAGGGTTTCGTTGTTTAGATCAATGTCAAGATCGTCGCTTTTGACGCCCGGCATATCCGCCATCAGGGTAATGGCTGCATCGGTTTCAAAGATATCCACCGCCGGAGTGAACCAGGGACCCGGCGTGGTCTGTTCCGGTTTGGCCACTTCCTGTTTTTCCTTTACCTGGATGCCTCTGCTGGTATCGTTCATTTTTATCACCTCCATGATGGGGTTCTATAAGCATTTATTTTAAAGGATTGTAATCTGTCTGGGCTTGGCTGCCTCGGCTTTGGGAATGATCAGTGTCAGTATGCCGTCGTTCAGCTTTGCCTCGATCTTGTCGCTGTTGATTGATCCCGGCAGCTTGAAGCTCCTTGAAAAACGGCCCGCATCCCGTTCCCGGCGATGATACCGGGCCTTTTCATCCGCCTGCTGAAGCATGCGCTCGCCGGCAATGGTAACCGTGTTGTTGGCCGTCTGGATGTCTATATTGTCGGCAGTCACACCGGGCAGCTCCGCCCGAAGGTAGTAATTGTCCCTGTTCTCCGTCAGGTTCACCGCCGGAAACACCCCCGCTGCCGGCGCTTTGTACGGCATGCTTCGGAAACTGGTCCAGATATTGTCCAGCCGGTTGCGCAGCTGCTCAAGCTCGCTGAACGCCCCCTCCCAGCCTCTCGTGGGAAAATCAAAAATATTTCTGGTGATCATGGCAATACCTCCCTTTTATTAAGTGTTATTCGGCTTCATTTGTTTGCGGCGCCATAGAATGATGTTGTTCATTGGCCTCACCTCCTTTGATGATGCGTTTGTTGTTCCGAATTTGTTGCAAAATTGTGTTAATTCATATAGTTATATTTGATTATAATATAAAGATAATATCATTGCGATGAGTTTCAAGGGGGGGTGTGATTTTTTAAAGGGCGGCCATGATCGGGCAAAGGTCATGACCGCCCAGCAGGTCCACCATCTCCACCAGCACCGATCCCCTTCCCGGAGTGTAAAGGTGTCCCAGCTCGGCGATTCTGTGGGCCATTGCGGGACCTGCTGCCGCTGTGGTCAGAAAAAATATCGTTTCCAGGGGGACTTCTGCAAGGTCCCGCCAGGGAAGCACCGACCAGATGCCCTGTTTTTTATTGATGACAACAGATCGGGCCGCATACAGATAAAAGTCCCGTATTCCGGCTGCTTTGATGCCGCTCGTCACATCTTTTGTGATGTTTCGGTGAATATGGGCGGTCACCAGGGCGACGGTTTTACCGGTTTTCATGGTATCTCCTTCAGGACGTACGGTCATCGCCGTCAGTGATCGATTCGGCGAGGGCCGCCCGCTGTTTCCGGTTTACATGTAGCCCCAGCAGCAGCACCGTAAGAATGGGGCAGACCGATGCGGCCGCCAGGATGCCGAAGCCTTCCACCACGCCCACCTGGGAACCGATGCCCAGGCCCAGGCCGATGGCCAACACAAGGGGGACTGTGATCGGACCGGTGGTCACACCGGCACTGTCCCAGCCGAAATTGACGAAATCTTCCGTGGAAAGGCGGGTGACAAGAATCAATACAAGATAGGATGTTGAAATCGTCATATCGCTTGTATATTCTTGCAGTATATCAACACCGCCCCCCTGTAAAGATTTTTCACTTTTCCCGGCCGGTGGATGACGGGAAATCGGGTTAAACCGCCGCAGCTCTGTCAGGGCCTGAAGGTCTATTGCGTCACTGTCAAAGATGAAAAGGATTGCAGATGCGCATTTGTTTATCCACCAGCAGGCCGTGCTGCATGTCTTCGGAATAGAGGGTATGGCAGCCGGACAGCAGGGCAGCGGCGACGATCATGGCATCGTAAATGCTCAGCTGATAGCGTTCCGCTATGGTCATGCCGCGGCTGTGGGTTTCGATGGTCAGGGAATCAACCGGACAGAGGGAACGGATAGGAGTCAGCAGTTCATTGACGTCGGGCCAGGACATGGACAGTTTTCGGCGGGCAACATTGGCTGTTTCGTTTAATACCTGGACACTGATCCGTCCGCCGGTCCGCAAAATGGCCTCAGCTTTTTCAGCTTTTTCTTTGTTTGCTGATAGAAGGTAAAGCAGGATATTGGTGTCAATAAATACGCTGAAATTCGGCTGGTTACCGGGCATTGGCGTCCTCCCTGTCGAATGTGAAATCCGCCGGCAGGCGGCCGCGAAAGGCCCGTAGCCGGGAGAGCAGGGTTTCCCGGTCGGGTTTTTTTCTTATCTGGAAGATTCGTTCGTCCGCCACTTCCACTTCAATATCATCCCCTTCGTGAAGGTCCAGGACTTTCACCACCGACGCCGGGATCCGAATGGCCAGACTGTTGCCCCATTTTGAAACCTGCATGATATATGATCTCCTGTATATACATTTTAATCCTGTATATCATTATTGTGAATGCATGTCAATGGGGTAATGTCATCCTGTGTTTGGCTGTGGCTGGATTGACCGTTCCCACGCTCGGCGTGGGAACGAGGGGAAATTTTATATTTCTCAAGCACAACGCCATTGCCGCATTTTACATTCAGCCATACCCCGCCACCGGCCGGGGCGGCGGTTCAGTGGTGGCCACCACGCGGACCGCGGCATTACCTTCCAGGGGGCACATGGTTTCGCAAATGCCGCAGCCGATGCAGAGGCTGTCAACGATGTAGGGCTGCATCAGGGTCTGGGAGCGGCCGTCCGGCATTTGAATAGTTTTTTCCCTGAATTTGATGGCCTTGTCATGGATGGGGCAGTGCTCTTCGCAGACGATGCAGGGGGTCTGGCTGGCATGGGGCAGGCAGCGGTTTTTGTCAATATAGGCCCGGCCGATGATAAAGGACTGCTTTTCTTCAAGCGTGAGCTTTCGAATCGCGCCGGTGGGGCACACCTGGCCGCACAGGGTGCAGTTGAATTCGCAGTATCCCAGCCGGGGCACCAGTCTTGGGGTGAACATACCGTCCAGGCCCTGCTCCAGCACTACCGGCTGAAGGGCATTTTGAATGCATACCTTCATGCATTCGCCACAGCGAACGCAGGATTCAAGAAAATCTTTTTCCGGCAGGGCGCCGGGCGGCCGGATCAGCCAGGGGTGTGGGGCGGCTGCGGTGGCGTCGACCCTGGAAAGAAAGGGCAGTGCCAGTCCGGCCAGGCCCGCCCCGATCAGGTGACGCCTGTTTAAGTCAACGGGGGCCCTGTTTTTGGGCGTAGAAAACCGGAACCGGGTGATAGTATCGGGACAGTATTCCAGGCAGTCCATGCACAGGTTGCATTCTTCGGCCATCATCCTGTTGTCATCGCTAAAGGCGGCCATGCGACATTCTTTTTTGCAGCCCTGGCAGGATTTACAGGCCACCAGGGGAATCCGCCGGAAAAAGGAGAACCGGGAAATCAACGCCAGCATGCCGCCAAGCGGGCAGAGGTTCCGGCACCAGAACCGCCGGCCGAACAACTCCAGCACAAACACCCCGGCCAGCATGGCAAAAGAAAGAATAGGCAGGTAGAAATGGCTTTGTTTATAGGGCAGCAGGGTGTCCTTGAAAACATCATAGACCGGTTCCGATACGGCGGTCACCCATGACGGGGCATGAAAGTAAAGGGTATCGAAAAAGCCGGTGGTGATTGCGTAAAACAGGGGGTCCACGGCCAGTGTGGCACCCCGTACCAGGATGGCGAAAGGGTCCACGAACCCGATCAACTGTACCCCGAAGACGGCGGCGATCAGTACAATGGCCAGAATGATATATTTGCCGGCCCGCCATTTGACGGGAGCGGGTCTGACCGGTTTGATCACATGTCCGGCCCCGTCGATCAAGGTTCCCAGCGGACATATCCAGCCGCAGAAGGCGCGGCCGAATATCAGGGTCAGCAGGACGATAAACAGGGCCGGCAGCAGCAGGACGATAAAGGTTTTGGCGGCCAGCATGACGGATGCCGCTACCAGGGGGTCCCACCGGAAGAAAATGTTCACCGCGTAGGCAATGGTGTCCGTACCGGTATAATCGGTTTTTCGGAACAAAAAGAGAAAGAGTACCAGGAACGCGATCTGGGATATGCGCCGCAGCAGGATGGTGGTGGTACGGACATTCATTTCAGCCTCTTGATTTGGTTTTTTGGGCCAGGCAGTTTCATAAAAAACCTCTGATCCCGGACAGTTTTTTTACATAAAGTGACGTATGCGTTCATTGGACTTCCAAGGCATTTAATCGGACGATTTGATGGAAACACACCAATTTTGTATGATTTTTAAGTTTATTGCCAAGCTTTTAACCTGCCAAAACAACAGCACAGAAACACGTGCCCAGCCCCTTGCAGCGCAGCCGAGCAGGGGCGATTTTTTCGGAAAACGCGGGCAGACTGTTTGAGCAGACGAGGCTTAACGCATCTGCAAAAAAGAACAGGCGAGTTTCTGCCCGCGCCGAAAAAACCGTTCCTGCGAGGGAAGCCGAAGGCCAAGCTGCGGGGCGCCCTTTCTTTTGCATACTTTTCTTTGGGCGAGCAAAGAAAAGTATGAATGAAGCTGAAATCATGATCAATCCTTTTATCTCTTCATGTCCTTCATGCTATTCATGGTGAAAAAGTTACTATCTTATAAAGTCGTCATAAAACTTTGCCGTCCCCAAATTGACATTTTACGAGACCATCTGGAATGAGATCGAGATCGTTATATTGTTTTGATATTACACCTGTCCAGATCCATCTCGCCCAGCCCCATTTTATGGGCCGCAATGGTGGAGGGGACGGCGTCCGGGGAAAGGCCGAAAAGGGTGGTGGCGTAAGCATCGGCAGCCACCGGGTCCGTTGATGCCAGAACCGTGTTCAGAGTTTTTACGTCATCCAGGTTTCCGCCCTGGGGGCCGTTGCGCAGAAGAATGCGGGTGGCGTCAATCACCGTCAGGGTGGGGCGCATCACTGTATTAAGGTCCGCCAGGTTCTGGGCCAGGTTGAAGTGGATCTTTCCCCGCTGATCGCCTATTAAGCCCATGACGTTTTTTAATCCCAGGGTGAGCCTTGCCAGGCCATGGTGTTTGGCAATGGGGACGTTGATGTAGCAGTCCGCTTCCAGGGCGTCCTTGTAAATGGGCCACTGGTCCAGGTTTTTGCCTTTTTTGATGTTCACGGGGATGAATTTGCGATCATCCATATAGTCGCAGGAGACCCGGCTGTCGTTCATGGCGTCCAGGGCCGGCTTGATGCCGCTGTTATAGTAACACCGGCGCTCTTCGTTGCATGGCCGGTCAAAAACAGAGACCCTGCCGGCGCCGGCATCAAGCGCAAGACTGACCAGGGTCTTGACCACCTGTGGGTGGGTGTCGGCTGCCTGTTCCGGCCGCCGGTCCCAGCCGATGTTGGGCTTGACCACCACGTGATCCCCCTTTTTCACAAAGCGCTTCATGCCGCCCATGGCGTTCACTACGGATGCCACCAATGATTCATAATCGGTGTTATTGCCCACAAAAATGTCGGGTTTGGCCGGTGCGGCAGACAGCAGCCCCGGGGCAATGGAGAACACGGGCACCGCCACCATCCCGCCAGCGGACCAGCGGGCCACCTGTTTTAAAAATTCACGTCGGTTCATGGAAAGACCTCTCTTTGTGTTTTTGTTAAACGCAGCGGAGCAACGGTAAAGACCATAAAGTTCATAACGTTCCCACGCGGAGCGCGGGAACGAGAAATGCTCTTTATTCGTGAAAATTCGTGTCGATTTGTGGGCATATTCCCCCACGAATTGACACAAATCTGCACGAATGGGGCAACACAGGATACGATCAAAAAATAATTGGCCACAGACCCACGGAGACGAACAATGACAATGGCCGGTCTGTGTCCGTCTGTGGCTGATCACAATAAACCAGGCGCGGCGTGAAGCGCATTGCCATTTTTATTTTGGCATAGAATTTTGATATAGTCAAGAAATCTGAGTGCCTCATGACATTTCAGGGCAATGGGTTCATCTCAATTTTTCCGCCAATGAAAAGACAGACGGAGGCTGTTTTATGGATTCGATTTTCAAATCAATCAAGCATGTTGAGACGGTTCTGGAGCTGGCCGTTTATATGGAGCAGGAGAGCCGGGCATTTTACCGCAGATGGGCGGATACCGTTGAAGAGGAATCATTGCGGGATCTGTTTGTTTTTCTCGCCCGGGAGGAAAGCGATCATGCCCGGAAGTACACGGAGATGCTTGAGACGGCGGGGGGCGGTCGTTCGTAGAAAAGGAGAAGCTGCTGGGCGAGTATGCACTGTTCATGGACATGCTGGTGAACGAGGCCATGGGGCATCTTCAGATGCCGGATGATATGACCCCGACCGGTGTGGTTGAGGCGGCGCTTCAGTTTGAAAAAGACACCCTTCTTATTTTTCAGGAAATTGCGGCTATGTTTGAGGCAGAAGAAAAAGAAACGATTCTGGCCATCTGCGAGGAGGAAAAACAGCACGTGCATCGGCTGCTGGAATGCAAGCAGGCGTTAATGACCTCGTAAAAACCGCCCCTGCTCGGCTGCGCTGCAAGGGGCGGGGCACGTGTTGCTGTTCAGTTGTTTCGGTCAACTGAAAAACCCGGCAATAAACTGAAAAATTGAATAGCTTACAACAAATTGGCATATGAAGTTCCTTGAAAGTTTGATTTTTTGACCATGAAGCGCATGAAGATCATAAAGAAATAAAAAATTAACAATAATTTCAACTTCATGCTCTTCATGGTCGAAATGAAAATATCTCTTTATGGTACTTCCAAGGAACTCGCTTCGAAATCGAAATCGAAATCGAAATCGGTATCGGTATCGGTATCGATAAGTTAAGATTCGATTGCGAAGCCATGGCGCACGTTCCTTCCTGCAAAAACGCCGCGGCGGGGTTGAAAGCTTTTTACGAAGCCGTCAAAGAAAAGTATGCAAAAGAAGATGTCTGTGTTTTTCTGTGTGGATCTGTGGCTGGTTCTATTTTTGCAGAAATTCGTAGAGGGCGGGAAGGCTTTTGTGCACGGCTTTGTGAAAGGGGAAAGTGGTGATGGCCGATGGCCGTATCCATTGATGGCCGGCCGGGCCGTTGCGGCGCACCCTGCCGGCTATATAATCGCAGAAGTATACATCCATGGTGATTTTAAAGTGGGTATAGGCATGTTTCACCCGGGTGAGGCGTTCACCAACGGTGATGGTCAGGCCCACCGACTCCTGAATGGTCCGCTGACATCCGGTTTCGGGGTTTTCTTGTTCTTTTAACCGCCCGCCCGGAAATTCCCACAGGCCACCCAGCAATCCGGGCTCCGGTCGCTTTACGATCAGCAGGGTCCCGTTTTTTTGAATGATGCCCACTGTGAGATGATGGTGAGGGGTCTTTCGCGCTGCCACCCGTTTGGGAAATGCGTGGGTTTTTTGTTTTCTCAGGGCAAGGCAGAATGGAGCAACCGGGCACTCATCACAGAGCGGCTTGCCGGGCTTGCAGATCAGGGCCCCCATCTCCATCATGGCCTGGTTAAAGGTGCCCGGATCGGTATGGTCCAGAAGGGTTTCGGCTTTGGCGGCAAAGACCTTGTGGCTTTTCGACAGGTTGACGGGTTCATCCATCATAAACAGGCGGGCCAGCACCCGTTTGACATTGCCGTCCACCACCGCCAGGGGATGGCCGAAGGCGATGCTCTGCACCGCCGCGTTGATGTAATTGCCCACGCCGGGAAGACGCCTGAATGCTTCAGGGTCGGCTGGAATAAGCTTTTCAGGAGCGTTGTTGATCTGGTTGGCCGCCGCATGAAGGTGGCGGGCCCGGGAATAGTATCCAAGGCCCTCCCACAGTTTTAAAATATCCTGATGGTCAGCCCCGGCCGGTGCTTGAACATTGGGAAATGCCCTGAAAAATCGCCTGTAATACCCCACCACCGTGGCCACCTGGGTTTGCTGAAGCAAGACCTCGGATATCCAGATATGATAGGGGTCCCTGCTTTTCCGCCAGGGCAGAGCCCGTTGGTGGGTTTCATACCAGCGGGTCAGGTGTTGCTGAAAGGCTTTCAGTTCCACATCAGAATATTTTCATAATAAATATCTTTCAGCTTCCGGGGAATTCATTCATGTGAACCTCCGGTTAATCTGAATGATATCAGTGTTAAACGCCCCCTTGCCCCTCCAGTGAACACTGGGTAAAGTCGATCTGCTGGTCGCAGTTGTCGCATTTGTGGGGTTTGTCAAATTCATCGGAAAAGATTTCCTTTTGGGTCCCGCAGTTGGGGCAGTTACAGGTAAAGGACTTGAGGTTTTTGAACTGTTCATAGCCGGGACAATGCTGGGGTGTGGTCATGGGTGCCTCCTTTTTTAGGATCAGTTTTTTATACGTCTGTTTTGATCTGAACAGCCGTCCGGCATATTCAGGCCATGGCGATACCTGCGTAACCTACGAATGTATCGCCGGGGTTCTTGTCATAACTTGTGCCATATTCGGTCAGTGTGGCGTTTTGGGCGTCCAGAGCCCCGGCCATGGTGATGGCTGCGGCTGCTGCGCCAGCGCAGCAGGCATTATGGGCCGAAAGGGCTTCTCTTATTACACCCTCGGCATCCATGGCCGCCATTCGGTCGATGATACGGCTGTCTTCATTTTTCCGTACCTTTTCATGTGCCGCATCGCCAAGCCCGTAATGGGTCAGGCCGAAGCTTGGCCCGTAATGGGTGAGGTCTGTGGAGCCCACCACCCTTGCATTGATTCCCATGGTTTTGATCGCTTCGGCCGCGGCATTGCCGATTTCCATGGCAACGGACGCGGGCGGCACCCCCACGGGAAGCAGGCGAGAGTGAGGGAAGAAGTGTTTTACAAAGGGCAGCTGCAGCTCGATGGTATTGTCCGGGGAAAACCCGTCCGGTGTTTCAATCTCAAAAGGAAACTGCGGTTCCAGGGCTTGTGCCAGCTCTGTGTCGATTCCCAAGGGGCCCAACGGGGTGTCAATGCCGCCGTCTGTCATGATGACGGGAGCTGCGCCGGGCGGCAGATGCATGCCGAATACGACGATGGTATCCGGCGCCGGCTCAGGGGCCAGCAGGGAGATGGCCCGGCAGGCGATGCCGCCGGAAAAGGGCCATCCTGCATGGGGAACAATCACCCCGCACGCTGCTTTTTCGGGAAATTGTGCCGGGGTCTGTTCGAGGAACTGGTTGATCTGGCGGACGCAATCGTTCGCATTGCCCGGATACCAGCTGCCAGCAAATACGGGCCGTCGAATTTTCATGATCGCCTCCTTCGGTGGCGTCAACTTTTTTTATCTGCCACTTTCTGTTTCAGCCAGTCCAGCCAGGGCGTCAGGCCCTCGCCGGTACTGGAAGACGTTTCAAAAACCGGCATGTCCGGGTTGATCTGCCTGATGTTGGCCGCCGCCTGGGCGATATCGAATTCCAAGTGAGGCAGCAAGTCCACTTTGTTCAGCAGTGCCACATCGCAGACCCGGAACATTAATGGATATTTCAAGGGTTTGTCCTCGCCCTCGGTAATGCTCAGCACCACTGCGCGAGCGTTTTCGCCGATGTCAAATTCAGCCGGGCAAACCAGATTCCCCACGTTTTCGACGATCAGCAGATCAAGATTCGCAAGATCAAAGCCGGAGGCGGCATTCTCAATTACATGGGCAGCAAGATGGCAGTCGCCGCCGAATTCATCCGTGTTCACCTGAACGATGTCCGCGCCGGACTTTGCCAGACGGTCCGCATCGTTGGTGGTGCAGATGTCGCCCACGATGACGGCCGTCCGGATGTCGGGCATGATCGCTTCAAGGGTTTTCTCGAGCAGTGTGGTTTTGCCCGCGCCGGGCGAACTCATGATATTTAGCACAAAGACATTGTTTTCGGAAAACCGTTTCCGGTTCGCCTCGGCCATAGTTTCATTGGCATCCAGGACCCGTCGTACGACCTTGACTTCTTTCATGGTAGCGTTTCCCTTTTGACTCTTATACAATTAACATATATCCGATTGAGCAAAATTTCAAGGCCGGTTATTCCGCAAGTTCTATGGAGTCAATATCCAGCTCCCTGCCGGAAAGAATGTCCAGGTCGCCGCTATGGCATGACGCACATTTGAATTCGGGAGATGTGAGGGTCTGCTGGTGGCCGCAGGGCCGGCATCTGGTGGTGACGGGAATTTCCTCTATGGAAAGAGACGCGCCTTCCAGGGGGGTGTCTTTTGTGGCGATTTCAAAGCAGAACTTCAGGCTCTGGGGCACCACCGCTGAAAGCTTGCCCACTTTTATGTTCACCCGTTCCACGGAGGGGTTTTCAATATCCGGTGGAATCGAAGACGCGGCAATCTCCACGATCTGAACGGCAATCCCCATTTCATGCATTCAGAATACTTTTGCACATAATTCGCCCAGAGTGCCAAGATCCCGGCACACATGAATTCCCGCCTCTTCCATGGCCGTTATTTTGCCTTCGGCACCGCCGCTCTTGCCGCTGATGATGGCGCCGGCATGGCCCATGCGCCGGCCGGGCGGGGCGGTCAGGCCCGCCACAAAGCCCACCACCGGCTTTGATACTTGCTCGGAGATAAATTTTGCAGCGTTTTCTTCTGCATTACCGCCGATTTCGCCCACCATGACAATGCCTTTGGTGTCGGGATCATTTTCAAAGGCCGCCAGGCAGTCGATAAAGTCGGTGCCGTTGACCGGATCGCCGCCGATTCCCACACAGGTGGTCTGGCCGATGGACTCGCCGGTGAGCTGGTGAACCACTTCATAGGTGAGGGTCCCGGACCGGGAAACCACGCCCGCCGGGCCGCCGGCCAAATGTATATTGCCGGGCATGATGCCGATTTTGGTCTGGCCGGGTGTGATGATTCCCGGACAGTTGGGGCCGATAAGACGCGACCCTGAACCGGCGAGCACCCGTTTGACGCGCATCATGTCCAGCACGGGAATGCCCTCGGTTATGGTCACGATGAGTTCGACACCGGCGTCCACCGCTTCGAGAATCGCGTCGGCCGCGAACGGCGGGGGTACGAAAATCATGCTGCAGTTGGCGTCCGTTTCCTTGACTGCCTCGGCCACCGTATTGAAAACCGGCACACCGTCCATATCCTGGCCGCCCTTGCCCGGTGTTACCCCGGCGACGACATCGGTTCCGTATGCCATGCATTGCCGGGCGTGGAAGGCCCCTTCCTTGCCGGTAATGCCCTGTACCACCAGTCGGGTGTTTTTGTCTGCAAATATGCTCATGGGTTTACCTGTCCAACGATGTTTGCCACCATGGCGGCGGCGTCTTTAAGGCTTTTGGCCGGATGAAGATTCAACCCGGAATCAGCCAGTATTTTTTTGCCTTCATCCACATTGGTGCCCTCCATGCGAACCACCAGGGGCACCTCAACGGCGGTGTTTTTTGCTGCCTGTACGATGCCCTGCGCGAGAATGTCGCAGCGCAGGATGCCGCCGAAAATATTGATCAGGATGCATTTCACCTTTTCGTCGCTGAGAATGATCCTGAACCCGTTTTCCACCATTTCGGCATTGGCGCCGCCGCCCACATCCAGGAAATTGGCAGGTTCGGCCCCGGCCAGCTTGATGATGTCCATGGTGGCCATGGCAAGGCCAGCTCCGTTAACCATGTTGCCGACGTTGCCGTCCATGTTGATATAATTGAGGTTATACTTGGAAGCTTCAACCTCGAGAGGGTCTTCCTCGCCCACATCCCGGTATTCCTGAATGTCTTTGTGCCGGTACAGTGCGTTGTCATCAAAGTTGATTTTGGCATCCAGCGCCATGATCTGCTTGTCCGCGGTGATGATCAGCGGATTAATCTCTACCAGGGAGGCATCGTAATCGACAAAGAGTCGGTAAAGGGCCGAAACCGCCGTGGTAAAGGCCTTGACGGTTTCCGGTGGCAGGTTCAGCCCGAATGCCGCCTGTCGGCAGTGATAGGGATAAAGGCCGGCAAGGGGGTTGACGTAGACCTTGATGATTTTTTCTGGGGTTTCCTCGGCCACGGTTTCAATGTCCATACCGCCGGCTTCGCTGGCCATGATAACAATGCTGGCGGTTTCCCGGTCCGTGATAATGGAAAGGTAGAGTTCCTTTTCAATGTCCAGCCCTTCTTCCACCAGCACCCGGCGGACAAGGCTCCCTTCAGGGCCGGTCTGGGGGGTGACCAGGGGGTTGCCGAGTATCCCGTCTGCAATGGTTTTGGCCTCTTCCGCATTGGCGGCAAGCTTGACGCCGCCGCCTTTGCCCCGGCCACCGGCATGGATCTGGGCTTTGACCACCACGGGAAAGCGTCCCAGCTGTTCGGCAGCGGCCCGGGTCTCCTCCCCGCTGACGGCCACACTGCCTTGCGGAACGGGAATGTCATATTTCCGAAACAATTCTTTTGTCTGATATTCGTGTATTTTCATGCATAGGCCTTTCTATTCAATGACGCAGAGCACGGCGTCCTTTGGCACGTTATCGCCGGATTCATACTTGATCGCACGGATTTTGCCGCCGGCTGGCGCAGGCAGGGCGTTTTCCATCTTCATGGCCTCAAGGATGACGACGCTTTGCCCTTTTTCCACGGCGTCCCCTTCCTTTTTCAGGTACCGGACGATCATGCCCGGCATGGGGGCAACAAGCGGGGTGCCGCCGGCGGTATCGGCGGCCGGTGCCGCTTCTTTCGGGGCTTCCGCGGCCGGTGCCGAAGGTGCTGAACCAGGGGACGTGGCTTCCGCCGTCGGCGCTGCGGGTGCGGCAGGCGCCGCCGGTGCTGCGCCATAGGCCATGGTCTGGGCCGGTGCGGCGCCGAGACGGGAAGCGGCCTGTTGAATATAGCTGATGACCGGGGAGTCACCGGCTTCATCAACCCCCACTTCGAAGTATTCGCTGTCCACAAACACGTTAAAGGTCCGGAAGTTGTCGCTCTTTTCCGGGATTTCATGCTTGTCGGTTTTTTCCACTACCTGGCCGGCCTTGGCCTTGGCCACGAGCTCCAGTTCCGCCTTGGCCTGCTCCAGGCTCTTTGCCCGCACTGACTCGGGCGGCTCTTCAAACCCGTACTTCCACTTCAGGTATTTTTTCCCGGTCACGGGATACAGGGCATAGATCAGGACATCGTCGATGTCCGCCGCAAGGTCGCCCACCTCTTCTCTGGCGGTGTCCATCTCGGGTTCCAGAATCTCGGCGGGCCGGCCGGTAAAGGGTTCCTCCCCGCGGGGGTAGTCCTTCAGGGCTTTTTTCTGAACCTCCGGATTGATGGGAACGGAGGTTTTGCCGTAAAGGCCGAAGCACAGGTCTTTTACCTGGTCGGTAGTCCGCGTGTACCGTTCATCTCCCGTGTCAAACAGCACGTTGTTGACGGTCTGAACGCCCACAATCTGGCTGGTGGGCGTAACCAGCGGAATCTGTCCCAGGTCTTTTCTGACCTTGGGCAGTTCCTTGTAAACGTCGTCCAGTTTATCCAGGGCGTCCATTTCCTTGAGCTGGTTAAACAGGTTGGAGAGCATGCCGCCGGGGGTCTGGTGGAGGAGCACGTTGATGTCGATGACCGACATCTTGGGCTCGTTGAGAAACTGGCGGTACTTGGGCATCACATCCCGTTCCAGGATCTGGTCGATTTCCACAAGCTTGTTGATATCGAAGCCGGTGTCCCGGTTGGTGCCCAGCAGGGACATGACCATGGGCTCCACCGCCGGGTGGGAGGTCCGGTAGGCGTATGGCGACAGGCAGGTATCCAGAATATCAACCCCGGCTTCCACGGCCTTGAGGTGGGACATGGGGGCCAGGCCCGAGGTGAAATGGCTGTGAAAGTGGATGGGCGGCTTGACGTTTTCCTTCAGGGCCTTGATGACCTCGTAGATGTCATAGGGCGCCACCAGGCCGGCCATGTCCTTGATGCAGATGGTGTCTGCGCCCATATTTTCCAGTTCCTTGGCCTTGTTGATAAAATATTCCACGTTATAGACCTCGCCGCCCAGGCGCGGTTCGGTCATGCTGTAGCAGATGGTTCCCTGGAAGTGCTTGCCGTATTTCTTGATCATGGACACCACGGTTTCAAAATTGCGGAAGTCGTTCAGGGCGTCAAAGGTCCTGAAAATATCCATGCCGTTTTCTGCGGCCCGTTCCACAAATGCCTTGGCCACATCATCGGCATAGTTCCGATAGCCCACCAGGTTCTGGCCGCGCAGCAGCATGGACAGTGGGGTCTTTTTGAAATATCGTTTCAGGGTCCGGATCCGTTCCCAGGGATCCTCGTTCAGAAACCGGTGCATGGTGTCGAATGTGGCGCCGCCCCAGACTTCCACGGCCCAGTAGCCCACCTCGTCCATCAGTCCGGCCACCGGAATCATGTCCTCGGTGCGCCCCCGGGTGGCGAACAGCGACTGGTGGCCGTCGCGCAGGGAGAGGTCCTGTATCTTCAGCGGATTCTCAGCCTTGGGCCGGTCGTTATCATAATTCATCGTCGTCATTTTTACCTGATTATGATCACTCATGGTCGGTGTCTCCTTAAGTATCTTGTTATTGAATCAAAGTGGCCATAGTATGTCTAAAGCTCTTTGCATGTCTTTTTTGAAGGCTTGAAATTTTGAAATTAGAAATTGGGGACAAATCTGAATTTCCAATTTCCAATTTCCAATTTCTATACGTTTCTGTTGAATCGTAAGGTTTTGTGATCAATTTTCCGTTTATGTTTCTCACTTCCTACTAAATGCCCGCATCTGCATCATGGTCCGGTTCTGCATCTGGGAATGGCGGGCGTCCGCGCCCCAGATGTTTTTGCATACAAACGGACCGCGTTCGAGCGGCGAATTGCCCTTGTTGGCGGCCACAAGACCCTCTATCGCGGCCATTTCCGCCTCGCTTTTGATATAGCTCATGACCGCTGCCGATATGGCGGCATTTCGTTTTTTTCTGTCCGCTTCTTTCATGGCTGATCTTCTCCGTTTTGTTGTAACCCCTGGCTGAAAAAACCGCTTCGGTTGATAAAGTTTACATCGGAATATTGCCGTGTTTCTTGGGTGGCCGGGTTTCGCGCTTGGTGCACATCAGTTCCAGGGCCTCGCAGAGCCGCTGACGGGTGCTTCGGGGCTGAATCACCGCGTCCACATATCCCCGCTGGGCGGCGCAGTAAGGATTGGAAAAGTAGGTCTGGTATTCCTCGATTTTTTCACGCCGGGTCTCTTCGGGGTTGTCTGATTCCTTGATGGTTTTCCGGTGAATGATGTTGGCCGCTCCGGAGGCTCCCATAACGGCCACTTCGGCGGTGGGCCAGGCATAGACCATGTCCGCGCCGAGCTGCCTGGAACTCATTGCCAGGTAAGCGCCGCCGTAATCCTTGCGGGTGATAAGCAGTAGCTTGGGCACCGTGGCTTCGGAATAACACCACAGCAGTTTGGCACCGTGGCGGATGATGCCGCCCCATTCCTGGTCCTTGCCCGGCAGGTAGCCGGGTACGTCAGCTATGGTAAGCAGTGGAATATTGAAGGCGTCGCAGAACCGGATAAACCGGGTGGCCTTGTCCGCCGAATCTATGTCCAGGCACCCCGCCTGAACGCTGGGCTGATTGGCAATAATGCCCACCGTACGGTTGTTCAGCCGGGCAAAGCAGACGATGATGTTTTTGGCGTAAAGGGCATGGGGTTCCAGAATTTCGTGGTTGTCCACGATGGAAGTGATGACCGCTTTCATGTCATAGGCCTGGTTGATGTTGTCCGGGATAATGGTGTCCAGGTCGGCCACCTCCCGGTAGGGGTCATCGCCGGAGGCCACCACCGGCGGGTCTTCCATGTTGTTGGACGGCAGGTAGGCGAGCAGCTTTTTGATGTTCTCGATGGCATCACTGTCGTTTTCACAGGCGAACTGGGCCACGCCGCTTTTTTCGTTATGAGTCACCGCGCCGCCGAGTTCTTCGAAGGTCACCTCTTCGCCGGTAACGGACTTGATCACTTCCGGGCCGGTGATGAACATGTAGCTGGTATTTTTCACCATGAACACCCAGTCCGTCATGGCCGGGGAGTAGACCGCACCGCCGGCGGTGGGACCCATGATCGCCGAGATCTGGGGGATCACGCCGGAGCAGATGGAATTGCGATAAAAGATTTCGCCGTAGCCGGCAAGGGCGTCTACGCCTTCCTGAATCCGTGCGCCGCCGGAATCGTTCATGCCGATGAGCGGGGCGCCGGCTTTCAGTGCCATATCCATGACCTTGGCGATTTTTTTGCCGTGCATTTCACCGAGGCTGCCGGCCCGGGCGGTGAAATCCTGGGAATAGGCGAACGCGGGCCTGCCGTTCACCAGGCCGTGGCCGGTGATGACGCCGTCCGCCGGTATCTCCACCTTGTCCATGCCGAAGTTGGTGCAGCGGTGGGAGACGAACATGTCCAGTTCGCGGAATGTGCCGGGATCAAAAAGCGCCTCGATACGCTGGCGGGCCGTGAGTTTGCCTTTGCTTTTGTGCTTGGCCACGGCGTCCTTGCCGCCCATCTGGCGGATCGCCTGTTCTTTTTCCTGGAGTTCCTTTATCTTGTCTTCCGTTTTGCTCATATAGGTATCCCCTTATTTGCATGATTCGGTGTTTTGCCGAAAAAAAGCAGGGAGCCTCGGAAGCGCCGTCAAAAGGGCGGGCTGGCGAAAATTTCCCTGCTGCATTCAATTGCATCCGAAATTTATAAAATTGCTATATTTTAAGCCGTTTGTCAAGATAAAAGAGCAACCGGTTCGCGCCGTGAGTGGCCGTTATTTCCCCTTTTTCCACCCCTGCGGTGACTTCGGGCAGCCGCTTCCGGACTTCCGGCATGGCCATGAATTTTTCCTTGATGCCGGCGTCAATGATGCCCCACATCCACCGGATCGCCTGTTTCTTGCGTTTGGCGCTGAATTCCCCGGCATTGGAAAGGGCTTGCCGGTGGTTGAGAACGGTCTCCCAGATTTCTTTGATGCCCCGCATGGCAAAGGCGCTGCACACCAGGACGGGCGGATGCCACACTGACGCCTGGGGGGCCAGCATGTGCAGGGCGGTTTCATAGTCCTTTTTCGCCTTTTCGGCACGCTCCACGTTGTCGCCGTCCGCCTTGGTGACGGCGATGGCATCGGCGAGTTCGATGATGCCTTTTTTGATGCCCTGGAGTTCGTCGCCGGCCCCTGCCAGCATCAGCACCAGGAAGAAATCCACCATCGAGGCTACGGTGGTTTCTGACTGGCCTACGCCAACGGTCTCCACGATAACCACGTCGAAACCCGCGGCCTCGCAGGCCAGCATGGATTCCCGGGTTTTGGCTGCAATACCGCCGAGGGTGGTGCCCGACGGAGACGGCCGGATGTAAGCCATGGGATCGGCGGACAGTTTTTCCATCCGGGTCTTGTCGCCAAGGACGCTGCCGCCGCTTCGGGCGCTGGTGGGGTCTACCGCCAGTACGGCAACGCTTCTGTTGTTCTGTGTCAGAAAAGTGCCGAAGGTTTCGATAAACACACTTTTGCCCACCCCCGGCACGCCGGTAATTCCTAAGCGGATGGCACTGCCCGTATGGGGCAGCAGTTGCTCCAGAATTTCTCTGGCCATCTCCTTGTCCGCCTGAAGATTGCTTTCGATCAGGGTGATGGTTTTGGCAAGGATACGCCGGTCGCCCGAAAGCACCCCCTTTACGTAATCGTCGGTGGTGAACTTGTTTGCCATGTGGTTTTATTCTCTATTCCGTTTATGCCGTGGTTGCGCATCAGACGCCCAGGGCCTTGAGCACCTCGTTGGCCGATTCCGTGAGCATGGTCCCGGGCCCGAACACGGCGGAAACACCGGCATCGAACAGCATCTGGTAATCGGCGGGCGGAATGATGCCGCCGGCAACCACGAGTATGTCCTCGCCGCCCTGTTCCCTGAGCGCCTGGATAAGCTGTGGCACCAGGGTTTTGTGACCGGCGGCCAGGCTGGAGACGCCCACCACGTGAACGTCATTTTCAATGGCCATCTTTGCCGCCTCGTCCGGGGTCTGAAACATGGGGCCGATATCCACGTCAAAGCCGAGATCCGCATACCCGGTGGCCACCACCTTGATGCCCCGGTCATGACCGTCCTGGCCCATCTTTACCACAAGGATCCTGGGCTTACGGCCCTGCTTTTCGGCAAATGCGTCGCTTCGTTTGCGTAGCGAATCGATGATGTCGCTGTCGCCGAATTCGCCCGCATAAACCCCGGATATGCACTGGGTGGTGGCCACGTAGCGGCCGAACACCTTTTCGATGGCATCGGTGACTTCGCCCACCGTGGCCCGTGCCCGAATGGCGGGGATACAGGCTTCCAGAAGGTTGCCGTCGGATGCCGCGCAGGCGGTAACGGCGTCCAGGGCTTCCTTGACCTTCTTTTCATCCCGGGTTTCCCGGATTTTTTTCAGCTGGGCGACCTGCTCTTCCCGGACGGATTCGGGCACTTCGCGCACATCCAGCGGTGCCTCATCTTCCACCTGGTATTTGTTGACGCCCACAATGGTCTCTATCCCCTGGTCGATTTTGGCCTGCCGCCGGGCCGCGGATTCCTCGATGCGCATCTTGGGCATGCCGGATTCGATGGCCTTGGCCATGCCGCCCATATCCTCGATCTCCTTGATGATCTTTCGGGCTTCGTCGGCGATGCCGGCGGTGAGGGCCTCTATGTAATAGGAGCCGCCCAGAGGGTCTACCACCTTCGTGACCTGGGACTCTTCCTGCACGATGATCTGGGTGTTGCGCGACAGCCGGGCGGAAAATTCCGTGGGCAGGCTCACCGCCTCGTCAAACGAGTTGGTGTGCAAAGACTGTGTGCCGCCGAGCACTGCGGACAGGCATTCCAGTGTGGTGCGGATTATGTTGTTGTAGGGATCCTGCTGGGTCAGGCTCCATCCCGAGGTCTGGCAATGGGTCCGCAGCATCTGGGACTTGGGATTTTTCGGGTTGAACCGGCCCACGATTTCCGACCACAGCAGGCGCGCCGCCCGCAGCATGGCGATTTCCATGAAAAAGTTCATGCCGATGCCGAAAAAGAAGGACAGCCGCGGGGCGAAGGCGTCGATGTCCAGGCCCGCGCCCAGGGCGGCGTTAATATACTCCAGGCCGTCGGCCAGGGTAAACGCGGTCTGGAGCACCGAGTCGGCGCCCGCTTCCATCATGTGGTAGCCGCTGATGCTGATGGTGTTGTACTTGGGCATGTTGTCCGAACAATACTTGATGATGTCCGCCACGATGCGCATGGACTCGGTGGGCGGATAAATGTACGTGTTCCGGGTGAGGTATTCTTTTAAAATATCGTTCTGAATGGTGCCCCGAAGGTCTTCCTGTTTGACGCCCTGTTCCTCGGCGGCCACGATGTAGGCCGCCAGGACGGGCAGCACCGCCCCGTTCATGGTCATGGAAACGGTCATCTTGTTCAGGGGAATTTCATCAAACAGAATCTTCATGTCTTCCACGGAGTCAACAGCCACGCCGGCTTTGCCCACATCTCCGGATACCCGGGGATGATCGGAATCGTATCCCCGGTGGGTGGCCAGGTCAAAGGCCACGGACAGGCCTTTCTGACCGGCTGCCAGGTTCTTCTTGTAAAATTCATTGGAAGCCTTGGCCGTGGAAAATCCGGCATACTGACGGATCGTCCAGGGGCGGCCGGCATACATGGTGGCCCGAACGCCGCGCACAAAGGGCTCGGCCCCGGGGATGGTGTCCGTAAAGTCCAGTTCCCGAAGATCGTCCGCCGTATAAAGCGGCTTGACGGTAATGCCCTCGGGCGTCTGGGCATTCAGGGACTCAACAGGCTTGCCCTTTAACTCTTTTTCCGCGATCTCTTTCCATTTGTTGGTGTCAGCCATGGTATGTTATCTCCTGATTCATTTTTTACTGCCCATCCATAAATTGCTATTTTGCCCGATTTCTTCTTCAGGCTCAAATTTTAATCCTCAAAATACGAAAAGTATTCCTCCGGTTAAAATTTTCGCCTTCCTTGGACTCGACCAAAATATCTAATTTCTGGATGGACACCTTTCCAACACGGGATACACGGAAAAGCACGGAAAGACTTTCCGTTTCCCGTGATTGAAATGTTTGCATCCTCGATTGCGTTCAACATCGGCCTCAGATGGCTCCGTAAAACGTTCAAGAACAAGGCGCCGCAAATTTTGAGGAGTGAGGCGTATTGATGTACGCTGCAACGACGAAAAATTTGCGCAACGCAGTTATTGGACGTTTTACGGAGCCATCATTATCCGGCTTATCGTTCACAAAGCTCTACAAGGACCCCCCCCGTAGCCTTGGGGTGGAGAAAGGCGATCCGGCCGCCGCCTGCGCCATTTCTCGGGGTTTCGTCGATGAGCTTGACGCCTTTTTCCTTGAGTTCCGCCAGGGCCTCGTCGATGTTTTCCACCCGAAAGGCGATGTGATGGATACCGGGGCCTTTCTTCTCGATATACTTGGCCACCGGGCCGTCCGGGGATGTGGATTCCAGCAGCTCCACCTCGCTTTCGCCCACCGGCAGAAAGGCGGTGGTCACATTCTGTTCTTCGACGGTTTCGGTGCCTTCAAAGGAAAGGCCCAAGGTTTCCGCCCAGAACGGTTTGTCCTGGTCAATGGCGTTGACCGCAATGCCCAGATGGTCAATTTTCAGTATTTTCATTTTTCTTTCCTCATCGTTTGATGGTTTTGTAAAAAGTCTTTATTTTCCTTACAGCGTAAAAGTTACCTCTCGCAAAGACGCAGAGATCGCCAAGAATATTCTTTTGTTTTCTCTGCGATCTCTGCGTCTTTGCGAGAGAAAATTTGTATTAGGCTCCGTTTGTACCACTTCCATTTACGCCGTAGTTAGTGCCCATCCATAAATTGCTATTTTGCCCGATTTCTGCGTCAGGCTCAAATTTTAATCCTCAAAATACGCAAAGTATTCCTCCGGTTAAAATTTTCGCCTTCCTTGAACTC